>CAYMRI010000011.1:0-23510 GCA_964392835.1 uncultured Eubacteriales bacterium
GTTATCATTAAGAAAAGAAAGGAGATCATTTTTTCAAATCCGGGTGGGTTTCGAATTGATGTCGAAGCAGCAATCAGCGGCGGTGTTTCCGACCCAAGAAATAGTGCGCTTATTAAAATGTTTAACCTTATTGATGTGGGTGAACGTGCCGGTAGTGGTATTCCAAATATTTACAATGTTTGGAAAAAACAAGGTTGGTCTACACCGAAAATCAGCGAAAGTTTCGACCCCGAACGCATCACTTTATCGCTACTAACCGCAGAAAGTAGCGATAAAAAAGTAGCGATAAAAAGTAGCGATAAAAAAGTGCCGGGAAAATCTGCAGTACAAAAAGAAATTGTTATCGACTTTTTGACTGAAAATGTTTTGGCAAAATGTTCAGACATTGCAAATCTTTTAGGCGTAAAAGAAGCAAGAGCAAGACGCTTACTTGCCGAAATGATTTCCGAGGAAACAGTTGTTGCAGAAGGCAGCAATCGGAACCGCACATATAAGCTTAAATCCTGATTGCGTCTATTATTCTTTCTAAGGCAGAAGATGGTACATAACTTTCTACACATAGTGTCCACACAAATCGTCAACAAGCTGTTGACGATTTATGTTTAATTCTAATGTTTTATAAAGCTTTCCGTCCTCTGCCCTTTTGCCACTTGCAAAAGAGAATGTTAAGACAATTCTTCACATTCTCACAAATCTCTTCACTTTCTCCTTAACATTCTACGGAAAATCTTCACTTTCCCCTTACTTTTCTTGCCCAATCGCACATTGGCATAACCAAAACCTTCTTTGTACAATACAGATACCAAAAAGATACAGAGGAGGTCTTGCTATATGGCGAAAACAATATTTGAACAAATGGGTGGCTCCTACAGAAAAGTCGGCGATTACTATCTTCCCAACCTGCGACTACCGGCCGATGAAGAACGGCCAATCGGTATATGGGGACAACAACGTCTGCGGTATATGAAGCAGCACCACCGGGCATTGTATTTTTCACTCTTAACCACAGCCAATATTTATGCGCACCTGGATTACACTTCCAAGATTTCTTCTGCACAGGCAATGGAAAACGGCTTGGCATTACCCTCTGCAGGAAATTTCGGAAGCCGTTGGGAAAAATAAAAAGCCAAAAGCACTACTTTTCAGCAATACTTTTGGCCTTGGCGGAGATGAAGAGATTTGAATCACCCTTGCGGTTCACGGCACCGAATTTCGATTGTGACCTTGTACGGTGCCTACGCCTTTTGCTGCGACCCGCTGCGCTCTCTTGCAAAAGCCGACCGCTGCGCCAAACCCGCCTCGCTTCTTCGTCCACCGGACGCGCTCCGCCGGCTTTGCTCCCGCCGGGAACCCGGCGCTTCCAGTTCATATCTCCTCACACAATAAAAGGAACAAAAGCACCGCCATTCGGCGATGCCTTTGTTCCTTTGGCGGAGATGGAGAGATTTGAACTCTCGCGCCGGGTTTAGCGACCTACCGCATTTCGAGTGCGGACCCTTCAGCCACTTGGGTACATCTCCGTGTAAGAATGCCCTTCTATGATATAGCAAGAAGTGCATTTCGTCAAATATTCTTGCTTCTAAAGGAAAGTTAACTACAAAACTCAAAAAAGTTAACTACAGTAGTTAACTTTCCGCCAAATTGTAGTTAACTCCTGCCCTGCCACTGCACAAACAAAAAAGGAGGCCGAAGCCCCCTTGAAAATTTTTCAAAAGAAATTATGCAGCCTTGTTGCCGTACAGTTCCAATTCCTGAATCCGGGCAATGCCGTCGGAACCGGCGTTGGTAATTTCCACTCTTACATATTGTGCAGTAAAGGCTTCTACGTCTTTGTCTACCACATTGCTCTGGTTGGCGGTTACCACATCAATGTCTGTCCAAGTCTCGCCATCGGTGCTGGCCTGGAGCTTGAAGCCTATGGTGTTCTGCTCAGCAGGGGCATAAGCAAGACCTGCATTTTGCAATACATAACGGGAAATGGTGTAGCTGGCACCCAAGTCTACTTGCATCCATTTTTCATCTGCGGAACATTGCCAGCCCTTAGAGAAGGAGCCGTCTACCGCCTTGGATACCTCATAACCGTCATCACTGGAAGATGCGGAAATATTGGTGTTTTGCAATACCACATTGTACGGGGTGTTGCTATATTCGCTGTAAAGCATCATTAAATGGTCCCCACGTACGAATTCGATGGAATCGCCATATTCTTTTTGCAATTTCTTACTCAAAGAAAGAATATCGCTAACACCCAGGTTCCAGGCAACCAATTGCGGCATAATAAAACAAGGTGCGCTGCCGTCATATTTGGCCTTGATATAAGCCTGCATAACGGAGAGTGCCTGGTCTGAAAGTTTTTCATACTTAGGTAAGGTTGCAGAAACAGCCAATTTGCCATCGAGTGTAAATTGATAGGTGTCTCCCTGTCCGGAACCAAAAGACTGCACCCCAATCCCTGTTAAACAACGAATATTCTTGGCGTATACAGAAGATTCTTCTTCATTCAAATGACTCCATACCGTAATCACACGGAAGCCGGAACGCCAGAAATAGGAATTGGTTCTCTGTGCATATTTGGTCAAAGCATCCATCCCTGCTGTCTCGGTGTCCCAATCGGTAGGATAAGTATATCCCAGTCCGGAAGGGCCGGAAATAATGCAGTCATTTTCAGAAGCCGTGGTGTAAAAATAATTCAGAATCTGGGGTCCTGCATCCATTAAAGAAGGCGAACAAGTCCAAGTAATGGCAATATCACCACGCTTCTTGGATGCCCACAAATTAGAATTGGTTCCCATGGTATGTTGTACATACTGGGTATTATCCCCGTCACTTAATACAAAAGCAACATAAATCTTGTTTTCCAGTTCCGGTTTTGCAGGTACCGTAGGCGCATCCAGTTCGCGAGAAGTACCGGAATATAAAGAATAATTGTTGTAATAGTCTGCGGGAATGGTAGCAACACCGTAATTAGATGCAAAGCTTACGCCGGTACCCTCAGAAGACCACCAACCGATGTAATAGGAGTCGCCGGGCGTCATATCCTGCAAAAATTTCTTCAATAATTCCGCATGTTCGGCATTTGTTACATCAAACCAAACCGCTGCCAGGTTAGCACCAACTACCAAGTCCACCATATCATGTGTTTCCAGTTTCGGTCCTGCAAGCAGACGATGGGAACACTGAGACCAAAGATTATCATAAATATATTGGTACACTTCCAATTCACTGCTAAACTGTCCACGATAATCTGCAATAATAGGCAGGTTGTAAGGTTCTGCAGTATAGGTGGCCACCTGTTTCTTATTTACAATCATGGCACCTTCAATACCCGCATGAGTCGCAGCCAAATGCATGGTAGCCGGTTCCGATTCATCCCAAACAATCAAGCCCTTAATTTCCTCTTTATATTGTTCGATAATACTATCTGTGTCCTTTACCACTTCTACATTGATACCGCACTTTTCATACCATTCTTCTGTCTTTTCAGCGGCGGTATACAACATAACCCTGGGTTGTGTTTTATTAATCACACCCACAAAAGATGCCAGCATAATTTTCTTGGCGTTATTGCCGCTGGTAACATCCAACCCGTATACTTTGTCCGCAACAGGCGCAAAGGCAGGCAAAGCCTGCCCTTGTTCCCAAGTAATTCCTGTTTCGCTTCTGTTTACGGGAGTTTCATCAACATATAGATTGGGGTAGATGCTGGTCTCAACCAACTGCTGCTCCCCATCTGTATCAGACGGCGTGTCCGTGGTATCATCCTGACAGCCGGTCATAACACAAGTAATACATATACAAAGGCCTAATAAAAAAGCCAATTGCCGTTTCCACATGAGAAACTCTCCTTTCAATTGTTGCAAATTAGTTGTTTACCGGTGCATTGTAAAGAGATTCTTCTACAGTAATTGCATGGTCAACCACTCTGATTTCGCTGATGGTACCACAGAACAAACGACGGATACCGCCTTCTTCGTGTGCAGGATTCTTAACGCTTTGGCCGGTAAAATCTTTTCTGCCAACACCAACGTCCCATCCAAATCCGGAGTCTCCAATGCTTGCACAAGATATATTTACACTATCAACTTTTTGGCCGTTCACATAGGCATTAATTTGACCATTATTGGACACTATCATATAGTGAACCCATTGTCCTTCTGTAATAGAACTGTGTTCTACATTCTGTTCTGCTTGGAAAGCATTCTTTGCGCTCTGCACAAGCTGTAATCCAATCGTGCCACTACTTTTCATAGCGCCGCTGGCATTGATAGTAGAGCTTTCTGTTAAAGCCATAGAGAACCAAGGTTCATTTCCCACAATGCCCTGCCGAGAGAACATCCCTGCATATCTGTTATAATTGTTATTAAAATTTGTATCAATCTTAAAGATGATTTCCACGGTATAGCCATCTTCAAAATTATCGTCGTTCATAGGAGCACCGCTCACTGTGGAAAAATATTTACCGGATACATAGGTGCCACCTGTCCATTGCATATCATTGGAGCTATATTCAGACGGAGCAACCTTCTTGGCATTGTCATATGTATTTCCAAAATACAATGCAGAACTTCCCCCGGACTTTAATGTCGAACCACTATCCCAAGAAAATACATCAAACTTGTCGCCGTTACCTTCTACTTTCACTTCCAAAGTATTGCCGTTTCCGGACAAGTCTTTGAACTTTAGGTTCGTGCCGTTCAAAGAACCGGAAAAATACTTACTGTCATTTTGGAACTTCCAGTGTGCAACAGTGCCGCTCAAACCTACCGGCTCTGCGGTGGGAGTGGGAGTCGGTTCCTGTGTTGCGCTTTGTGTTGCGCTTTGTGTTGCATCCTGAGTTGCAGAACCTTCTGTAGTTGCATCTGCAGTCGGAGTAGATTCTGCACTGGGTGTAGCGTCCGGTGTTGCCACTGTTCCCGCAGTAGTCGCATCACTTGCCGGTGTCGTTGCTGCAGGGGTTGCAGATTCTTCCGGTGTGGTATCCTGGCATGCTGCAAACAAACATACATTTGCAATGCACAAAATTGCACACAAAAATACTAAAAGTGTCTTTTTCATGAAAAATTTCCTCCTAAAAAAATAAATACCCATTGTTCATAGCTGAAAAATGTCTACCTTTACTATAACATAGGCCGGCGGTCAAATGCAAGATAGCAAGCGGAATTAAAGCCCCCCGTATTGCTATTTTGGAGTCCTTAGTGTACCATGGATGTATCTATCTATGGAAGGAGATTTTTTATGTCCGCAACCGTTCTTGTAACCGGCGCATCCCGGGGTATCGGCCGGGAAACTGCCAGGCAGTTTGCTTTGGCAGGGTATCATGTAGCCATTCATTATCATCAAAATGAAGATGCTGCTAAATCTTTATATCGGGAGTTGGTGGCAGACGAAAACATGCCGGATATGCCCTATCGACTGCTTCTGGTCCAAGCAGACATCGCAGACCGAGAACAAGTGCAGGCAATGATTTCCAAAATTCATGATACTTTCGGTGCCATTGACATTTTGGTCAATAATGCCGGCATCGCCCAGCAAACACTTTTTTCCGATATCCAGGAAGAAGACTGGAATCGTATGTTTGATGTAAATGTAAAAGGTATGTTTCACTGTACCCAGGAAGTGTTGCCGGACATGATTCACAAAAAGGCCGGTAAAATCATTAACCTTTCTTCCATTTGGGGTATTTGCGGGGCTTCTTGCGAAGTACATTACTCCGCAGCCAAGGCTGCAGTTATCGGTTTTACCAAAGCTCTTGCAAAAGAACTTGGCCCTTCCAACATTCAGGTAAACTGTGTAGCCCCCGGCGTCATCCAAACGGAAATGAACGCCCACCTTTCCCCGGAAATTCTGGAAGCATTAAAAGAAGAGACTCCTTTGGGCGTTTTGGGAACCCCGAAACAAATTGCAGATGCCATTTTATTTTTCGCCTCCGAAAAGGCAGATTTTATCACAGGACAAATTTTAAGCCCCAATGGCGGTATCGTCATCTGAAAACCTGTAAATTGCCCTTGTCAAAAGGGTTTTTACCATAGTATAATATAAGTAATTATAACCAAAGAGGAGCGGATATTATGGCTGAGAAAATAAAAAGCACAGTTATCATCAATGGCCGTGAGGTTACATTGGTACACGATGAATCCGAAGATTATATTCAGAGAATCGTTCTTTATTTAAACAACAAAATTCAGGCCCTGACCAAAGGCGGTGTAAAGCTCAACGAAGCAACGGAATTGGCATTAACTTCCATTACCATTACCGACGAATTGTTTAAGGCACAAAAGAATTTTGTTGCAGTAAAAAATGAAGTGAAGCGCTTAATGGATGAATATGAAGAATTAAAGCGCACCAACTCCACCCTGAACAGCCAGATTGAGCAGTTGCTTGCAAAGATTGACCAACTGGAAAAGGATAATTTAAAGAAGGACGTACAAATCAGCAACGCAAATAAGAATCGCTTATGATGACAGAATTACTATCGCCCGCCGGCAGCATAGACGCATTGCGGGCGGCAGTAGAAAATGGTGCAGACGCAGTATATCTTGGAGGCAGATTGTTTAATGCAAGACAATATGCCTCTAATTTTGATGACATGCAGTTGCAACAAGCCATTGACTATGCCCATTTACGGGATGTAAAGATTTATCTCACCCTAAACACCTTATTAAAAGAAGCCGAATTGTCCGCCGCCTTGGAATATGCAAATAAATCCTATTCTATGGGGGTGGATGCAGTCATTACCCAGGATTTGGGGTTTGCTTCCCTGTTGCGACAACAATTGCCGGAGATACCACTTCATGCCAGCACCCAGATGACCACCTACAATACAGAAGGTACAAAGCTGTTGGCAGATATGGGTTTTTCCAGGGTGGTGCTTTCCCGGGAAGTGTCGTTAAAGGAAATGGGCCAAATCCGGAAAAATGTGCCTGTAGAACTGGAAGTGTTTGTCCATGGCGCACTTTGTGTTTCCTATTCCGGTCAATGCCTCATGAGTAGTATGATTGGGGGTCGCAGCGGCAACCGAGGCACTTGTGCCCAGCCTTGCCGGCAAAGATACCGTCTGCTCTCCCCGGAGCGGGACACCCTGGACCAGGGATATTTACTCAGCACCAGAGACATCTGTACCGTGGATTTTATCAAAGAACTGGTTGACAGAGGCATCCATTCTTTAAAACTGGAAGGTCGTATGAAATCCCCGGAATATGTGGGCATTATTACTTCCAAATACCGGAAAGCATTGGATTATTGCCAACATTTGCCTCAAAGCCAGCCCTTAACCCAGCAAGATAGGAAAGAATTATTGCAGATTTTTAACCGGGGCGGTTTTTCAAAGGGCTATTTCTATGAGAAAAATATGCAGCAGACCGTTTGCAAAGAGCTGCCCAAAAATATGGGAACCCCCCTTGGGACCCTGCTTTCCTGTCACCCCAAATATCCCAGTATGAAAGTGCGGCTCAGCGACACAATCCGCCTGGGAGATGGTGTAGAACTCTTAACCAATGCAGAAAAACGGCCGGGAGGCATTGTCACCGGCATTATGGTTGGTGGCAGCTTTGTGAAAGAAGCGCATGCCGGTCAAGTAGTAGAACTCTCCCGCATCCCGGTAGAGAATCCGTCCAAATTGAAAAACGGATTGCAACTGGTAAAAACATCCGACAAACGATTGAATGAACAGATTGCTGCAACCTATACCGCAGCAAAGGCCCTTCGCACCATTGATGTGGACCTAAAATTTGTATTTCAGGAAAACACACCCATGCGGCTAACCCTTTCCCACGGCAAGGCCACCGTTCAAGTCACCGGTCCCTTGCCGGAGCGGGCACAAACCGCAGGATTCACAAAAGAACGTTTATTGGCGCAGCTAAGTAAAATGGACACCTATCCCTTCTCCGTGGCCAAAGCTTGTTTTTCCTTTGAAGAAGGTCTTTACGCACCGGTGTCCCAGTTGAATCAGTTACGGCGAAAGGCGTTGGAAGCTTTGGCGGACAAACTGATTGCTCAATCTAAGAAACCCAAAAAGAGTTTGCCCCCATTGCCAACTGTATCTGTCAGCAAAATGCCGGCAAAACAGCCGCCAATTACCGTCAGCCTGCTTTGCCACACGACTCGAAGTTTTCGCAGATTTTTGCAGGGTTTGGATACCCCGGATTCCCCTTGGAGGCAAGTCAACACCCTGTTGCTACCACCGGAATGTTTCCGCCCTACCTATTATCCGGTGTTGGAAGCCTTACGGCATAACGGCATCGCCTGTATCCTGACAGTCCCCACGGTGACAAAAAAGGAAGAACTACAGGCATTCCCTATGATGTGTCCCTATGTCGATGGATTCTTAGTGGGCACCCTTGGCGCTTTTTCTCTGGTTCAACCCTACGGAAAACCTGTTTGGGGCAATATCGGTTTAAATTTGTATCATGCCTACACCGGCGAAACTTTGCAGCAACTTGGTTTTTCCCGGATGACACTATCACCGGAACAGGCCAGAGACATAAGCGATGCCCCTTGGATTGCAAATACAGAGGTGATTGTATATGGCAAGATTCCGGTGATGACATCAGAACATTGCCCCATAGGCGCCCATTATGGACAGCACCCTTGCCAGGGACATCGAAAGCTGCATTATTTGCAGGATGCACAGGGGGATACTTACCCCATTCTCTGCCAAGGCAGAGGTTGCCGTCCGGATATTTTAAGTGCAAAACCTTTGTCGTTTTCTGCGGAAGAAATCCGGCAATTAAAACAAAAGGGTTATAGACATTTTAGATTACAAATACTAGAAGAATCATTAGAAGAATTGGAGGATGTATTATGGCTTACGAAGAAGTAGCAGTACACGTACAAATTTGCAGAGAGGATGTACAATTACCGGCTTATGCCCGTCTCCACGACGCCGGCATGGATGTGAGAGCCGCAGTCAGTGTGGATTTGGCACCCCAGGAAACCAAGATTGTTCCCACCGGATTAAAAATGGCCATTCCGGAAGGGTATGAAATTCAGGTGCGCCCCAGAAGCGGTCTTTCCGTAAAAACCCCCTTGCGTGTTTCCAATGCGCCCGGCACCATTGACGCCGGATACCGGGATGAAATCGGCATTATTATGACCAATACCTCTTTGGACACCCCTTTCCACATTGAAAAGGGCGAACGGGTAGCACAGTTTGTATTGGGTCGGGTGCCCCGTATCCAGTTTATCTTAACCGATGATGTCAGCACCATTGGCACCAACCGCGGCGGCGGTTTTGGCTCCAGCGGCGTAAAATAACAAACACACAGGGAGGCATTCTATGATAAAAGTAGGATTTGGAAAAGACAGTCATGCCTTTGATCAAAATGACAAAGAGAAAAAATTAATCTTAGGCGGCGTAGAATTTGAAGGTGCTCCCCCGCTTTCCGGCAACAGCGATGCGGATGTAGTCCTGCATGCCATCACCAACGCCATTTCCGGTGTGACCTGTAAAAATATTCTGGGTCCCCGGGCAGATAAACTTTGTTTGGAACAAGGCATCACAGACAGCCGGGTCTATTTGGCGGAGGCCTTACAGGATGCCAAAGAGGCCGGCATTACACTGCAGCATATTTCCATTTCCATAGAATGTAAATTCCCAAAGATTACACCCATGCTAACCCCCTTGCGGGAATCTTTAAGTGCATTACTGCAATTGCCGCCGGATGCTATCGGCATCACCGCCACCACCGGTGAAGGATTAACGCCATTTGGGCAGGGTTTGGGAATTGAATGTGAAGTGGTATTAACTGCTTCTACCAAAGATTAAGCCTCTAAAAAGGCCAGAATTTGATCCATTACATTGCGGTCCAGTTCGCACATTTTGCGCCACTGGGCCGCTTTTTCTAAGGCTTTCACTTGCGCATCCGACTTTGCCTTATTCAGCTTTTTTAAATATTCCTCCATATACGCAACTGCATCCTCTGTATAGGTTGGATTGTGATTTTTATTTTCTACCGTTATAAATTGCACATTGGAAAGCGCTTCTTCCTTTTGCAACAGGGCAAAATGCTTGTCATAGCTTATCACTTTATCATCTCGGGACTGTATCACCATCACAGCCGTCTTGCTGTTTTGAGAAAAATCTTTTAAGACACTTTGCTCCCAATATGCCGGATACTTATTTTTTTCAAGTTCAATCATGGCATTGGCAATCATTTTAACCGGTGACATTTGCAAATATAGGGCAGACATGGAAACAGGCGGTGCCAACAATACCGCTTTTTGAATGTCAGGGTGCAGATTTACCATACATCCCGCCGTATAACCGCCCCAACTGTGTCCCATGACATAAATAGATTCTCCGGGAAAATTGTTTTTGATATGGGTTAACGCATCGTCTCCATCGGAAAGACTTTGACAAAAGCCCCCCAAAGCATCCCCGTCGGAAGAAAGGGTGCCGGTATAATCATAAGAAATGACCCGATACCCACTGCGGCAAAGATACTCGATTTCTGCCATATAAGCCAGATAGCCGCCACCCATGCCGTGGAAAAATACAACCAAGGGTTGTTTATCATGGTTTTCGTAGGAATACAGACCACCTCGCAAGGTGTTTCCTTCCCGATTTTGAAAAGAAAACGGCTGCATCTGCAAGCCGTCAAAATCTGTATGCCTAAGATAAGCAATGCCGGGCCGCCCGTCACACCGCACACCAAAAATTTTATTGTGAAAAGAGTTTCCTATATTTGCCATTTTATTTTACGCCTCTGCACTCTGCTCCGCTTCTTCTGCCTGCAATACATTTTTAATCTGGCGGAATGTAAAAAAGACAAAGAACAAGAAGGAAAATACCAGATAGGTTTTCAGAACTGCATTTAATACAAAAACTGCAATGGTGGCCGCCAAGCTTTCCAGACCATACTCGATGCTTCCCAAAAAGAATTGCCATGCACCAAAAGCAATTACAAATCCCATAAGTCGCGGCAGGATATACCAGAATTTCGCATTCACTACTTTCTTAGCCATGTATCCCGCACCCTTTTTGAAGCAAACCAAAGACGGATATGCATAGGAAGTATACATTAAAATAATTGCAATGATAAACGCAATGACAATCACACTTAGCAGAATTAAAAAGATGCTGGCCATTAACAAGCCGTTATTTCCGCCGGAATAAACCATATCAAAGCTGAGTTTTGCCGGAAACATGGCAAAAACAGCGCCCACAGCCGTAAGAATCAAGATGACTACATGAACAAAAATATAAATGGTAAATTTAAAATAATGTTTCATTACACCTCGTTTAAACTCTCCGGGTGTCTTTTCCTTATTGGGTTGCAAAGATAAATTCAATGTGTGAAAATAACCGGAAAAATAGGTGGAAAGAATGGCGGCAAAGGCAAAGAGCAAAAGTGCCCCCACCAAAATGGTCAACACCACAGACCCGAAAGTAACTGTGCTTTCCGTGCTAATGGTTCCTGCCACAGCATTTCCCAAACTTTCCGTATTCTTAGAATCTGTATTGAGGAAAAAGCCAAACAAATTGGTAATATCCGCAGAAAGAAAAGATTTATATAAGGAATACAGAAACTGTTCCACATAGCTCAGCACAAAAAAGAAAAGAAAAAGGGACCAGAAAATAAAGGGTCTTCTTTCAATAGAGTCTATACATCTTGCAATAAACTTCACCTGTCCAACCTCACTCTCGTTGTTATTCTTATTTATTGTATCATAGGTTGTAGCATTTGTCATTATAAGAAAAGCGGTTTTGCAAAAGCTTTCGCTATTTCTGCAAAACCGCTGGCTCTTATTTTTAATCTGTGATGATTGTTTTTTATTGTTCCGGTGCCGTTGCTCCCGGTTTCTTACCATGAATTTCAAATTCCTGAATTCTGGCAACACCGTCTTCCCCTGCATCCTGAACATTAATTCTTACATATCTTGCTTCTACTGCATCAAAGGTTCTATCCAGAATATTGTCCGTATTTCCCTTTATCACATCAAGCTCTGCCCATTCTTCTCCATCTACACTATATTCGATGGTAAAGTCTTTCAGATTCAACTCTCTGCCATAGTAACCGGTACCTGCAAGGCTCAAATAATAACGGTTGATTTCATAGGTTTCGCCCAAGTCCACAGTAATCCACTTTTCTTCCCCGCTAAACTTCCAGCCTTTGTATTTTGCAGTGGAGCCGTCAACGATTTGCGCTGCATCATAGGATACTTCAGTTCCATCGATGGTCTCGCCGCTGTCAGAACCGGAAGCAGTCACATCTGCGCGTAAAGATACATTGTAAGTTGCGCCGTTATATTCTGCATACAACATTGCCAGGTGGTCTGCTCTTACAAACTCAACCAAATCACCATATTGTTCTTTTAATTCTTTACACATTCTGTTGAAGGTGGTAGTATTCATATCCCAACCTACAATTTGTGCAAGACGGAATTCCGGCTTTCTACCACTATAGTTATTCAAAGCGTCTTCCAAAATACCCTGTACACGATCGAAATCACCATCATACCAAGGACTGGTAAGCAAGAACGGCATATTTTCTACCATACGCTGGGTATCCTGATTCTGATTGGTTAGGTTATGTGTTCTGGAAATACCAATCATAGACGGTGCATTATCTGCATAAATCTTTACTTGGGAATTGTAGATGGAATACCATGCGGTTACAAAACGAATACCGGTTTTCCGGAAATAAGTGTCCGCTCTGGTTGCATAAATTGCAAAACTCTCACCACTGGCAGTGATTGCCTCATAATTCTCATTCCACTTATCAATATTGGTATACCCTGCACCGGAAGGACCGGAAACAAAACAATCCAATTCTGTTGCATTTTTATAATAATAGTTTAACATCTGCGGACCTGCATCTAACAAGGAAGTTGCAATGGTCCAGCTGATAGGATATTTTCCTCTGCCTCTGGCATCAAACTTTCCTTTCATGGAACCCTGTACATATTGCAGATTGTCACCGTCGCTGACAACAAATGCAATATAGTATTTGTTTTCCAATTCCGGTTTTTCCGTAATAGTAGGCATATCCAACTCTCTGGAAAGAGATGCATGGACGGTATAGTTGTTATAATAGTCAGAAGGTACTGATGCAATACCATACTTGGAATTTAATCCAATACCGCCACCTTCATTACCATCTACAAACCATCCGGAAAAATAATCAATGCCGGGACGCATATCTGCCAGGAATTTTTCCATCACAGCAACTTCTTCTGCATTGTTCAAATCCGTATATGTAATAGCACATTTTGCTGCAATGGCTAAATCTCTGGACCCGGTAATGGTCACGCCGGGGCCTAATCCCATAATTAAACGATGGGTACAATCCGGCCACAGGTTCTCATACATATATTCATAAACAGCAATTTTACTGTCAAAATCACCAACGTAATCTTCTAAGATAGGGAAATTATACGGTTCTTGGGAATAGGTTTCCGCTTGCTTTTGTGTTACAGCCAAAGCATTATGAATCCCTGCATAAGTGTGGGCTAGGTTAATAGTGTCGGATTCTTTGGTATCCCAGATAACCAGGCCACTGATTTCGTCTTTATACTGTAAAATCAAGTCATTATAATCCTCTACATACGCAATATTAACCCCTTCTTCTTTCAGCCACGTGGCATCGCCACTGCTTTCATCGCCGTAACACAAAGCGATTCTTGGCTGTGTTCTGTTTACAATACCTTGCAAACTAACCAACATATACTTTTCATTGTTGCTTTCCTTGTTCACATCTACTACTTGAACAGTATCTGCAGGGTATGCCATGCTTGGCATAGACTGTCCCTCCGGCCAAGTCAACCCTGTTTCTGCTCTTTCCACATCATACACATTTTCATAAATGGATGTGGTTTTCGATTCCGGCTCTTGATTACAAGCCGTCATGGAAAGAACCAACACAATACATAATCCAAATGCTAACAGTTTTTTCATCGTTGTATCTCCTTTGACAAATTTTGGACATTACTACTTTATCACATTTCCGCAAAAATGAAAACACCTATACAAAAAATATCCGACCGAAAGCTATCTTTTCGGTCGGATTCTTTTATTTTAATCGCTTTTGGGAAAATCTTATTCTGCTTTATAACCTGCTACATTATAGTTTTTATAAATATTACCATTATAGGATACTACATACTTTGCAGTATCTGCAGCCCATTCTTCCACCATCTTTTCATAGTTATCAGCCATAATTTCTTCTTTGATGGTCTTGCGCATGTCAGTTGCATCTGCATTGTCTTCTGTGTTAATGTCTACTTTCGTATCAAATTTTACAAAGTAAACACCAATTACGTCTTCCGCAAAGTCGCCGGAAGATGCACCTTTGACTTCAATCTTGGTCCAGGTGGAAGCATCAGCCAAACCGGTTTCATTGAGCCAGGTATTTACTTCTTCCATATTTGCATCTGTATTGGTCAAAGTAACCTTACCGTCTGTCATCTGTAAGGAAGAAGAAGATACTGTTGCATCTGCATTGTCTTTTGCAAACTCCGCAAAATTTTCAGAGGTCAGTCCGGCTTCAATGTCTGCCACTACAGTTTGCTTTGCTGTCAATTCATCCCCTTCCAGCAAAACATCTTCGTCATCGTCATTTGTGGTTAGATAAGAAACATAAATGGTATCTACCATATACAAATCATAGGTTTCCGGTTCCTTGTCATACCAAGCCTGAATTTCATCATCGGTTACAGTCATTTGTGCTTTCATCATAACAGTCAACTGATTGAGAATATAACTTTCCATATACAGTTTCTTGTAATCAGCATAGCTTACACCATAATATTCCTCTACGAAAGATTCGGCAGTATAAGTAGAACTGTAAACGCTGTTATAATAACTTGCATAATATTCTGCATTGGATTCTGCTTCTTTAATTAAGTTGGATTTGTCCTTTTGGGTCAGCACAATGCCTTTTTCTTCTGCAACCAGCAACTGCACTGCATACTCAACCATATTCTGCATTGCTTCTCGCTTTGCAGCCAGACGCATGTTGACACCGTCTTCATTGGTGCTGCTCCAGAACTGTTCTACGGCTACAGAGTCGTCTGTATCCAAATCCTGCTCTTCAACAGCAGTTTCCAAATAAGTGCTGACAACGCTGGAAAGTTCTGAATCAAAGTCATCCACAGAAATCTTCACACCGTTTACGGAGGCAATGTAACTACTCTGTTCATTGATGATCGCAACCACAGCAGTTACTGCAATGGCAACCACCAATACAGCTGCAACGATAATCGCTATCATCTTTGAAGAAATGCCTTTTTTAATCTTATTGGATTTCTTCTTGTTTGACTTTTCATAATCGTCAAAAATAATTGTTTTCTTAGCCAAAATAATCTCTCCCTTGTACAATATATTGTTATTGCTGTATATTCTAACTTGTTTATTATAAATGACTACTGCCAATTCTTCAAGCTATTTTTTCAGGTTTCACAAAATCTTTTCAAAACCATCTCAATTTCATCTAATAACTTATCCCCTTTCACAGAATCCTTACGATAAGCCAGGTAAGGTTCCACCCCGGCATTAAAAAGAAGCTTGCGTTTAAAGGTGTCCATTACTTCCCCTATTTTTTCCGGAGAAATGGGAATATTGGGACTGAATTTCAGTATCACCAAATCTTTTTGTTCCGTCACGGCGCAAAAACCCGCTTTCTTTGCCAGCGCCTTTACCCACGCCACGGAAATCAGATTTTCCACCGCATCCGGCACATCCCCATACCGGTCAATCAGCTCATCCCGCACATCCATTACATCTTCCCAAGTCTCAATGAGGGAAATTTTCTTATACATTTCCAGCCGTTCTTCTTCTTTTAAAATATATTGGCTGTCAATATAGGCGGTTATGGTAATATCGATGGTTACTTCTTCCTCTGTCTGCTGCATGGCATCGCCCTTTAACTCTTTTACCGCTTGATCCAGCAACTTGACATACATGTCATATCCTACACTTTCCATCTGTCCGTGCTGCTGCTGACCCAAAAGATTTCCCGCACCCCGGATTTCCAAATCTCGCATGGCAATTTTAAAACCGGAGCCAAACTCCGTAAATTCCCGGATGGTCTGCAGTCTTTTTTCCGAAAATTCTGTCAGCACCTTGTCTTTTCGGTAGGTAATATAGGCATACGCCATTTTATTGGAGCGACCTACCCGTCCCCGCAGCTGATACAGCTGTGCAAGCCCTAAATGGTCGCCGTCCTCCATAACAATGGTATTCACATTTGCCATATCAATACCGGATTCAATAATGGTGGTACAAACTAAAATGTCGTAGTCCCCTGCCAGAAATGCCATCATGACCTGTTCCAATTCATGCTCTCCCATCTGCCCATGGGCCACCGCAATTCGGGCTTCCGGGACCATCTGCTGCAACTCCATGGCTTTCACGTCAATGGTACGCACCTTGTTATACAGGTAAAAAACCTGCCCCTTCCGGCCCAGTTCCCGATAAATGGCTTCCCGCACGATTTTGGGATCATGCTCAATGACATAAGTCTGCACCGGATGCCGCTCTTCCGGCGGTTCTTCAATGAGACTGATATCCCGGATTTGCACCATGGACATATGCAAGGTTCTGGGAATGGGGGTAGCCGACAATGTCAAAATATCCACATTGGGCTTTAATGTCTTTATTTTTTCTTTATGGGCAACGCCGAAGCGCTGTTCTTCATCCACAACCAGCAATCCCAAATCCTTAAATTCCATATCCTTTTGCAATAACCGATGGGTGCCGATGAGCACATCAATTTCGCCCCGCTTCAGCCGCTTGGCAATTTCTCTTTGTTCTGCAGGAGAGCGGAATCTGCAAATATAGTCCACTTTCACCGGAAATTCTCCAAAGCGCTGTTTAAAATTCTGATAATGTTGTTGCGCCAGCACTGTTGTGGGTACCAATACGGCTACCTGTTTACTGTCCATGACCGCTTTAAAGATGGCCCGCATAGCCACTTCCGTTTTTCCATAACCCACATCACCGCAAAGAAGCCTTTCCATAGGGCGGGTTGCTTCCATGTCTCTCTTAATTTCTTCAATACATTGCAACTGGTCTTCCGTTTCTGCAAAAGGAAAGGCATCTTCAAACTCTTTTTGCCACACCGTATCCGGCGAAAAACCAAACCCCTTGGAAGCCTGCCGCTTGGCATATAATGCCACCAGCTCCGCTGCCAGTTCCCGCAAAGATTCCTTTACTTTCTTCTTGGCGCGGTTCCAATCCCCGCTGCCCAGTTTGGAAAGTCTTGGGGCATGGCCCTCTGCGCCGATGTATTTTTGCACCAAATCCATCTGGTTGGTGGGCACAAATAGAAATCCGCTGTCGCTGTACTGGATTTTAATATAATCCCGGGTCACGCCGCTGACCGTAACCTGCTCCAGCCCCATATATTTCCCGATCCCGTGGACATCATGGACGATAAAATCCCCGGGGTTTAAATCGGTAAAGGAATGAATGGCTTTGCCTTTTGCCCGCTTTCCTTTTTTGCCGCCTTTCTTGACGCCCGTGGTAAACAGTTCGTTGTCGCTGATGACAATACATTTTTCCTTTGTATATTCAAAGCTTTTGTGCAAAGCCCCCGTTACCATACGGATGCTTGCAGGATTGACCCCTTGCTCCTCCAGCAGTTCGGCCATTCTCTCCTGTCGCCCTTTGCTTCCTACCACAATGGCAATCTGATATCCTTCTTTCTTCCAGGCCTTAATTTGGGAAACCAATACTTTTAAGTTTTCCCCAAAGCCGGAAATGGTTCTGGCTGCCACGGTAAAAACGTGATTTTTCGTCACGCCCTCTTCCTTAAAATTCCCAATGGTTTTTAGATACAGAACATTTTTCTCTTCTATCTGCCGGAAGAATGTTTCATATCCCCGATACAGCTCTGTCAACTGGGGAAGAATTAACTGCTTTTCCAACATGTTTTTACAACTTTCGGAAAAATCCCGTTGCTTGATTTCCAAATTTTCCCGGATGGTACCCGCTTCGTCCAAAATCACTGTCACAGGTTCTTCTGTCGGGAAATAATCCAACACCGTATGATAGGGGTCCAAAATTAGGGGAATATACCGATCAATGCCCGGGAAATAACCATCCGCTTCAAAACGGGAAATATCATTGGCAATGACCCCGCCGCCCGTATGCAGTTCATGCAGGGTTGCAATGATGGCCTGCTTTCTTTCTTCACCGAAAAACACTTCTCTAGCCGGAGAAATTTCAATTTCCGTCAGTTCTTCAATAGACCGCTGGGTGGAAGCATCGAACATGCGGAGAGAGTCCACATCGTCTCCCCAAAAATCCATTCTCACCGGATTTGCCATATGCACCGGATACACATCCAAAATGCCGCCTCGCACAGCAAACTGTCCTCTCCCATGGACCGTATCACTTCTCTCATAGCCAATATCCACGAGTTTCTGTACCAAGATTTCCGGCTGCATGGTCTGCCCGATTTCCACGGTAAAACACCCGCTTTGGAATTGTTCTGCCAAGGGCAGTCTCTGGGTCAGTGTTTCGGCAGAAATCACCAAAACCTGAAAGTCTCCGCTTAAAATACGCCGCAGTACCCCCAGGCGTTGATGCTGCAAATCGTAACTTTTGGCTGCTACATCATATAAAAAATATTCCTGGGCAGGAAGATACAGCGCCTTCTGCTCGGTCAGGCTTTGAAAATCCTCATACATTTTTCGGGCCTGTACCTCATTGGGTGCCACATAAAGGGCTTTTTGTATGCCACATTCCTGTAAAAGGGCAAAAGCGTAGTGTGCCTTCTGGGATTCAGAGGGCCCCTCTACGCCTATTTTCATTGGTTTTGCGCTGCTAAGCAGCTTTGCTACCTTGCCAAAGATTTCACTTTGCCGTAGGTTTTGTTGAAACAGTTCCATTATACTTACTCATTGCGTTCTCAATAGAACCCGTCACAATTTCCTCTATTGCCAATACCCCGTTTGTTTCACTGGGGTCAATCTTCTCTTTTCTTTCTTCCGGAGAAAAACGGGAGAGCACATAATCTGCCAAATCCCATCCTTGCGGCTTGGGGCCGATACCGATTTTTACTCTGGGAAACCGGTCTGTTCCTAACTGGTAAATTACAGACTTCATGCCGTTGTGAGAGCCGGCGCTGCCATTGCGTTTTACTCTGGTTTCCCCCATGGGAATGTCCACATCATCAAACACAAGCAGAATGCGCTCCTCCGGCACCTTATACCAGGTGCGGGCCGCCGAAACGCTTTCCCCGCTTAAATTCATAAAAGTCTGGGGCTTTAACAGAACAACTTTGTTATTTCTGATACGTCCTTCCCCGTAAACTGCTTTATATTTGATTTTGTTGATTTTAATATTATGTTTTTCTGCCAGCTTATCAATGACATCAAAACCCACATTGTGTTTTGTATTGTCATATTGATTTCCGGGATTGCCAAGTCCCACAATGAGAAAAACATCCTCTCCGCCGAAGGTTTTCTCCGCTTTCTTTTTGAACCACATATTACTTCTTCCTTTTGTATCTTCCTTTTGTTTCTACCCAGCCTTCTTTGTTGACCTGTCTTGCTCTTGCGATGGCCAAGGATTTTTCCGGCACCGTATCCGTAATAGTGGATCCTGCTGCAATATAGGCATCATCTTCCACTTTTACAGGGGAAACCAAGTTCACATTACAGCCAACAAAACATCTGTCGCCGATTTGGGTCAAATATTTTTTAGAGCCATCATAATTTACCGTTACCACACCACAGGCAATATTGCAATCTTCTCCCACTTGTGCATCACCCACATAGGTCAAGTGAGAAATCTTGGTGCCGTTACCGATGTTTGCTTTCTTCAATTCTACGAAATCTCCTACTTTTACATGGTCGCCTACTTTGTTGCCGGGACGGATATACGCAAAGGGTCCTACTTTGGTTTCATTTCCGATTTCACTTTCCAAAATCACAGACTTTTGAATTTCTGTGCTATTGCCTATCTTTGCATCTACCAGACGGCAATCCGGACCGATGATACAATCTTTTCCGATGACGGTATTGCCTTCAATGATGCAATTGGGATAAATAATGGTATCCTGTCCAATAACCGTATCGGGTGACACAAAACAACTATCCGGCTTTAAGAAGGTAACGCCCTCTGCCATTTGTTTTTTCACATACCGATCCCGTAAAATTTCCGTTACCTGTGCCAGTTGTACTCGGTCATTAACGCCCTGCATTTCCCGGGCATCTTCCAAAACATAGGTATCTACTTTTTTCCCGGCTTGCCGCAACAGCTTGGTAATGTCCGTTAAATAATATTCTTTTTGATCGTTATCACAGGTAAGCTTGTGGAGTGCTTCCAACAGTTCCTCTATTTCCACGCAATACATGCCTGCATTGCATTCCTTGATTTTCAACTGCTCTGTTGTGCAATCTCTATGCTCCACAATTTCTGTAAAAACGCCTTCTGCATCCCTTGCAATTCTTCCATATCCTTTGGGGTTTTCTACTATTGCTGTCATAACTGTGCAAGCATTGCCTTCTTTTTGGTGGGTTGCCAGCAATCCTTGTAAACTTTCTGCGGTAACAAGGGGAACATCTCCACACAACAGCATGACGGTTCCTTTATGGGCTTTTAAAAAATCTTCTGCCATTTGTACTGCATGCCCGGTTCCTTTTTGTTCCGCTTGCCGTGCATAAGTAACATCTTCTCCCAGCACTTGTCGTACTTGCTCTTCTTTACTGCCTACAACCACACAAATATCTTGAACTCCTGCCCCTTTGGCCGCTGCCATAACCCACTGAATCAGTTCTTTTCCTAAGGCTTTATGTACTACTTTTATTTTATCCGACTTCATTCGTTTGCCTTCGCCGGCCGCTAACACCACTGCACTAATCATAAATGGCACCTCGCTTTTTATAGTTTCTGTTCCCATATTACTATATTTCCGCAGAAAAAAAAAGATGCGCCGCCCAAGCTTGACCCATCCCCTGTTCAAAGCTTGTGCACGCCATCTTCTTTTTGCGTTCCTTGCATCATTCTTCCTGTTGCTGTTCCAAGATTTCTTTGTACTTGGCCAGAACAGTATTCTGCAACGATTCGCGCGCCGCAGAATGGATGGGATGTGCAATATCCTTGTATTCACCATCAGGTGTTCTTCTACTGGGCATTGCAATAAACAGACCGTTGGCACTTTCAATGACCTTAATATCATGTACTACAAACTCATTGTCAAAAGTCACAGATAGTACAGCCTTCATCTTCCCTTCGGAATCAACTTTTCTGATTCTGACATCGGTAATCTGCATAAATGGATTCCTCCTTCTTAAATTGTATGATTGCATACATTTTACATATTCGACAAATTTTCGAAAATTCCTCTTTTTTTGTCGAAAAAATGTCGTAAGTGGGAAATTTTATTTTTTAATTGCGTTTTACACCCTTTTTTCGTATACTAAAGAGTGTTGATTTTGCGTGTAACGGAGGCGTACGCTTTGAGTAACTATACCTATCAGGCAACCCACTTTTTAGATGGTGCGGTTCACAAAAATATTCATATGATTGGCATCGGTGGTTCGTCCATGTCCGGCCTGGCAGAATTTTTAATGCACTGCGGATTTACTGTCAGCGGTTCTGATGCTGTACAGACGGAAATTACCGACCGACTTTCCTCTTTGGGTGCCAAAGTGTTTATCGGCCAACGGGCAGAAAACATTGAAAATCCTGATTTGGTCGTATACACCGTAGCGGTCAAGCCGGATAATCCGGAATATATGGAAGTGGTCCGCCGTAACATTCCTATGATTGATCGTTCTGTACTGCTTGGTGAGTTACTGGCGCGTTACCCCAAATCCGTTTCCGTTTCCGGAACCCATGGAAAGACCACAACCACATCCATGATTTCCGCCATTTTAGGATTTGCCGGAAAACAACCCAACATGCATATCGGCGGTATCATTAAAGGACAGAAAAGCAATATGCTGCTTGGGGGAGATGAATATTTCGTCAACGAAGCCTGTGAATATTACAACAGTTTTCTGCACTTTAAATCTCTGGTTGGTGTGGTATTGAACATTGAGCCGGATCACTTAGATTTCTTTGGTTCCTTTGAAAACATTGTAGAAGCATTCCGCAACTTTGTTTCTATTATTCCCCCGGAGGGCTATCTGGTAGTCTGTCAAGATAACGGTGCCGCATCGCTGGTATCCTCTGTGGCTTGCTGCAACATTATTACATATAGCGTAGAAGACCTTTCTGCGGATTATACAGCAACAGATATTTCTTTTGATGAAAATGGCTATGGTATTTACACCTTGTGTCATAAAAGTGTTTCTTTGGGTTCTGTACACTTACAGGTTCCCGGCTTACACAACATTTCCAACTCCTTAGCGGCCATTGCGGTTTGTATGCAATTAGGCTGTACTGCAGAAGAGGTGATGGACGGCATTGCCACCTTTACCGGCACTTCCCGCCGCTTTGAAATCAAGGGTGTTTACAATAACATTACTGTCATTGATGACTACGCACATCATCCGTCAGAAATCAAAGCTACAATAGACGCTGCAAAAAAGGGTGCTTATAATAAAATCTGGGCGGCTTTTCAGCCTCACACATATACCCGCGCCAAGAAATTTTTCCATGAATTTTCTGAATCGTTTGCAGATTGCCACCAGGTAGTGGTAACAGATATTTATGCGGCCCGAGAAAAAGATCCCGGAGACATTCACTCCTCTCAGTTGGCAGAAGGGATTGCACAATATTCTCATAATGCCATATATAAATCTTCTCTAGACGAAGTGGCAGAGTATTTGTATGCTAACGCACAGCCGGGAGACGTGATTCTCTCTCTGGGTGCAGGTACCATTAATCAGATTTGTACAAAGATTTTGAAAAAAGAAAATTAAATCTCTTCTTCGTAAAGCTGCCGCTCTTCCTTTGTCATGGTGGCAAGAATCTTGCCAATGCCCAAAGCCACACAGGAAACTGCATTGTCTGCAACAATGACATTGATACCGGTCTTCTGTTGAATCAATTTATCAATACCATAAATCAGGCTTCCGCCGCCTGTCATAATAATACCTCTGTCGCTGATATCCGCTGCCAATTCCGGCGGAGTCTGTTCCAGCACTTTCATTACCGCATCTAAAATCAAACCAACCGGCTCTTCCAGTGCTTCCATTACTTCAGAAGAAGAGACGGTAATACTTCTGGGTAACCCGGAGAGTAAATTTCTTCCCCGAATATCCATGGTAATATCTGCAGGACGAGGGTACACACAACCAATATTCATTTTAATATCTTCTGCAGTCCGGTCGCCGATAAACATATTATGCTTTCTTCTCATATAACGAACGATAGCTTCATCAAAGACATCCCCTGCGGTTTTAATGGAAGACCGTACTACCATACCGTACATGGAAATAATGGCAATATCTGTGGTACCACCACCAATATCCACTATCATACTGCCTCTTGGTTTGGAAACATCAATTCCTGCACCAATGGCTGCTGCAATGGGTTCATCAATCAAATAGGAATTGTTGGCGCCTGCTTTTCTGGCTGCATTCTTAACCGCACGGCGCTCTACTTCCGTAGCGCC
>CAYMRI010000012.1:0-23084 GCA_964392835.1 uncultured Eubacteriales bacterium
GTATGCTCAGAAAAACCCAATGTGGTATATCCTTCCTTTCTTGCCGCTTCTATATAATCCGGAATGTCGCCTATTGCATGCTGACAACGGAAGGTATGGGTATGTAAATTATATTGTTCCATGAAAAATCCTTTCCAATAATAAAAATTAGGAATGGCGCTTGCACACCACTCCTAATAGTTTACCAATATTTTTCCAATAAGTCTATGAAAAACTTATTCTTCAACTGTTTCAGCTACTTCTGTAACTTCCGGCTTGGGTTCTCTTGGCAACAAATCTTTTCTGGAAAGATTGATTCTGCCTTGCTTGTCAATTTCAATAACCTTAACCGGGAATTCATCGCCGATGTTCACAACGTCAGTTACTTTCTCCACTCTCTTGTGGTCCAGCTTAGAAATGTGCACCAAACCATCTTTACCAGGTAAGAATTCTACAAATGCACCAAAGTCCATAATTCTAACTACTTTACCCATATAGGTGCTGCCAACTTCGATTTCCCCTGTCAAACCACGGATAATGGAAATTGCTTTATCAGAAGCTGCCTGATCCGGTGTTGCCACATAAACAGTACCGTCATCTTCAATATCAATTTTAACACCGGTTTCTGCAATAATTCTGTTGATTACCTTACCACCGGAACCGATTACATCTCTAATCTTTTCAGGGTCAATTTGAATGCAGGTAATCTTCGGTGCATATTGAGAAAGTTGTTCTCTCGGAGCAGGAATTGCCTTTAAGATAACTTCATCAATAATCTGGAATCTACCCTTCTTGGTCAATTCAAATGCCTGGCGGATAACTTCGTACGGCAGACCATCCACTTTAATATCCACCTGGATAGCAGTAATACCCTTCTTGGTACCTGCTACCTTAAAGTCCATATCGCCGAAGAAGTCTTCGATACCTTGAATATCCATAAAGGTAATGAAATCATTTTCATCTTCTTCAGAAGTTACCAAACCTGCAGAAATACCTGCAACCGGTGCCTTAATAGGCACACCTGCTGCCATCAATGCCATGGTGGAAGCACAAACGGAACCCTGAGAAGTAGAACCATTGGACATTAATACTTCAGAAACCAAACGCAATGCATACGGGAAATCTTCCGGAGAAGGAATTACCGGTTCCAAAGCTCTTTCAGCCAAAGCACCGTGACCGATTTCTCTTCTGCCCGGTCCTCTGGAAGTCTTTGCTTCCCCAACACTGTATGCCGGGAAGTTATAGTGGTGCATATATCTGTTTTCTGCTTCTGTTTCATCCAAACCATCCAACATTTGTACATCACGCATTGCACCTAAAGTAGCGATGGTCAACACCTGGGTTTGTCCTCTTTGGAACAATGCAGAACCGTGTACACGCGGTAACAAGTCTACTTGTGCAGACAACGGTCTAATTTCATCCAATCTTCTGCCGTCCACTCTCTTGTGTTCTTTAAACAAGTATTCTCTGACAACCTTCTTTTCCAACTTGTCAACTGCTTCTGTAATCTTTGCAGCAGAATCCGGGAAACGTTCAGCCAACTCTTCCTGTACTCTTGCAGTCAAAGCAGAAATCTTTTCATCTCTATCTCTCTTATCTACTGCCAATACAGCTTCACGCATTTCCTCATATGCAGTTTCTTTTAAAGCAGCCATTAAATCTTCCGGTACAGCGCAGGATTCATAAGTGAATTTTTCCTTACCAACTTCCTTTGCAATACCTTCGATAAATTCGCAAATTTCAATAATGGCCTTGTGACCTTCTTTAATTGCTTCCAACATAACGTTGTCGTCAACTTCGTTGGCACCTGCTTCAATCATGCAGATTTTCTTCTTGGTACCGGCCAAAGTTACATACATGTCGCTGGCAGCTCTTTCTTCCACGTTGGGGTTGATGACTACTTTGCCGTTTACCAAGCCCAAAACAACGCCGCCAATCGGCCCGTTCCATGGAATATCAGAGATTGCCAATGCAGCAGAAGTACCAATCATAGCTGCGATTTCAGGAGAATTATCCTGTTCTACAGACATAACGGTGTTAATTACCACTACATCATTTCTCAAATCCTTGGGGAACAAGGGACGAATGGGTCTGTCGATGACTCTGGATGTAAGGATTGCCTTTTCAGAAGGCTTTCCTTCTCTTTTAATAAAGCCACCCGGAATCTTGCCTACAGAATACAACTTTTCTTCATAATCCACGCTTAAGGGGAAGAAATCAATTCCATCCTTAGGCTTTTCAGAAGCAGTTGCAGTACACATAACTACGGTGTCACCGTATCTTACCATAACAGCACCATTTGCCAATTGTGCTAATTTTCCTGTTTCAATTACCAGCTTTCTGCCGGCCAACTGTGTTTCAAAAATTCTTTCCATTTCTTTTCCTCCTTTGAATATCTTTTCAGCAATTCCCACGGAAGAATGTAGAATGTAGATTCTATCGCCGAAGATGTGTTTGAAAAATCTTCAGAAACACAATCTACTTACTACGCTTCTTTCCTATAGGAAGTACTGTTATTTACACAAAATAATAAGCGGATTCCTCCGCTTATTATGATGCACAAAATCTTACTTTCTTAAGCCAAGTTTCTCAACAATAGCACGATATCTTTCAATATCGATCTTTGTTAAATAGTTCAAAAGACCTCTTCTCTGACCAACCATCTTTAACAAACCGGTTCTGGAGTGGTGGTCTTTCTTGTGCTCTTTCAAGTGTTCATTTAAGTGGTTGATTCTTTCTGTCAGAAGTGCAATTTGTACTTCCGGAGAACCTGTGTCACCTTCGTGAATCCCATAAGTAGCAATGATTTCTTGCTTTCTTTCCTTTGTCATAACTGTTTCTCCTTTTCTAATTACTATCCCCATTTTCCTTGATACGGTCGGAGTGTCCGAACTCAAAGAAAAAGGTTATTTGTTGCTATTTTTCTGCGCAACAATGCACATTATAGCATAGTGATTTGACAAATGCAACCAGATTTTTCTGAAGACGAAAACTTTTTCTGAAGACGAAAACTTGTAATATTTTTGTAAACCCTTTCCCCTGTGCCCTTGCCTTTCGTCACAAAACAAGATACTATATAAAAGCTTAACAAAAAATAAGGAGAATTACAATGCACCAAATGCGCCAAGGAAGAAAGCCTAATGCACAAAACCGAGAAATGCAAAGAATGATAAAGAAAAAGAAACCTAATGCAAATATTATTTTATCTGTTATATTTATTGCGCTTATTATCATTTCCTTTTTAGTGATTTTTGCCATAAACGGTCAGGATGCCGATGATGTTTCCGGTCGGCCTACTTTAGCCACCGGCAAGCCCACTGCTTCCGACACCCAAGAAGCGAATCCCTCTCCTACACCGGAAACATCCAACAAAGTGGTTGTCATCGATCCGGGACATGGCGGTTTTGATGTGGGCACTTTAGGCAGTGAAACCATGAAAAATGAAGATGCGTTGAATTTGGCTATTGCTTTAAAAGTGGGAAACTATTTATCCCAGTTGGGTATTACCCCTGTTTATACCCGTTCTGATGACGGTCCTGTTGCCGACAATAAAGATGATGATATGCAAGCGCGCGTGAACATCATCAATTCCAGTAATGCAACTTTGGCAATCAGCATTCACATGAACAGCTATCCTGCAGACACTTCTGTAAAAGGGCCGGAAGTCTATTATTACGATACCAATGCTTCTACGGAAGAAAGCAAAAAGCTGGCCAGCAGCATGCAATCTGCATTAAACGAAACCTGTAGCGGCAGACGCTCTTATAAAGCAGAAGATTATATGGTATTGCGGGAAGCCAACATTCCTGCCATTTTAATCGAATGCGGCTTTCTCTCCTGTCCCACGGAAGAAGCAAAGTTAAACGATGCCGCTTACCAGGATAAACTGGCTCAGGCAATCGCAAACTGCATCTTCCAAAGTATGTCCTAATCTGATGCTTACAGGATACCCAGCAAAAACATTGCCAAAAAGCAAACACCAATGAGAATACAAAAGCAAGGAAGAAAAAGCACGAAGAAGGCTGCTACAAGCATTGCACAACCATCCGATACACCTACACCATCTTTTGATGGGGCCTTTTTAATCTTTTTTTCTTTGAAAAACATCATGTTTTCTCCGCAAAATGACAGGATACAAAATGTCCCGGTTCCACCTCTGCTAACGGCGGCACCACTTCCTTACAGATATCACAGGCCATATAACACCTGGTATGAAATTTACATCCCATCGGCGGCATAACAGGACTGGGAATGTTCCCTTCTAAAATAATATGCTTTTTCGATAAACTATCCGGGTCTGTGGTGGGAATTGCACTGAGTAAAGCAATGGTATAGGGGTGACGGGGATGATGAAACAGCATATCTGTAGGTGCAACCTCTACCATATTACCCAGATACATAACGCCGATTCTGTCGGAAATATATCTTACAACAGACAAATTATGAGAAATAAAAAGATATGTCAATTTGTTCTGTTCCTTCAGCTCCTGCAACAAATTGATAATCTGGGACTGAATGGAGACATCCAAGGCAGATACACATTCGTCACAAACCACAAACCTTGGACTTACCGCCAAAGCCCTTGCAATGGAAATCCGCTGTCTCTGGCCACCGGAAAACTGATGGGGATACCGGTTATACATATAATTCTGCAATCCACAGGCCTGCATCACAGAAAAGACATGCTCCTTCATTTGGGAGGAACCGGGCTTATATAACTTGTGCGTCAACAAACCCTCTTCAATCATCTGACCAACCGTCATACGGGGATTCAAAGAAGAATAAGGATCTTGAAAAATAATCTGCAGGTCTCTTCGAATCCTGCGCATTTCCGCATCAGTTAAACCGGAAAGGTCCACACCACCATCCGGCAAGGTACGCCCATAATACATGACGCTGCCTGCCGTAGGACGATAAAGCTGTAACAGCACTCTGCCAAAGGTGGATTTCCCACATCCTGACTCTCCTACCAAACCAAAGGTTTCTCCTTCATAAATATCAATGGAGATGTCTTCGTTTGCGTGTACATAAAGCTGTTCCTTTTGAAACAGTTTGGTCTTTGCCAAAGGAAAGTATTTTTTAAGATTTCTGATGGACAGCAATTTCTGCATGGGATGCACTTCTCCTTTCTGCTTTCCTGGGATAAAAACATCTTATAGATTGGTTTTCTGTCACCTTCGCTAACGGTGGCTCTTGAGCAATACATTTTTCTGTGCAATATTTACATCTGGGAGCAAACTTACAGCCCTTTGGCAACGCCAAAGGATGTGGCACTGCACCGGGGATAGGTTCCAACCTCTTACGTGCATCATCCAGCCGTGGAATGGAGAGCATTAACCCTTCAGTATAAGGATGACTTTGCGGGCAATCGGTAAAAATCAGTTTTACAGGCGCCTGTTCCACAACCTGCCCACAGTACATTACCACCACATCATCCGCCATTTCATGAATCACCCCCAAATCGTGGGTAATAAACAGAATGGCAGTTCCGTTTTCCTGCTGCAACGCATGCATGAGTTTCAGAATTTGTGCTTGAATGGTAACATCCAAAGCTGTTGTAGGCTCGTCCGCAATCAAAACATCCGGCTTACAGGCAAGTGCCATGGCAATCATAACACGCTGCCGCATACCGCCGGAGAGTTGGTGGGGATATTGCTTTGCAACAGCTTCCGGGTTGGGAATCTGTACCGCCCGGAGCATTTCAATACATTTTTCTTCTGCCATAGCCTTCGACATTTTTTGATGAATGAGAAAGGGTTCCGAAAGCTGTTTTTTCACAGAAAAAACAGGATTCAAGCTGGTCATGGGCTCCTGAAAAATAACGGAAATTCGATTGCCTCGAATATGATAAAGTTCCTTCATAGGCAGGCGTACAAGGTCCTTCCCCTCAAACAGTATTTCTCCTTTTGCAATATAGCCATTGGTATCCAACAAACGAAGAATACTCATAGCAGAAACGCTTTTCCCCGAGCCGGATTCCCCAACGATTCCCAAAGTCCTTCCCCGCTCTATGGAATAAGACACATCATTTACAGCCCTTACAACACCATTTCTGGTTTTAAAATAGGTGTGCAAATGTTTTACTTCCAATAACGCCATTTATTTTTCCACCTCCGATTTCGGGTCCAATACATCCCGCAACGCATCCCCGATAACATTGATGCAAATTACTGTAATCGCAAGAAATATCGCCGGAAACAGCCAACGCCACCAGTAATTTTGAATTACCACAGAATCCCGGCAGCCATCCAGCATATTCCCCCATGTAGGTCTGGGCAATTTTACCCCAAACCCTAAATAGGACAAAGAGGATTCCGTCAACATACAGGTGGCAAAATTCAATGTCAAAGAAACCAAAATAACAGAAATTACATTAGGAAGAATGTGCTGAAATGCAATTCTCTTTTGTTTTACCCCCATAGCCTTGGCCGCCAGCACATACTCCTTTTCCCGTTCTGCCAAAATTTGTCCTCGGACCATGGTTGCAAGACCTGTCCAGGATAAAAGGCCTAAAATAATCATGATAATAAAGATTCGATATTCCTCTTTTAAACTACTCCCCTGCAATACTGCAGAAAGGACAAGGGCAAAGGGCAAGAACGGAATGGCAGAAAAAATCTCTGTTACCCGCATTAAAATCAAGTCTACCGTGCCCCCCAAATAACCGGAAAGGCAGCCTATTACAATGCCGATAACAGAAGCAACTATAACCGCAACTGCACCAATGGTCATGGTCATACGGCCACCGTTCATCAAGCGATTAAACACGTCCCGGCCCATATCATCCGTTCCCATCAGATACCCCTTTAATCCCCAGGCGCCTACAAATATACCGTCCTTATAGGCATAATTTTGAAAACCGGAAGCAAACACAGTATCTACAGCCTCTGCTTCCTGCAAGTCCTTGGGCACATCCGTTTGTCCCAATTTCCCGTTTCCCCAGGCAATGACTTTTCCGCTTGCGGTCATTAAGGTAAAATGTCTTGTTCCTGCTGAAATTGCTTCAACAATTTCTCCTTCAGGAACTACAGGCGGTATACCAGCAGTACCCATGGATAGGATTTCGCTGTCGTCTAAAAGTAACGCCAGACTGTCGCCGGTAGCAGCGATATCTACCACTTTGCGGTCGCCAATATACGCATAAATATCCTGTGATTGATACAGTGCATACTGCCTATTTTTCCCCATTACAAACAAACCATCTTCCGTAATGGCAAACATATCCGTGTTGGTAAAACAGATTTTCTTAAACTTTTTGCCATCCGCCACTTCCTTTTGCATGGATGCCAGATTTTGCATACCGGAATTACTGTTACCCCATGCATAAAAAGTACCATCCTGCATTAAAATTGCGGTGGCCTGATTTCCGCAAATTAATTGTGCAACCTGAGCTACATCAATTTTCCCGTCAATCAGTTCATCCGGTTGTGCCACAAACCCCGGCAATCCGGTCATACGCCCATCACGGCCATATTGCCCATTGTTGTATTCGCCCCAACCGTAAACAGTCCCGTCTTCTCCAATGGCAATACAGTGATCATAACCGGCGGCCGCAAATGCAATTTTGCTATTTTGTACCGCTTCCGGAATCTGCATCACATCTTCTTGCGGGTTTGTGGAAAAAGTATTGTAGTAACCCCATACATATACCTTTCCGCTTTCGCTGAGGCCTAACGTAAATGTGCCGTTAGAAGTAATTGATTTTGCATTGGTTTTCAACGCATCCGGAAGATGCATTAAATTCATGGTAGGTGCCACATTGGTGTGCAAAGGGTCTATATAGGATAAATCCACCGGTGCAAACAAGGGTCCGATAAGCACAAATAAAAACATAGCAAGCAAGACAATAACCGCCCCGGTAGCCAAGGGCTTTCGAAAAAATCGTTTTACCGCCAATTTGGACGGGCTGTCATACCGTTCGTTTGCAGCGGTCATTTTCGCGTCAGCGCCGCCAAAAAACATGCGACGAAACATATACCCAAAGGAGGATGGCCGTTTTTTCTTTTTTGTATCTTTATCTTTTTCCATAATAAACAGCCCCTTCCTTATTGATGCACACGGATTCTGGGGTCTGCAATACCGTAAGCGATATCCACAACCAGATTCCCCAACAAACCAATCAGCACATAGAACATTTGCAGGAACAATACTACTTCAAAGTCTTTCCCTGTCAGCGAATTAATATAAATGCGTCCGACCCCGTTGAGTCCAAAAATATTTTCAATCATAATAGAACCGGAAAAAATGCCAATAAACCAGCCGATTACCAAGTGGATAATGGGAATTAATGCATTTCTCCATGCGTGGCTGTACACGACCACCTTTTCACGTAGTCCTTTTGCTCTGGCAGTACGAATACAGTCCATGCTAAGGGCTTCTGACATGGATGCGCGAACATAACGGGTCATGCCCCCTAAAGAAGACACCGTCATAACAAGCAAAGGCAATGCCATATAATATAATTCATCTAAAAATTTTTCAAATCCGGTAAAGGCAGAACCGGGTGTTTCCATACCGGAAACCGGAAACCATCCAAGCACAATAGCAAACAGCCATATAAACAGGATTGCCGTAATAAAAATCGGGATACTATACCCAACAATGGTAACTGTTTGCATTGCGGTATCTCGCTTACTTCCTCTGTGGGTTGCGCAAAAAACACCCAAAGGAATGGTAATCCCAAGCGCCATAATCGTAGCAAAAATATTCAGAAAGATTGTGTTTCGCATCGGGGTTGCCAACAGTGCAACCACGGGTTTGGCATATTCATAGCTATATCCGAAATTTCCTTGCAAAAGGCCGCGATAGGTTCCGTTAATAGGAACCACGCCCAACCACCCTAAATATCGCATAAACACATTTTGATCTGTGCCAAGTTCTTTTCGCAACTCTTGATATTTCTGGTCAAAAGCTTCCGGATTATTTTTATAAGCATCCTTTACTTTATCCGCTTCAGCCCTGGCCCTATCAAAAGGAATCATGGCATACACCAAGTACATCAGAAGAGATAATATTAGAAATACAAGCAACATGTATCCCAATCGTTTTAGTATATACTTACTCATTTTCTTATTCTGCCCCTGCTATTGTGCAGTACAGCAAAGCATCAACCGGTGACCAGAATGGGCCGGTTTCAAAATTTTGAATCTTTGCATTATAAATATCAAAGTAGTAATTGGAATATAACGGAATATCCGGAAGGAGCTCATTCCATCGCTCGATATATGCCTGCCACCACTGATTATATTCTTCCTCTGTTGTAGCATCGTATACCATTGCAAGGGAAAGATAATCCATACCCAGCTTGTCCCCGGACTGGGCTACTGCGTCTTCATAAGACAGTCTGGTGTGATTTCCTTTTTCATCATAATAGGGAAAAACTTTATCATATGGATCGTACAGCTTGTTTACAGAATAGGCAAAATAAGTGGGGTCCAAAGACCAATTATAGGCGTAATCATAAACAGCGTTGTTCCAACCGGTTGCCAAATTGAACATTCCATATCGGATGGTTCCGTCAAACCCGTAAGTGGCTTCCCGGTAAATTTCCCCCATTAGCTTTGTCATATCACCAACAGTAGATCTTATTACCATGCCGATTGCTTTTACATCGTCAGTATTCACCAACTTTGCCCGCAACATATCCGTTACATCATTGGGCGTCGTACCGAACCAGTTAATAACCAGTGGCATATAGTATTCCCCATTGATTTCAACCGTTTTATAAACAATCCCATCCGTATTTTCAACAGAGGTATATGTCTTGTTTACGCCATCTAAAACCGCCGCTTCTGCAGCAGTCAATTTCTTGTAACGCACAGCATCAACCCCTGTTTTTCCCTCCTGAAAAGCCTCCCCTTTGGAGTTATATACCCAACCGTCCGCAATCAATACTTGTTTTGCACTTTCAATAGAGTAAGCATATTCCGTCAATTGAATTGTATCCATGACAGCAGTCCACATAGCAAAGTCAGGAGAATAAGGACCGTATACAACCGTACCATAACCACCTGTAAATGCCTGTGCAAATTCAGATGTATTTAAAACATAAGCCACTGCTTTCCGTACGGAAGCAAACATAGTAGGCCCAAAGTCACATTCAAATTGCAGCTTGCCGTACCCTGCTCTTTGATAGTGTACTTCAGCATACTTGCCGTTACTTTGGTCTACAACTGCCAAAGCGGCCTTGGTGTCATCTCCGCCGGTAATACCGGAAAGAATATCTACCCTTCCGGATTTAAATTGGTCCAATTGTGTTTCAGAAACAATTTTGGTATAAACCACCGTCTCAATAGAAGGTGTTTGCCCTTCAAAATTACCTGCAAAATTACGGTTTATGGTTAGTGTACATTCTTTTGTCCCTTCATCCCATTTTGAAATAATATATGGTCCTGAAAACGCATACTTGCTCACATCATAACGGGCTTGTTGAAGGTGGTTACTTTTTTTATAAGTGCGCACCTGTTCTGTAGAATCAGCAGCCTTGGTATACCAAGCCTCTGTCAGATAAGCACCGTTACCGTCATCTTTTATTTCAACCCCATCCCCCAAAACCAAGTTCAAATCATACGGCAAAACTGCGCCGTAAGTATTTGCATAGTAATATGGATAGTAGCCTTTTTCTGCATCAATGGTCAATGAAAATTTATAGTCACCTAATAGGCGAACACCGGAAAACACTTTTGTAGCGCCGTCTACTGCAACATCAGCACCGCAATAAGCGCTAAAAGCATCAAAACCGCCCATAGCCTGACCTGCCAAACCAGTGTGCCCTGCGGATACAGCCACAGGGGAACTGAAGGCAAGAATATATGCCAAATAGTTTACCGCCTTTATTTCGGTGCCATCACTGAATTTGAGACCCGGGTTAAGTTCAACCGTAATGACCAGATTCCCCTCTGCATCTTCGGTTTCCGTGTGAGATTTGACTACAGTTTCATTCCAGACAAAGGTGCCCCCTTGGTTGGTTTCCATGGTTGCATAACCGGTAGTCAATGCATTAATATCCTGGTCTGCAGAACCGGCAGAGCTACTACCAAATCCAGGCCAACGAAAATCGCCGGATAATTCTGTCACGCTGCCCACAATCACCTTGTTTTCCACTTTGGTATTTGTTTCTCCTTGGTTTTGATTGGACGTACAGCTCGAAAAAGAAGTAACAATCATCACCATGGCAATCATGAGGCAAACAATCTTTTTACGCATTTTTATATTCTCCCTTACATCATTTATATCTTTACGAAAGCTTTGATACTATTTTGTCATGGAGAACACTATTTTATGTGAAGTTGCAAACAATAAATTATCTCCGGCAAAGACAACGTGAAAATGTAGCTCTGCCGGAGATAATTTTATTGGTACAAAAGGAGTAAAATAAAGTTTGAAAAATTTATACCATAATCGGAATTTCCAATATCATACCCGGATATAAATCCGCTTTCTCCATAGAATTATAATTCTTGATTTCTCTTACCACTTCCCGGACATCTCTGCCATCAGCATAGCGGGAAGCAATTCCCCAAAGGCTGTCACCCTGCTCTACTACAACGGTTTCTACTTTCATTGCTTCTGCAGACCCAAAGGTATTAGAAGAACAAATGGAAATTACAATTGCGGAAAGTAGCACCGCCGCAAGCAGAACCAATGCCCATTTGCATACAGCTCTTCTAACTTGAAATTTTCTATGGGATCTGGCCAAATCATATCTTAATGCCCTATATTCGTTGGAAATTTGTGCTCTATTCATAAATCATACCTCCATTAAACAAACATGTATTCTCAGAACACCCGTTCTTATATTCCTATAATACGAACATTCGTTTTGTTTGTCAATAGGTATTTTTATATTTTTTTGTACTTTTTTGTATTTTTTTACAAATTTATTACAAGAGCAAGGTTTTATTTCACCAAAACCATGGCACTTGGGCCTTCCATCCAGATTTCATCCCCGGAAATTTCTTCCAAAACCTCTGTACCTGCCTGTCGTCCGTTCACCAAGACCTTCCATCCGGCTTCCGGTATTTTGATACATTCCCGGGGTTCCCCCACATGGAACAGCACAGCAATTTTTTCATAGGCATCCCCATTGGCATGTCCCTTTAAACAATACGTAATAAAATTGTTGTTATCCGTATCGAAAAATTCCAAATGCTCCCTTACCGCTTCTGCTGTTTGCATACGAAATGCGGGATGGGCTTTTCGCAAAGCAATTAACCCTTGATAATACGCAATCAACTCTGTAAATTCTTTTTGTCTGTCCCAATCGATTTGATTAATGACATCCGGAGAATGATAGCTGTTATAATCTCCTTGCTTTGTCCGCAAAAATTCTTCCCCGGCGCTGAAAAAGGGAATTCCCTGAGAAGTCATTACCATTGCTGCACACAGTTTTGCCAGTTGCACATACCGCCCCTTATCCGCCTCCGGCTCACATGCCTTTAATTTATCATATAAGGTGTAGTTATCATGGGCAGATACATAATTGACAGATTGCACCGGGTGGTTGGCCCAAAAATAATCCGCGCGAAACAAATAAGCAGGGTTCACGCTCTCGTGTTCTACTGCGCCCACAATCCCCAGTTTCACAGATTCCCGGCATCCGATATTCCCATGAATATAGCCTTTGGCGTCAGCATGGAACACATCCCCTTTTACAGCATCCCGTATATCATCGGAGAAAGCTGCAATCCCTGCCGGTAATTTTCTAAGATTATGCTTAAACCCTGCAATATCCGGTGACAGCGCAGATTCCCCACCGGTCCAAGGTTCTCCGTACATTACAATTGCCGGGTCAATGGCATCCAATGCCGCCCGCATTTCCCGCAGCGTATCCAAATCATATACCCCCATCAAATCCAAGCGGAATCCGTCCACGTGGTATTCTTTTACCCAATATAAAATGGAATCGATTATCATTTTTCGCACCATGAAGCGTTCGGTGGCCAATTCATCACCACAGCCCGAACCATTGGTCAAAACACCATTGGCATCCGAACGATAATAAAAACCGGGAAAAACTTTATACAAATCCCCTTCCACGCCCCAATAGGTATGATTGTATACCACATCCAAAATCACATTGAGTCCCGCCTTGTGCATAGCAAGAATCATTTCTTTTAATTCCCGAATGCGGACACCCCCGTGATAAGGATCCGTAGCATAAGAACCTTCCGGCACTGAAAAATGCTTCGGGTCATATCCCCAATTATATTGCCCTTCTCTCGGTTTACTTTCATCTATGGTGGCATAGTCGTTCAACGGCATAAAATGCACATGGGTAACACCTAATTGTTGGATATAATCCAACCCGGTAGGCATACCGTAGGAATTCTTCGTTCCCCTTTCCGTCAATCCCAAAAACAGGCCTTTTCTTTCTACCCCGGAATTTTCACACACGGTAAAATCACGAACATGTCCTTCATAAATAATGGCATTTTCTGCAGGAATTCTTGTATGCAAAGCATCTGCCTGCCATTCCTCGGGATCATAGGCAGAAGGTTGTACTACCATACCCCGCAGACCGTTGACACCGGTAGCCTTGGCATATGGATCCACCACTTCGACCCACTGTTCCTGATAGCACACTGCATAATTATAATAATAGTTTTCTAAATTTTCTTGTATGCTGACAGTCCAGACCCCTTTTTCTCCGCAGGTCATGGAATATCTACGAACAGGGCCACCTAAATAGCCGTCTCCGTATAAAATCACCTGGCATGCATCTGCCATAGGGGCCCAAAGCTTAAATATAGTTTCCTTTTCTTTCAAGTTGCATCCCAGATCATCCCCTGTATAGGCATACCTGGTGGTAAAGTCTTCTGCATCAAATACATAAAAACGATTCAAGACTCGTATCCTCCAACGATAAATTACTATTTGTGATTATCAATAAAAAAATGAGCAAGTCTGTAAGCCGGGTTCTGTCTTAGACGATCATCTATCTAGATACTACATCTCTGTAGTATTCAAGCCACCTTGGGAACTTTACGGGCGTTATAGCGTTCCACTGCGGTGTTGCTCCGGGTGGGGTTTACACGTCAGGCATGTTACCATACCCACGGTGCGCTCTTACCGCACCTTTTCACCCTTACCTTTTAAAAAAGGCGGTAGTTTTCTGTTGCACTTTCCTTAAAGTCACCTTCACCGGCATTTCACCGGCACCCTTGCCCTGCGGAGCCCGGACTTTCCTCACGCACTGCTTTTCAGCATTGTGCCCGCGACCGTCCGGCTTGCTCATGGTACTATACTAACTTCAAATCGGGTGCTTGTCAAATAAAACTCCACATCCGCATGCTGTGCGCTTAAGTACGTTTGCAAGTGTGGCAACACTATTTTTTCCGTATCATAGTGGCCTGCTTCTACCACACAAATTCCCCATTCCATCAAATCCACGGCCTGATTGTATTTGATTTCTCCGGTTACAAGAACTTTTGCCTGTTGTTTCAAAACCTTAGAAACATCTCCATCAAAAGCACCGCATGCCACTGCAAGGCTTCCTACCGGCTCCTGCAATCTTTCTTTTGGTGCATACACCCTTACCATAGGTGCATTTAATTCCTTTTTCATATTCTGTGCAAACTGTTGCAAACAAATTCGTCCATTTTTAGCGTTTTTTTCTGCCACAGTGTACAGCACATCATTTACCCCCTGGGTTGCGTAATCCAGATTTGTATGGGCAGAATACACCGTAACACCATGTTGTAGCAAATAGGCAATGGTGCGTCCTTTTGGGGTACTAAGGTCAATGGATTGCAAACTGTGAAACAAGAAAGGATGATGGGAAACAATCAATTGACATCCCATGGCCACTGCTTCCTCCGCAACGCGCTGTGTTACATCCAGTGCCAGCAAAACCTTGGACACCTTCTGCCCGGAATCCCCTACCATCAAACCAATATGATCCCATTCTTCCGCCAAATCCTTTGGCGCATATGCATCTATAGAATTTATAATATTCTGAATTTCTGTCATATACTGATATTCTCCTTTATTGTTTGATACTCTGCCATAAGCCATCTGGCTTCCTCCTGCTCCGTTTGCGTCAAAATCCGTTCCAGACGCTGTATTTCCTTTTCCAAATAGGCCTTTAACAGCGGATCTTTATGTTTGAGCAAACATTCTCCGATATATTCAAAAATCCGTTCTTTCACCTGTTTTTCGCCTGTATAGGCCACAGAAAAAACGGTATAAAACTTTCCTTCTTCATAGACCAGTTTTTCCTGTTGGATTTCATATCCTTCTTCATAGAAAAACCTTCTTATTTTCTCCAATGCATTTTGAGGTTGCACTACCAACTGGTTCAATTGTTTTGGTAGCTCCCCTGCTTCTCGAAACAAATCCAACATTAAATTGCCGCCCATGCCGGCAATTACCACGCAATCACATTCACCCTGTTGTATGGTTGCAAACCCACTCCCCATTCGTACTTCAATTTGGTTTGTAAATCCTTGTGCAGCAATATTTTTCCTTGCAGTTTCACAAGGGCCTTTCCGCACATCGGAAGCAATGGCCTTTACTGCCACACCTCGGTTGACAGCGTCAATAGGAACGTGGGCATGGTCTGTTCCGATATCGCAAAGGCATTGACAAGGTTGTATCATTTGAGAGATACATTGTAATCGTTTGGATAATTGCATGGGATTCCTTTCTGTTTTTACAAAAAGAAGCTGCTGATAATCTGTCAGCAGCTTCAGGGGCAAGCTTCTCTTACTCTAAGATTTCCAAAATTTCATCGAAAGTTTCGCAGTAGTAATCGCACAACGGCTTTGTACCGCTCTTTTCAATGTTACCGCCACCAATACCGATGGTCGGGAAACCAGCCAGCTTAATAGAGCATACACCGGCACCGCTGTCTTCAATACCTACTACATGGTTTCTGTCTTCAAAGGGAATCCCCAAACCAACGCGAGCTACTTCTGCATACAACCAGGGGTGTGGTTTCGGAGACAATTCACCCAAAGTACCAACAGAACCTTTTCTCAAAGGATATCCTGCAGTAATGGATGCATCATAGAATTCTTCCGGTTTCCCCATATCCAGAGTCTTAAATGCAGACATAATTTCCGGCCAAGCTTTTTCGTACAAACCGGATGTTACCAAACCGATCTTTACACCCTTTGCTTTTAATGCCAGCAAAAATTCTTTAATTCCGGGAGACGGAACGAAAGCACCTTCTTTTCCTCTGCCTTCCAGAATTTCATTCATTTCTCTGTGTGTGTGCTCAAAATACAAATCTCTTGCTTCTTCCAAAGTCTTATCCGGACAGTACTTGTTAATGCAGTACTTTAAGTGTTCGGAAACGCTGTGACCGGAAACATACGGCAAATCAGCATCTTCCAACTCAAAATCAGGATTTCCCAACAGGGATGCGGTGGTCATTTGGATAATCCAAATCCAGAATTCTTCAGAACGAACGCTGGTACCATCCAAATCCATCAATACAGCCTTCAAAGGCTTTTCAAACTTTACTTCATGAACAGGATAATAAGCAGGATATCCCATAGAAGACTTTACATAAGCAATGGTTCTGTCTTCAAATGCAATAAATTCTACTTTCTTATCACCGGTTGCAGTAATGGAAACAACCCCATTCTTACCAACCTCAAATTGTCCGTCGCTGCACTTATCCAATTTGATAAAACCGCAGTCTTCATCAAAGCAACCAATGTTTGGAACATTAAAAAAACTCATTTTCTTTCTTCCTTTCTGCTTTTACATCTCTTTATACAAATTTGCGATATATGGAAAACCCATATATCGCAAATTTTATATTAGTACTTCAAATTACAGCAAAACGAAGGTCATTACTTTGTGAGCACCCATCTTAACAGCGAACTTGCCATCAGCAAAATCAACGTCCTTAATGAATGTCTCATCCAGTCTTACTTCTTTCACTGCCTTAACCGGTAAAATGGTGGAAACTTCCAAATCCAAATCTTCGCCGGTGGTGTTCCACAATCTGATTACGGTACCTTCGCCGTCTTCAGCTTGCTTAATTGCAGCAACCATAACCTTGTCTACCGGATTTACGGTAATCAAGCTTGCAGTGGTAGGCAGAACGCCTTCCTTGGTAACACCCTTAATTGCCTTAATATCAACCTTGAAGTCATAAGCAGTTTGCAGTACTCTGCCTTCTGCCCAATCGCCCATGTGCGGATAGATTGCATATTCATATTCCAACTTACCGAAGGAATGTTGTCCGATATACTTAGCATATTCTTCCGGAATCATATCCCCGTTAGCGGTCATGTAAGCTCTTTGTGTTCTCAACAGAGTCAATTTAATGGTTCTGTCTTCATCATCCTGCACTTCGTATTCTCTCAAACCTTTGTTCAAGATAGCCAAACCTTCTTTACCATCGCTGACATCCACAAAGTTCTGCATCGGCTGGAACGGGAAGAATTTTTCCTGGTTGTCGCCGTCTTCCGTCCACTTAATGGTTCTCTTCGCCACATCCCATGCACTTTCAGAAACAGCCCAGTCGGTCTTGATTCCGCTCGGGAAGTTTACGCAAAGCTTGTGGTCACGTGCTTCGTTGGTCAATACAGTCTTAATCTTCAGGATATCGGAACCCTTTTCCAATGTTAAGAAGTAGGTAACCGGAATTTCCTTTGTTTCGGTAAATCTGTCTTTGCTGTCATAAGTTGCAGCAGCAGGTACCTTTAAGGTCAATTCTACTTTGAATGTACCTCTTTGCAGGTTGCTTTCCATCATAGTGATGTTTGCAACACAACCATGGCTGGTGTTTACAAAGTTACGAACCGGCTGTACGCTTACGTGTGCAGAACCGGTTTCACCGGAATCTGTAAAGTAGTGCATATTTTCCATTGTTCTGCCGGTCTTCTTGTAAGTGATGGAGAAAGTACCGTTAGCGTTCAATTTTACCTTCAAGTTGTCATTTTCCAAAGTACCGTTGTCTCTTGCAATCAACTTTCTGTTGTCGCCGATTTGCGGTAAGTATTCAAACTTCGGTCCACGGAAACGCAAAGCGTATGTGGTATAACCGGTAGCAGGCAGTTCTGCTTCGATTAAGATTCTTCTTCTCTTCGCAGCAAACTTAATTGCCTTGGTATCCATTTCACGTTCAACACCGATCTTGATGTCTTCACAGGACAATTCTGTGTACGGAATCATATTGCCGTTTGCATCTACGATATCATAGAATTCATCAGCAGCGCCCATACCGTCAACACCGGTATCCACCTTAATCTTGGTACCACCCTTCGGTGTATCAATTACCAAAGGTACTACTTGCTTACGAGCATACGGTAATGTGTTGTACAGAGTGATGATGTGGTCATCTTCTTTAAAGTCAGCAGCGCTGTTTACTGCATTGTACAGAGTGATAACACTTCTTGCAGTAACTTCTTCCGCAACAGTCTGAGAAATGGAGAAGTTGTACAACATATCTTCGTGAGCTCTATCTACTGCAGCACCACAGATACTGTCGTGTGCGTGACACTTAAGCAGTGATTCCCAAGCTCTGTTCAAGTTGGTTCTCGGATATTCTCTTCCGTAGTAGGAAGCGAAGGAAGCCAAAGGCTCAGCCAAATTCAACAAGTAGTTCTCTACTCTGTCGTTCAAAATCTTTAACTTAATTCTGGAAGAGTGTGTTGCACCCAACAAAGAGTTGAAGTTGTTGTATTCCATAGTGGTGTATCTCAATTCACCATTGTGGGTATACATAGTATCTCTATCAACATCTTTTCTGATTTGATCCATGTATTCATCCATGGAAGTCTGCTTGAATTCGATATCTTCGGAAACCTTATTCATATCTTCCATCATTTCAGGGAGATATCTGTACGGTTCGTCGTTATCTTCCATATTCAAAGCCAACAGGTTGTTACCGATTGCATAAGGTTCAGCCTGTTCCTTAATTGCGTTGATACCTTTTCTGATAACCGCTTCATCATGGTTGTAATCGAAATCTTCGTGCAACAAAACGAAAGCCTTTTCATACAAGCCCATATCGGACATATGTACCGGAATCTGGCTTCTGTCATAGGTGTAAGACAAATCCTTAGAAGGCTTGCCCAATACGATAGGATTGTGTACATAGAAGAACCAGTTTGTTCTGGTAACTTCGTCGAAGGTTCTCAAAGTATCCAACTTGGAACCGTCAGCACCTACCCAGTTAAACAACGGAGTCTTGATAACATATTTGTTGGTACCACGATAGAAAATAGCGGTATCAATACCAAACCCTTGATAAATCTGAGGCAACTGAGAAGGTTGTCCGTAAGAAGTAGCGGTATAACCGGACTTCATGCCGCCGCCGAATTCTTTAGACATCTTGTGTCCCCATAATAAGTTACGAACCAAAGATTCCGGAGCAACAGTGTTGGTTTCCGGCAAGGTATACCAGTTAACTACCCACATCTTCTTGGATTCAATTAATTTTTTGATTCTTTCTTTGTTTTCCGGTCTGATGGTCAGGTAGTCTTCGATAACGATCATACCACCGTCAACACAGAAACATTTGTAGGATTCTTTTGTTTCGAGAATGTTGATAATGTTGTCCATTAAGTCAACCAGTCTCAATTTGGATTGTTCAGCAGTGTGTCTCCACTCTCTATCCCAGTGAGTACCGCTGATTACGTGCATTTGATACTTTTTGCTCATCACTCTTCCTCCTAGTATTATTTAAAATGCAGTCCATCGGGATTGCTATTTTCTTCCCATGTACATACATCCGTATTATATAAAAATACCCCTTTCAAAGTCAATAGGACAAATGGAAAATTTTCCTCTTTTTCTTGGATTTTTGTGGTTGTCTACAAAAACCCAAAATTGTTATCTACTTTAGACAACCAAACGACCATTTTGTAGACAACTACTGTTTCTACCCCACAAAAATACCCCCGGCAATTTGCCGAGGGTACGAAAACTACAATTTTAATTCAAATTATCTTTTTCTCAACTTCAAGCCACCGAAAGCAGCTGCGCCTGCAGCTACGAGAGCCAACATAGCGGAAACATCGCCTGTTTCAGGAACGGTTACATCATCGTTAGAACCTTCGTCGTTGGTTCCTTCGTCGTTGGTTCCTTCGTTGGAGCCTTCACCATCGTTTGCTTCAGCTTCATAAGAATTTACCCATCCATCTGCTGCTTGTAACAAATTGCCGGAGTCTTCACCAAAAGTTCCAGTGTTTCCAATTTCATTTCCCAAAGCATATTCGCCATTTACTTCAAAGGCATAGTCGCCGGTTGCTAACACAACTTTATCTAACAAACCAACATATGCACCGGAATCTTGCCAAGCACCAACATCAATTCTGTTATATCCTTCAGGAACTGTAATAACTGCCACTAACAAAATCTTGCCGCCGTCTTCATCAGCATCAGCATCGATTTCTGCCAAGTTTTCTAAAACAGCATCTGTTCTAAAATCCACCCAGCAACGATGTTCATCAGCACCATTGTTTGTTACTCTTGGACTGATTCTGATTTGTTTTCCGGTTGCAATGCTATCCAAGGTCATGTAGTAGCCAATCTTATAAATACCCGGTTCTAAATTTTCAAAAACAAACCCATAAGCATCACCGCTGAGTTCAATTTCTAAGCTGTCACCATCTGCCACCTTTTCAACATCGCCATCCCAAGTACCTGTTGCACCAACAGAGCCCTTCAATTCACCAATAACGGAGCCTGCTGCAAAAACATTCACAGTAGCTAAGGAAAGCACCATTGCCAAAACAACGATTACACCCAATACTTTTTTCATTTTCTTCATCCTCCTAAAAATAGAATTCAAATTTTACATGTTTATTATATGTCCAAAATATGTCGTATGTCAAGCTACATTTTATCTGAAAATAAAAAAGCAGCAGGTTCTGGTTCTCACCTACTGCATCAATCCAAAACTCACGGACAAACCACGGTCCACATTATCCATGTACATGCCGTCCAAATGGCCTATTTTTTCTTTTAATCTTCGCTTATCTATGGTTCTGATTTGTTCCAGTAGCACAACCGAATCCTTGGGCAAACCAAAATTTTTCGCATTTAATTCCATATGGGTAGGTAATTTTGTTTTATTTACCCGGGATGTAATGGCGGCAATAATCACTGTGGGACCATACTTATTCCCAACATCATTCTGAATAACCAATACAGGTCGGACACCGCCCTGTTCCGAACCCACCACCGGACTTAAGTCCGCATAATACATATCGCCTCTTTTTATAATCAAACCAATCCAACTCCTTGATGTTACTTATTGCTATTGTTCTCCGTTTTTTCAAAATTCATACCTCTTTTGAAAAATACAAATCCTACTGCCATAATATTTCGTAACATCCGAAAAGTTGTAACTTGGAAACTGTCCTATTTCAGCAGATAATTCAGCACATTTGCCACCTTACCGTTTTTCATATAAATTCGTGGAATCCGTTTTCCGATAATGCAGACCAGTTCATAAGAAATGGTACCCATAAATTCAGCCAACTGCGATACCGTAATTTCTTTTTCCCCTTGCTTACCGAACAAAACCGCCTCATCTCCTACAGAGACCAGAATGCCTGCCTGCACCAAATCCGTCACATCCACCATGCATTGATCCATACAAATATTGCCTATAACCTTTGCATATTCTCCGTGAATCAGCACACTTGCTTTATTACTCAGTAATCTGGAATACCCATCTGCATACCCAATAGGCAGTGTTGCAATATAGGTTTCCCGCTCTGTTACAAAAGTACCACCATAGCTGACAGCCACCCCTGCCTCCACTTTCTTCACCATAATCACTTTGCTTTTTAATGTCATTGCGGGTTTTAAATCCAATCGTGCCTTATCCACTTCGTCGGAAGGATAAAGACCGTATTGAATAATGCCAGGACGAATCATATCCAGATGCATTTCCGGATAGGACATTGCGGTGGCACTGTTGGCCACATGCTTTATGGGAATAAACACACCGATGCGATTCAGTTCCGTACAAAGGCTGGTAAATCGTTCAAACTGCATATTCGTATAACTTTTATCCCACTCATCTGCCTTTGAAAAATGGGTAAATAACCCTTCTACTACAATACCGGGAAGGCGGCTGATTTCCACTACATGTTTCACAGCATCATATCCAGGTGTAAAACCAACCCTGGTCATTCCCGTATCGATTTTAATATGCACTTTGATAGATTTTGACAACGCAACGGCAGCCTCTGACAAACTTTTTGCCAGTTCCATAGAAAAAACAGTCTGGGTAATATCATATTGTATGAGTTCTTCCGCTCTGCCGGGATCGGTATAACTTAAAATGAGAATGGGCACCGTAACACCGCTTTTACGCAGCTGAATTGCTTCATCCAGCATGGAAACCGCCAATCGGTCTGCGCCGTTTTCCAATAAAGTTTGTACAGTTTCAAACACACCATGGCCGTAAGCATCTGCCTTCACCACACTCATTACCAGTGTATTCCGTGCCAGTTTCCCTTTAATTTCCCGTAAATTGTGGGCAATGGCATCTAAATCCACTTCCGCCCAGGAACGATTTTTATATATAATTTCTTCCATAGGTTTTCTCTACTCCGTTTTTCCCTTTTGTATTTTTAGGATAGCAGTCGGCAAATGCGTTACAATATCCCCTGCTACCATACTATACTCTCCTAAATTCTCTGCTGCAATATCTCCAGCTAACCCATGGAGATATACCCCGCATGGAACCGTCACATCCACATCTTCATTGGTCGCTATCATAGCGCCCAATACACCGCAAAGCACATCCCCGCTACCCGCTGTTGCCATACCGGGATTCCCCGTAGGATTTAAAAACACCGTACCATCCGGTAACGCCGTGACAGACACCGCACCTTTGAGTACCACAATCGTTTCATAGGTTGCCGCAAAAGATTTTGCCACTTGTATTCTGTCTTTTTGAATTACCTCTGCCGAGGTACCGTAAAGCCGTGCCATTTCTCCGGGATGAGGCGTCAGCACAGTGGTCATTTGTACTTCCTTTAATTGTTCCACATGCAAGGAAAGCAAAGTTAAAGCATCCGCATCTATAATTAAAGTCTGGTTCTCACTGTTTGGCAACATATCTATTTCTTTCAAAAAAACTTGCAGAAACCCAAGGGTTTCTTCTGCCCGTCCAATTCCGGGGC
>CAYMRI010000013.1:0-22316 GCA_964392835.1 uncultured Eubacteriales bacterium
ATGATGCCCACCATACCGCCGATAATGACGGTACAGGCGGCGATGAAGAAGGTAGATCCGACGCGCTTGTGAAATAGATATGAACGGTCTTAACCGCCTGCTTTGTCAAGTACTGGCAGTCCATCACAACGGTAGACCGGATTTATTTAAAGGAAATGTGAAAAAATACACAGACGACCAGCTAAAAGCCATTTTGGCCGATGACAGCAAGCCTATTTTTGTAGCAGTGGATGATACGGAGTATGTGCTTGGCTATGCGTTCTGCGTTTTTCAACAACACATAGGAGATAACATTTTAACCGATGTGAAAACCCTTTATATCGATGATTTGTGCGTAGATGAAAACATTCGGGGACAGCACATCGGCAGTGCGCTCTACGAACATGTGCTCAACTTTGCCAAAGCACAACACTGCTACAATGTCACACTAAATGTTTGGTCCCTCAACGAAGGTGCCATAAAATTTTATGAACGATGCGGCATGAAACCTCAAAAAATAGGAATGGAGACCATATTATAGGTCTCCATCTTTTTTACACAAAATAGCTTCTATTTCATTGCCCGTCAAATGGTTTTTGGAAAGCAATGCTTCCACCAGCAAATCTACCTTTTCTTTCTGTTCTTTCAAAATGGCAACAGCCCGTTGCATTTCACGAGACAAAATATCATTCACTGCACTACGCACAGCGCAGGATAACTCGCCGCATGTTGCAGTTTGAGAATCAATGACTGCAAGGCCAAAGGCATCATCCATACCATAGGTACAAACAAGGCGCTGTGCCATATCGGTAGCAATGGTCAAATCACTGCCCGCGCCGGTAGAAACGCCCTCCGCTTCTCCGTAATATACCAATTCTGCCGCTCTGCCGCCAAGTGCTGTTCGAATTCTGCCAAGCAATTCTTCTCGCGTATAAATCGCCTTACCTTCATTGTCCCCGTGTTGCATATAGCCCCCACGATTTGCTCTGGCCACAATTGTCACATAAGATGGTACTTCCCCACTATTCCAACACAAAAATGTATGACCTGCTTCGTGTCTTGCGATGCGTTCCAGTTGGGAAACATCCCATTTTTTCTCTTCACCGCTACGGTAGGTTTCAAAAGCTTCTTCCAACACAGCATCCGTCACTTGGAACATACCACTGCGAATGGCTGAGCGCAAAGACAATTCAAAAACGGAATCTAGCTCTGCCAAACTCATGCCGGTAGAACGAACCGCAATGCTTTCCACCGTCTCGTCGCTTACCGCAAAGGTTTCATTTTTAGAAAGTAACAGCTGCATATACCGAACTCTGTCCTCACGATTAGGCAAGTCGATATGTATTTTTCTATCAAAACGACGGATTAAAGATGCATCCAAACTCTTTTCCTTTCCCGGCTCCACATCAAAATTGGTGGCAGCCAATACAAACACAGGCTTGGAGGTGTCGCTTCTAAAACCATCCATTTCCGTTAAAAACGCGGTTAAAGTTGCCTCTCTGGCTTCGCTGTTATCACTGCCCCGTCTTTCTTTGGCAATGGCATCAATTTCATCAATAAACAAAATGGATGGGGCATATTTTCTTGCTGTTCGGAATAATGCGTGCACCGTTTCCGGTCCTTCCCCTACATACCGTTTCAAAAACTGATTTCCCTCTGCAGTAATAAAGGTCACATTGGACTCGCTGGCCATGGCCTTGGCAAGCATGGTTTTTCCTGTGCCGGCAGGTCCGTACAACAACACACCCTTAGGGGCCTTTACTCCGGTGCCCAAATACTTTTTGGGATTTCGTAAATATTCTACAAAATATTGCAATTCTCGCTTTGCATCCGCCGCACCGATAACCTGGTCGAATTTAACATTAGGCTTGGACACATTACTTAAAATATTTTTCGAATCCTCCGGGTCCACCGCAGTCTCCAACTCAAAATCAAACAACTCAATTTCAGCAGTTTTTCCATCCTCCGAAAGCCGTTGCGCCGTTTCAAAGGTTACCAGCTTATTGGCTCTTGCCAAGCGCTCCATGCTGGCTTGCTGATGTAAGTTGGAACAAATGGTATTGAGTTCTTTTGAAAAATTCTGCAGGCCGCTTGCCAAATCAAGAATGCCTCGTACCCCCAGACGGAAGAAAGATGTCCGCTCTTGGGCATCATAAATATGTGCCGGGGTTTGCAACAAATAAATGGGCAAGTCCGGATAATTTTGCCGTACATACCACAGCAAATCTCTGGCTTCCGATTCCACGTCCTCGATGTTTAAATATTTTTTTGCCTTTTTGGTCTGCCCGTGGGTAAAATCCAACAGCACCACTTTAATGTCCTGCTCATATAAAATATCCGCTGCAGTCTCTACACAATGGGTATTGACGAAGTGGCACTTTGCCTTTTGACGGGCACACTGCTTTGCCACCTGCTGGTTGGAAAACAAAAGCACATCCGGCTTTTCTTCTCCTACAAACAAGGAGTAAATCTCTTTATTTTCCTTCGGTAATTTTACACCAATCTTTATATTTTCAATATCGCCGATACCGCTAAGCCGGAACAGTTCATACAATTCATCGTCAAAGAAGGATGCTGCCCGCCCGCGAACCGCTCTGGCATCTGCCGTACCCCCTTCTGCCAGCATAAGGGCTGTAAAAACACGTTCCTCCACATCCACCGTCACGCCCACTTCTCTTTCAAAATTCCGCGCATGGCGCAACACTTCCTGTCTTACAATTTTTCGCAGATTGTGCGCCGGAATATGGTTAAACATAACCACATTGCCGGATGCAAACCGAGAGCAAATGGCAGCCGGAAACTCCTTTTGCAAAGTTTTTAAAATTACCTTGCGGGAAACATTGGAAAAATCTCCCGTCCCCACATCTTCATACAACTGTCTTCCTGCATTGGTGGTAAAAATCAAAATAGTATCTTGAAAGGAAACTTCTTGGTCCGTATAGTTATCCCGCAATCTTCCCGCATCCAGCATTTGCAAGAAAAGATGAATCACATTTTCATGAGCTTTTTCCACCTCATCAAAAAGCAACACACTGCGAGGATTGTCCGCTACAAATCCTGTCACATTGCCCGGTTTGCCGTTTTTATACACTTTATCAGAGCCACAAAATTCAATATTTGCTTCCTTGTCTATGTATTCACTCATATCAAAGCGCATAAAGGGCAATCTTAAAATTTCCGCTGCTTTTTCCGCTAAAAAGGTTTTTCCCACGCCGGAAGGGCCTGCAAACAAATAGGTTGCCCGGGGCCGCACCCTGTTTTTGTCCGTCATAACAAGGAGTTCTGCCTGGAAATACCCGGAAGTAAATACGCTAATGGCATGATTTTGTCCGAAAACTGCATCTTCCAGCAACGTTTGCATTTTTTTAACGCGCTCTGTCAAAGATGCAATTCTCTCTCTCGGCCCGTCCGGTTTTATGGGCAGCAATAGTTCCTCTGCCTGCAGTCTTGCATAAATTTCATCAAATTCTACTTCTAATTTACTTTTATTCTCCATCTGCAATCATCTCCTTTGCTTCCTTAATTTCCTTCAAAGAAATTTCTTCCAACTCTGTAATGGCGTTTTCAAAAGCCGTCAGAATTCGTTTCACTCCGCAACCCTTTTCCTGCAGCAGTTTATATTCCGCCTGCAAACCATGCATCCATTCTTCTTTGGTAGAAAAGGCATTGTTTCTAAAAAAGTTTTCTAATAGTTCATAGTGCCAAACCTCTTCCTCCGGTGCATTGTAATCCAAATCCCATTTTTCATTGGTCAAAAGTAGCATAAAATCCGGCAACGCCGTAATTGGCGCAAATTCTTCCCGCTTCTTTGCCAAAAGTTCCTGTTCCACCTGCCGAAAGGCCTTTTCTATATGCCACAACATTTTGTGCGCTCCGGAGTCTTTATAGAGGAACGGTTTTAATGTAACCGATGGCATATCCTTCACCCGATAAGGGTCAACCCCCTGAAAATACAGGACCAATGCCTGGGGTAAATCCCCCTCTGCGTGGCACAGGTCTCCCAGTCTGCCATATGCCCCGGCCAACTGATATTGATCCCCAATATACTCTGTATGCCCTGCAATGCTTTTCCGCAAATCAAACGCCTCTTCGTACTTCTTTCTTGCAGCGCGCAGTTGATTGGTCTTTAAAAAATAATCTCCTAACTTTTCCTCGCACAAGGTCAAGGCTCTGGCCGCCCATGGTTCTGTTCCGGTATATTCCCATCGAATGGTCCCACCCGTTTCATCCGGTTGTTTCTCCCACTCTACTTTTCCATCCTTTTCCACTCTTTCCCACACAGCATAATTGTCATTTGCCTCTTGGACTGCTTGTATTGCACCCACGCTTTGTGCAACCCCCTGTAATACATGATAACTTTGCAGGAAATAGTCACAGACCTCTCCGATCTTTCCCTCCTTCTCTGCCAAAAGCCCGATTTTCTGTTTGGCCATTGCCATACGAAACAGCACATCATTAAGCACCTTCGCTTCGCTTTTTCCAACCATTGCCATATGATTTTCCTCACACAGTTCCAAGTTCTTTTGAAAAAATGCCTTGGCCAAATCATACTTTCTTTCTCTTTGGAAGATATCGCCCAACCCTTCATAACTCTTTGCCAAATATGCTTTTGCCATATAATGAGAGGTCTTTTGGCACAAATCTTCCGCCACATTTTTCAACTGATAAAAAGCATCCCTGGCTTTTTTCAATTTATCAGCAATGGTCATGGTTTCCAAGCAAAAATCTCCCAGTTCTGCTAAACGCTTGGCATATTCAAAATTCAAACATCCGGGCGCCTTCCAATCCCCTGCAACAGCCTGAGCAAGCCTTTCTTTCCACTTCAGTACTTCACTTTCACTAACCGCAACACCTTCACCATTACGGTACATGTTTGCTAATTTTTCCATAGCGACAACAAGTCCTGCATCCGCTGCAGAAGTAATCAAAGAAACGGCTTTTTTGCAGTCTACCTCCACATCAATTCCTCCAAGGTATGCAAGACCAATGAAAAAATTATGTTGTGGATCTTTGTCATTTTCTTTGATTGCAATTTGCTGCAATGTTTCTAATAATGACCGAGAAAACGCAACATCATCATAAGCGTCTGCACATGCAGGAAGCTCTTCAAATTTTTCTTTTAGAGCCGCTTTATCCGTTTGTACCAACTCCGCAGGGAAAACAGGCTTCCCGGTTTTTCTCGCCATGGGGTACTCGTCTGTCATCACATAATTTTCTTCTTCTAAAAGATTAGGGGTCACCGCCAGCGCAAATAAATCACTCTTTTTTAAAGCAGCCTCAATGGCTTTATTAAAATCTTCGCCCGGTGTCAGAAATTCATCATACCAAATGGCAATATCTCTGCAAAATTCATTTTTATGAATCAATCGCATCAGTTCCTGGGCATATTTTCGATCTTTCTTTCGATAACTGAGAAAAATATACGCATCAAAGGCAGCACGCACCTTCTTTGCCAATTCGTCGTCAACAAAGATGGAGTCCAAAAATTTTTTCAACTTTTCTTCATAGGCAATGGCCGTTACATCCCGGGTATATTTATCCAAAAACTGTAAATCCCCAAAGACTTTTCCAAAGGGTTCTACCAATCCTTCTTCCATCATCAGGGGCAGAACCGTTTTGTGATTTTCTTTGGCAAAGGCAAGCTCTATATCCCTTCCTCGGTTGGCATCCAGCAACAGCCGACCGGTTACCGGCATGACAAACAGTTGCATTTCCCCTAAACGCGCATAGTATTCCTCATCCGCCACCACCGGGCCATCGCTTTCATCGTAATAATAAATGGCGCAGTCATGGGTTTCCCAAATATCATGACAGATCTCCTTGAAATACAAATCAAAGTCTGCAGGATGACAGGAAAAATACACCTTAGGTTTTCCCTGCGGACGAACGTCCCCTTTTGCTTTCCCTTTTAATGTTGCCATAACATCTTTCTCCTTTAAATATATCCGGGATTAAAATTCAATACTTTTCTCCATTCTTGTATGTTCTTCATGGATACCATTTTAATATGAGCAACCTGTTGTTCTACCAAATCCTTTACAAACGCAGGACAGCAAGATGTTGTCAAAAGGGCAATTGCTTCCTGCTTTACCGCATGTTCAAAGGCTTCCTTTGTGTCAAAATCATAGACCTGTAAAAAAGCGGTATACATCTTCCAAAAAAAATCCTCTGTATAATCTTCCTCTTTTAGCCTTAAAAAAGGTTCCGGCATGGCGCCTGTTTTTACATACCCGGCATACTGTTCTGCAATATATTCCTTAGAAACATCCGGAATCAACGCAGAATGCAAAAACACATCCGGGGCACAATTGTGTTCAATACAAGCCACTAAAATAGGATAGCCGATTTGCGCAATTTGAGCAGTCTCAGGCTTTCTTCCCGTTTCCATGTATATGGTTTCCATATTTTCTTGTGAAATGGACATTTCATATCCGGTTTCCACCGGATGGATTAAACCAAGTTCCACCAAACGAGTTAACTCCTGTTCTTTATCAGCATAAGCAGCAGGCGTTTTTAACATAAATTGCCAAGCAGGATCTCCCACACACCGCAACGTGTCGGCTTCCACCATATTCAGTTGCTCGCTGATAAGATAGCATTCCTGCAATGACAATTCTTTCATTCCACTCATTTGGTTCCCACCTGGCTGTCCTTTCTCTTATCTTCCTCAGACAGCTCGGAAAAATCCGACAAATTATGGTGCATCTTTCCCAAGTCATTTCTGGTTTCCTTGCTTGGTGAACCGCTGTAAATAAAACCCTCGGAGCGCATATAAGCATTCCATCTGCGATGTTCCAACTGCTCAATAATATCTCTTTCTTCTTCGGTCAATTCCTCAGTCGCTTTGGTTGCCCCCGGAATGCCGCAATGAATTCTGGCATACATATGCAAAGCAGAGGCAATGGAAGAACGATAATTATATTCATAGGTCCAAAAAACCTCTTCTTTTCCCCACTTTAAATGCCGACGCAAAGCCTCTTCTTCCACTTCAAAGTCCATAATAACCTTTTCTGAGTAGGATGTTTTCACGTCCCCTGTAAAATCAATATTATATGCTTGCCCGCTGAAATTGGTTACATCGCTCAATGATTCTTTCACTTGGCTGTTATATACCACTGCATGAATTTTAGGCTTTGCTCCATTTCGTTCAAACAACATACGCAATTGCACTGCCGCCTTAATATTTTCAGAATCAGAACCTAATGCCACAAATACATAAGTTGCATTTTTCAACTTTGCAATTTCCTCCGCAAAGGACTTAGTTTCTATATCCATATCATCGTGTATGGTAATATCATAACCGTGGGTCATCAGTTCAGGGCACAGCGCAGAAAATTTCTCTTTTGCCAGTTCGTCTTTATCAAAACCATGCAACTGCAATTTGTATCCATCCATTTGACAATACCAGCTTAGGGCCTTTAACATTTCGGTGCCATAGTTGCCCATACCAACCACCACAGCGGTAATTTGTTTTTCCGTTTTGGAAACCGGCAATGCACTGTCAAAAATATCCGTTCCTTCTTCATAGAGCACTCTGGTAATCATGGCAACCGGCTCGTTGATTCTGCGTACTCGCAAAACGCCTTTATCCTGTCCGGCCAATAACAATTCCCCTTCTGTACTGGTGGAAAACAGGTATAACAAGGTGTTCTTTCTGGTTTTATAATTTGCAATAAAATACAACGCCTGATTGATATTTTCCATTTCCGTTTCGCCTATGAGAAAAACATGAATTTCTTGTTTCTTGCTATGCATATTCAGTTCTACGGCTGTCACATCTTTTTTAAAGCAGATCGCCCCTAAGCGTCTTGCCTGTTCCACCAATTCAAAAGCGGTTTCTTCATTTTTCTCAAACACATTGCCAAAGAGCACTTTTGCTTTTTTGTGATTTTTTACAATATCGGAAGCCAGTACAATGGATTTTTCATTCAGTTCTGAAAAAATATAAATCTGCTTTCTCCATGAAAAAATATATGCCATATGTGCCGAAACATTTTTCAAGAAAGAAAGTAAGAATCCAAATGTCATAATGGGAGCAAACACATAGAGCAAAAATGCAAATGCGGAATAATACTCGGAAAGCCACGCCGGTGCGTTGCCCACCCCTTCGGTAACGATGGTCGAATCTACATTTAAGGTAAATAATTTAATGGTATCCAACAAAGAAAGCAACAACGCTTTCAGTATCGTAAAGTCTGCTTTCCATAAGTCGGTATAATAAATGGGAATAAACAACAAAAAGGCGGAAACAAAGCATCCCGTCAGCAAACAATTTAAAGGCGTAACAATTCCTTTTTGTTTTTTTGACTTTTTAAGCCAAAGTCCAATGATAACCGCAGCCAGCAAAATTGCCACTGCCAAAATGAAAAATATTGTCCAAAGCATCGTTCTATCTCCTATTCAAAATCCGCAACAAAAATTTCCTCTTCAAAATGTCCTTTTATCCGGTTTCCTTCCACATCAATTTTGATGAAAGTGCCTGTGCCCACGCCGTTTTCCCATGTTCCTTCATAGATTGTTCCATCCGGTTCCGTCATAACACCTGCTCCATGGGGCGAATATTCTTTCAATTCCCCCTCATATTTCCATCCCTCAGAAGAGGATATTATCCCTTTTGCAATCTCGCCGTTTCGATATTCCCCGCTAATACTTTCGCCGGTTTCCAGTATTATTATAGTAACATAGCCATCTTGCAAAGTATAATTACTGTCAAACGCCCCTTCCATGGACATCCCGTTGGAAATCAGAATACCATGGCCGCCGGGTGCAGAATTCTTCAACTCTCCTTCATAATGTAACACATTGGGCGCATCTATCTTTCCGAAACCGTGAAATATACCGTTTTCATAGGTGCCTTCTATCGTAGTACCCACAGAAAGTTGCGTCATGATTACCTGTCCCTGTGGTTGTCCGTTTACAAAATCCCCTTCAAAGGAATATCCATTTATGGTTAATTTGCCTTTGCCGCCGTAAACGCCGTTTTTAAATTGTCCACGATATTCACTGACTTCCGTAATTTCTATGCCTTCACCATCCAGCAAAACATCCTCTTCCCATGTGCCTTCCATTTTATTGCCGTTGGCATAAAGCAAAATACCGTAGCCATTCCGTTTTCCGTTGGCAAACAGCCCTTCATAGCGGTTTTCGTTGGGCCAAGTATAAACGCCTTTGCCGCAAAGCGTTCCTTCTTTATACTCCCCTTCATACGTATTTCCGTTGCCGTAATGATGAACACCGGTTCCTTCCCAAAAAGTTCCGTTCTCCCATCTGCCACTGTGAGAGGACCCATCTACATAAAAATGTTGTCCTTCTCCATGCTTTTTTCCATCTTTCCATTGGCCTTCATACCGTTCTCCGTTAGAACAGGTTTCCACGCCGAATCCGTTTCGACTATCCTCTTTGTATTCTCCTTCATAACGATAGCCATCGGGTTTGGTAAAAACACCTTTGCCGTCAGACAAGCCATTTTGCCATTCCCCTTCATAACATCTGCCGTCGCTCCAGAAATAGATTCCCTTCCCGGCACGTTTTCCGTCCTTATATTCTCCGTCATAGGTAGCGCCGCTGTTGTAACGGTGGAATCCGGTTCCTTCCATATAAGACCCTTCTTGCCAAATACCGCTGTAAGAAACGCCGTCTGCATAGAAATATTGTCCTTTTCCATGCTTCTTTCCGTCTTTCCATTCTCCTTCATAACGCTCTCCGTCAGAATAGGTTGCTACACCATAACCATTTCGTTTATCCTCTTTCCATTGTCCATCGTAATGATAGCCTTCCGGGGTAGTATAAACACCGGTTCCGCACATCACATCATTTTCAAACATGCCTTCATAGCGAGCGCCGCTTTCTTTCCAAAGAAAAATGCCTTGCCCACATTTCTTCCCATTTTCCCATTGGCCATCATACTGATTTCCGTTTGTATAAATCGCCTTGCCGTAGCCGTGATATTTATCCTCTTTATATTCCCCTTCGTAACGATATCCGTAAGTATTGGTGTAAATGCCCTTACCGTCAAACAAATCATTCTTCCATTGGCCTTCATACCGAGCACCATCGTTGTAAAGCAAAATACCATAGCCATCCCGCTTTTCCGCTTTGTATTCCCCTTCATAGCGATAGCCATCGGGCTTGGTGTAAACACCTTTTCCTTGCATCAAGCCGTTTTCAAACATGCCCTCATACCGATTTCCATTCTTCCAGGAAAAAACGCCCTTACCTTCTCTTTTCCCGTTTTTATAGGGACCCTCATAAGTATTTCCGTTATTGTAGCTAAAAAAGCCGGTGCCTTCCATATAAGAATTCTCATTCCAAATCCCGCTGTAAGACTTGCCGTCTGCATGGAAATAACTACCCTCGCCATGCTTTTTTCCATTGAACCACTGCCCTTCATACCGTTCGCCATTGGAATAGGTCATAACGCCATATCCATGATAAAGGCCATTCTCCAACGCCCCTTCATAGGAAAAACCATCCGGTCCGGTATAAACGCCATGTCCATTGCACTTATCATTCTTCCAGCTGCCGTTATAACAATATCCGTTTGCATAATATTGCACACCGTCGCCTTCTCTGCAGCCGTCTTTCCACTGTCCCTCATATTTTTTATCTGCATTTTCAATATAAGTACCCTGCCCGGAAAAACGCCCGTTTTGGAACTGGCCTTCATATCGTCTGCCATCTGCATACTGCAACACGCCTCGACCGGAAAAACGGTCATCCTTCCATTCTCCTTCATAAACATCCCCGTTTACAAAGCGGAAAATGCCTTTGCCGTTCCGCATGCCATTTTCCGTTTCCCCTTCATAATCACCATTGTGATAATCATAAGTGACCACTTCACTCACAACATTAAAGGAATCCCGAATATAATCAATTAGTTCATTTTTATGATTTTTACTGCTGTAGGCAGCATACGTCTTTTCATCATTAAAAGCATCGGTAAGAATGTTAATTCTTCGGCCGTCCATACCAAACTTTGCCCGCTCTTCCTTGGAATATTTATAACCAATGGAAAAAATAATTTCAGACGGCACATCTTCCGTCAGATTGACGGAAAAATTATTCACCGTATCTGCAATCTTTTCATTTTTCTCGTTATATCCAAAGGTCAGCCGTATTTCTGTCGCAATGGACCGGCTGGTAAAAAGATTCTCACTGATGTAAAAAATAACGCCGCTGCAATTGGGATGGCGAATCTTGCCTTCCACTACTTTATCCCAATCTGCACCGGCAGGTAACCCATTGTCATACCAAAAGCGAACCCCTGCCTCATACATATCAGCAAGGTCGCAAAAAACCTGTTTGTAATCTTTGTGAGAGTAGCTGATAAAGATATAGTTCTGTTCCTCAGAATACCGTAAAAGCGGCACTTTTTCGCAGTCCGCAATATTTTCAGACTGCATTACTTTCTCTTTGTATTCCTTCGCATTGAAACTACGTTCCATACAAACCACCTCAACTATTCTTTATAATTACATATACAGCTATTTTACCATTAATCGGTTAAAAGGACAATGTTTTTTCCCATACAAAAGGATTCCTTACTGGCCTTGGCAACTCGTTTATTAAAAAATCCCTGCAGAAGACCCTGCAGGGATTGAGTTAAACAAGTTTTATGATTTGCTTTGTTCAGGTGTTTGTTTGGAAAAGCTAAGATCTTGAAGCCATTGTTCGGTAAGAATATCAGGTACACCCCATATCGTTACAAAAATATCATCATACACAAAATGAATACGGATTCTTTCATCATCCTTATCTTCTCTTACCAAGCCAGAAATGGTTCTATCATATAAAGAAATTTCTTTTTCATATAATTTTTTTGCTTTTAGCTTTCCTTCATATTTCGCAATTGTAGAAGGAATATCGGGTTTTAATTTCTTTAGTGTTTCAAAACAAGAGTTGTTCTTTGCAAATACTGTGGTTTCCTCGTTTAGGTATTGGAGGATAACAATTATACCCTGGTTATTCACTAAGTAATCAAACCAAATCTCCGGCTCCCCTCCGTATCCATATGCAGGCATTAAAGTGATATTGGAGCTCCCCTCCTTATTTAGAAAAGGAATTGTTTCCCCATTTTGTGTCGCCACATATGTCTTTGGAGTTTCAATCATTTCATTCACAAAATCCGTATACTTTTCGCTGATAACCTTTTCAGGATTGCCATAGGATTTATTTTGTAATACAGCCGGTATTTCTCCGGTTTCCGAATCTACCTGAAAGAATGCAAAAAATTCTTCAATGGAATCAAAATAAAAAGTAGGATATGGTGGAGGTGAGTTCGAGTTGTTATTATTATTTGAACATGAAAAAAGAAATACAGAACATAGAATCAAAACCAGAAATAAACAAGTGAATTTTTTCATACAATTACATCCTCCTTATTTTCAATGATGCCCATCTAAATGAGTCCTAATTTCAGCTTCGCAGTCTTCACAAAGAATTGCATCTGCAAAAATATCTTGCCTACTATTGTTCATAACGCATGTCCCCGGCCGTCCTGTTGTTTTGTTGCAACCAGAACAAATATCAGGACGAATACAAGCTTCATTTTCATCTTCCTCATGGTAATGGTCAATTCCATCATACTGGTGACACAATTCATGCATTAAGATGCCGATGGAGTCTCGTTCTCTATAGGTTTCACCCAAGAGGTTCAACATAAAAACTCCGGTTCCAGATGAACAACTTCGGTTTTCTTCTGGATCTCCACTAGCATCTGTAGAAGTAATTCTATGCCCAGTCCACAACACATTTGTTATTCGCATATTCCCAACCTTATGGAACTTGAAATCAGACACTACATTGTTCCTATTCGTATGAGAAACCAACTCTTGGCATAGCGTATCAATATTTGTACTGGTCACCGTTCCTTTACATTGATCCATTGCCGAATTATAATATGTTGCACTTGGATTAATAATTATCAAATCAAATATTTCATCAAATCTTTTACTAACAGCCTCTGTATAACCATTAATTTTCTCTACTGCTTGATCTTCACTTTCACCATATCGAACAAGATATCCATTATCATAATAATTAAACACAAAAGCATGATGCTTAGGTTGCGTGGAAATCCACCACTCATCTGCATAGTTCAAGTCATCTTGGTATTGTGTTTGCCATACAACTGCACCACTTGGTGCATTTATAGACAGCGTTCTTCCTATACTCTCACCGGATTTTGGTACAAGTTTATATGCCCCACTACTTGTTATTGATATTTTCCATTTCATTCCATCAGTAATTGTCCCATTTCTTAAAACTATTGAAGTACCCAACGCTGTAGAATCATCTTTTACTCCCAAATAGTAGGGTTCATTAACATTTGCTAATCTTATCGTATAATAACCATTTGAAGAATATGTAAAAACCCACCTCGCTGCATTTGTTGCTTGAGACTGTGTATGACCAATTAATGCTCCATTACTTACGGAGTCTAAAATATCTGTATACTTATTTGAACCTAAATTTTTCAAATAATACGTTCCATTATAAATCGGTATCACATGTAAATTAATTGTTACCAAAGGTGAATTATATAACGATTTTCCTCCTACAACTGAAGTAACACCCAGTGCATTTGCTGTAACTTCACCCGAACTAGAATTAACACTTAATAGATTAGAAGAATACTCATCCCATGTTAACGATTGATTGATTGTATATTGACTATATGCAGAGGCAACCAATCCCCAGTCACTTAATTCAACAGTTTCTCCCGGTAAAATATATTTTGTTATTTCTGTGACCATCTCCCCACGGCGAATATCGTGTAGAATTACTCCCTCTGTAATACTCGTATCAGTAACTCGATATAATGACCACATTTGATTGGTATGATTGTTAGCAAAAGATTGTACACAAATATTGGGATTATTAGCGGATGAAAGATCTACAGCTAATGTAGCTGCTGATTGGCCTTCCCTCCTAAAAAAGAATTCATTCTCAGTTCCTGTAATATACCACCTGCCATAAGGCGTAATATTAGACACTGAATCTGTTAGACCCAAATTGGTAATATTGACATCTCCAGTCATTTCTCCATATAGACCCATATCCAATTTATGCATTGGACGTATACTATAATACCCCGTTCCAATATAGTAAATTTTCCAAAGTTGAGTAAGATAATCTGGTTCTTCTGTTAATATACCATCAAGGAAAACATCAGTATAATTTGTAATCCCAGCATTTTCTACTGTAAGATACTGGTTGTTATAGTTACTTTTTATTCGATATACTCCATTAGGAATATTAACATAAACCTGACAATAGGCAGAATAAGTATTCCCATTCGCATCTGTACATCTCGCAGTAATCGTTGCTTTACCATATCGAACTGCTCGTAAATTCCCATTATTGTTAATTGTAACAATAGAAGAATCGTTAGATGACCAAGAAACATTCATTACAGGATATGTTGTTGCAGTTAATGTATATGTATTATTCAAACTTAAAATAACGGAACTAGCCGAAAGGGAAATAGCAGGATTATAAGTAATACTGAGTGAAGGCTTATTAGAGGCCCGATTATAAGACGCAAACGTCTTATGGATATATGCACTTCCATTTTCTACAGGTGAAAGCGCTTTAAAAAGAATTCCTTTACTTTGAGAATATGTATCATCTTTCCATTTTTGCACCGCTTGTGTAATATCAAAGCTATATCGATGCCTTGTGGATTGATTGACTCCATATGCATAGGAAATTGTATGGCGATCTTGCCATAATACATAGGCATTAGGATTTACCGTAGACCAACTGGCAGTACTTTCATCCCATTGGTTTCCGTTAAAAATATAGCAATAGATTTCCAGTTCTTCACTTTCACACATAATATCTCGAATTTCTACCGTAGCACTTGTAATTTGATTTGTAGAAGCAAATGTAGTCACATCCAGCCCCGGAAACTTCATTAATACTCTGGAAATCCCATAAGTTTCTCTTTTTCCAATCATAAGAGAGCCGGACGAGCCACTGGACCCTGCCGAACTGTTTATCGTAACATCTTCAATAGCATTGCCTTCATCATCATTGTCATAATTAATTTCCAAGGTCGGGTCAATACGAATAGGATAAACTGTTTTTTCATCTTTTAAGTAGTCAGCATCCACATGAATGGTCATGAGATATTCTTCGTTGGCGGTTACTGTTTCATAGGTCATACTGCCAAATGCGTTATTTCTTTCATCAGCAGTAAAAATAATAATATCTCCAATGGTGGCTTTGATTTCATTATTTTCATCCGCTAGATAGTAGGAACCATATTCCTGGATTAAGGTCAGCCCATTAGTATATAGCCGGAAGGTATATTCCGTTTGTCCGGTATATTCTTCTACCACAATATCTTCTTTGAAACCAGTATAGGTTAAAGAGTACTCCAAAGAAGTTTTGTTTCCAAAGGGATAGGAAACTGTTTCTTTATCATCTGACAAGCTGGCTTCTCTAACAGGCGTTATGGGTGTAAGTTCTGTAATCGGTCCAATGATTTCTGTGGCAGAAATTGTTTCTGCATCATTTGTATCCATAACCGGTGTAATTGGCGTTATGGGTGTTACAGATGATATAGGCTGCTCCTCAGGGACCATTTTTATTGCCACATCTTCATATTCTAAAGAAATACCGTCTGATAGCTTTTGTGAAAATGTTGTAATAATCTTATTATCCACAGTCCGATAATTTCCTTTTGCCGTTTCGGTTAACTTTAAAGTTATGTCTTTTTCCGTTCCTTCTTCATCAGTGTATTTCACAGGATAGTCGAACAATCGTAATGTATTTGAGCCATCTGCATTTTTCAAAACCAAGGTATATTCATTTGTTTCTTCACCTTTGACTCTGCCCACATACTGTTTTTCCTGAATTTCTGACTTTTCTAAAACTGCAGGAAATGCATCTGCCTCTAAATATTCCACAGTTGCTTCTTCAATGATAAAAGGTTCAGATAACGATTCATTATCTATAGTTTCTATATTTTCTAGAGAAACTGATAAATCATCTCCGGAAGTAGATGTATTTGTAAAGCCACTGAATAAAGTAAAGATAATGCTAATCGCTAAGACAAATGACAAATATCTCCTATATTTTTTCATAAGAATCTCCTTTCCGTGTTTTCTGTACAATACAAAAAGGCACATAAACCACTGGGAAATCCAATCGTTTATGTGCGTTCTATGGAGATTTTTAACGGATACCTCACTTGTTTATTCATAAATGGCACCTTATATTTAAAACTGAAAGCTGATACCTTGTGTAATAATATTATACAAACCGATGCATATTGTCAATAGAAATTTTTCCTGCATAGACCCAAACGCCTGCTTAAACGCCCCGCAGTTCCCCTTTATGCAGCATCACATACTTTCTTGCCACGCTGAGAACAGGATAGCTGCCGGTGCAAACAGGGTAAATTGACCCATCCCAATCCCGCTCCCGCCGCATGAACGCATCGTTTTTGCAAAAATAAGTAAACCCCGGATGTCCGCCGGTGGCATCCCAAGTCACATCCACATGGTAATACCCCTTGCCCGGCCCGGGAGAAACAATATTCCAGGCATGATTATCTGTAAAGCCTTTTACCTTGCCAGTCACAATATAGCTTGAAATGCCGGCAAAATCCATAAAACGCTGAAATGCTTCCGCATATCCCTGGCACACGCATTCATGCTTAATCAACGCGCCGTAGGCACTTTGGGTATAACTGGTATCCAAGGAATTTTGATGCTTCATCTGATATCGAACGGTGGTTGCAAGATAATTATGCACCAGGTAAATCTTCGCTTCCGGAGGCATATCAGGCAAAAACAGCTCCCCGGAAACCCGTTCTATCTCACGCGTCACTTCCTGCTCCATCATGTTTAGTTTTACCTGTCCAATGCGATAGGTAAACTCAAACACATAGACCATTTTTGCCGTACCGGAATCATACATCACCGCAGATATTTCCAGCAAGTTTGGATATGCTGCGGAATATTTTTTTTGAAAAATATGCAACAACTCTTCAGGTTCCCATTTACCGGCCGCGCTGACCAACAGTTTTTTCTGATAGGTCGCCACCGCCTGGCACATCTGTTGTAAAATTTCAGTATTTTTCATCACAACACCCACGCAAATAGCATACCGAAAACGGTTCCTACCATTGCAATCCAAAATAGTTTTCGAAGCGCCCTTACCAATTCCCGTCGAAAGGCACCGCCCACCACAAAAGCAAACAACAAGGCTATTCCGCAAAGGGCCACTACCACCAACCAACTAACAGCCAACATAGCATACAAGAATTCTGCTCTGGCAATGGAGCCTTCCAATCCACTCACATTGGAAAGTAAACAAGAAAAGATGGTAAAAACAATGGTAAGAACAAGACAAAACCAAATCATTTTTCTCATTTCCTTATTTCGTTCAGCTAATTCAGAGCGTCGAGAAAATACATTGAGCCAAAGATACGTTCCGGCAAAGGCAACCCCTATTACATGCAATATGAATGCGGCAATAAATAAAAGATTTGTCATCATTTAAAAACCTCCCAATAAAATTATAAGTCCATACTTCAACCATTCCGGTTTCACTTTTCGAAAACACTCCTTGGCACAAATAGCAATATCACTTAACGAACCGGTAGTCACCTTGGAAATCAAAGAAATCACTAAAGCCACCACAGCAACGGATACACAGATAAAGAAAACAGCTCTGCAAAGATTGAATATATAGTTGCATACATCCCAATGCTTATCCTTCTTCTTTTTTCTTCCTCTAGCGGGTTTGGCTACGGTTGCTACGGACAACCGTCCCTGCCCGCAGACAAAACATTGATTGTCTTTCTCCTGGTTATAGGTATCGCAGATATGACAAATCCATCCCATGTTACCCTACCTTTCCGGCCATTTTTTGAATCAATACCATTTCCACCCGGATAAACTGACTACTCCCATCTTCACGGGTAAAGAGATACCCCTTGACACCGCCCATCTCCGCTTGTTCCAGGCGAACATAGCCTTTTTTCTTAATTGCCTCCACATCAAATCCAATGGCGTGCTCCGGCCAAGGGGCTGCAAATCCCGGTGTCACTTTAGGGGCCGCCACCTGCTTCTTTGCATAGCCCATAGCCACCAACAAATCTGGGTGAAAGAAATTTACCGTAGAATCCGGGCGGTAAAAATGGTACCCCTTCACGCCCCCAAGGATGGCCTGCTCCCCTGCCACGAATCCACGGCTTTTGATTTTTTCCAAATCAAACACCATGGCATGCTCCTTCCATGGTTTTGAAAAACCTTTTGGCAGTTCTACTTTTACAAATCCTTTGGCAGCCAACGTTTCTTTGGTCAGCATATTTTTCTTGCCGGTGTTGTATAGAACTTCATATTGGAACAAGCCCCCACGGTTTATTTTTTTCAGCCCTACTACACCGGACGCAAGCAACGCCTTTTTATCCAGCACAATGCTGTGTTCCGGCCAGGGTTCTTCAATGACCGGTTCCGCTTCTCGAAGCCGCTTCAGCACCTCGCTAGCTGCGGGCCTGTCATTGGGATTGGGGCTTAACATATCCCGAATCAGGGAAACATATTTGGCGCTCTTTATCTCAGGGCTAATTTGTAAATCACAACCACTGTTCAAAGCCACCCAAGGGTAAATAATTTTCCCCTTTTCCTTTCTCTTTTTCAGTTTTTCGGTCAGACAAATAGGAGTTGGCAACGCACCGCAAAGGTAGTAATGAAAAATCAACCCCAAAGAAAAAATATCCGATTTTTCTGTTAAGGCTTTTTCCTTTTCTTCCCTATCGTCCTCTGCATCCACATAAGCCCCCAGCTCAGGCGAATAATAATCGATGGTACCGATGATTTCCTCCGGTTTTTCGTTTACAAAATAGCTACAGTCAAAGTCAATGAGCTTTGCCACATAGTTGCCTGCACTGTTGCGCACCAGCAATACATTTTTCAACTTCAAATCGCTATGTACAATGTGCTTACTGTGCACGCTGAACAAAGCCCCTGCCGCCGTCTGCATCAACAATTTTTTTACATCCACAGAAAGGCTTGCCAGCACCCCTTCCAATTCTTCATCGCTGACAACGCCCTCTACAAATTCTGATGCTTCTACAAAATGATTTTCCTCAATAAATTCGTCACAGGGGATAATGATATTCCCACCGGGGCCGGCTATGGTACGAACGGCAGCATTGATTTTATGCCGAGTAGCCACAAACGCTTCAAACATTTTTTTGTTATGGGCAAAGGTCTTGGCATCCAGGGTACCGTTATTGATGGGGGCCACCGGGGTTTGATATTTCTTCAAAAAATACTTCTTACCCCCTTTGGTGGCACAAGCAACCTGACCACACTGGCTGTTTTTCCATTCATTGAGTAAGGTATATCCATGTATTGTCATGTTGCCTCTCCTTTCATGTATTGGGTGTAAATGGTGTTGTAGGCTTCAAAAATGCCGGTCTGTAATTCCATTTTGCCTTTTGCTTCTTCCAGTTCATTTTTCGCTTCTTGAATCGTTACTCTTGCTTCTTCCGCGATTCTTTCCAAAATTACAGGATATTGTTCCTCCCAATAATCTTTTGTTGCCTGTTGCAGTGCTTTCTCTTTTGCCTCGTGGTTCAGTGTATGTATACACTTTCGGCTGTTGGGAATTTGTTGCAATGCTTCCCGCAGACGCTTTTTGTCATCGGGTAAAATAGGAAGGGTTTCTATGGCAATGGTTCCTTCTTCCACCTTTTGACAAAGGGCAATGGTGCTTTCGGAAAAACGGGTGGCCATTCGTTTGTTTCTGGCTTCATACTCTTTTCTTTGCTGGGCCAATTTCTTTACTGCGTCGTTTTTTCTGGTTTGCAATCCTTCAAAAAACACAAACAATTCTTTCATGGACCGCTCGCAATCTTCTACTACGCCTAAGCTAACCGCATCATACGCCGAAAAATCTCTCGGCACCCCGGTGGCATAAATTTGGTTTAGTAACTGTTGTAACTGTTTCACCGTATTATCCAAATCCCTTTGATACCGTTGTACTTTTGCTACATAATCATTGGCCTGACATTGGTATCTGGCATCCACCCCTTGTATCTTATTGGTCATCCGTCTTGCGGTCCAGGAATCGGTCTGCCTTACAAGCAAGGGTCGAAACCGGATGAAATTTCCTGCAACCACATCCGCAATGGTATTTCTGGCATCGGCAATTTTTTGTTTTTCTCCGGCAATTTCTTCGTCAATCTTTTTGGTTGCCTCTACATAAGGTAGGTATTTGCCCATTTTTACAGCGTTAAAGCAGTATCTTTTCACTATGGACTCTGTTTCAAATCGTTGTTTCAGCGTGGCCAGTTTTGCCGGAAACGCCTGGGCGCATTTGTTGTATGCCGCCGTGTGGTCGGTGGTCAGCAAATCCGGCATTTTGGAAATGTAGATCTCTTCTATGGTTTGCAACCGTTTCTTTGCACTTTCTTGTAGCTTTGTGTAATCTGCAAAACCAAAAACTTTCATAGCAATGGTGCTGCTGTCATCGTGTTTGCCGTAATCCACAAAGGCAGCGGTCAATTTTCTTGCTGTGTCGTTTATATCCTCTGCTTCTGTAACCGTTTCCAAAAGACATTTTTCAAATCCCATGGGAGATAAAAAATATCCGGAGTCAAAGCAGCCGTCGGTAGCGTTAAACAGGACACAGGGTTTTTCATATTGCATGTAGTTGCAGCGAATTTCAAAGGTTTCTTCCGGGTTAGCTTTGATGTAGTTTGTCATGCCGCCGTCTTCCCCCTCCTGGTCTTCCAGCACCTGGCAAAGGCCGTTTTTCTCCGTCCAGACGTAGGGACGGGAATCTCCTGCCGTCAGGTAGAGGGCTTCTACATGGGTCTCTCCTTCTAAATAAATGGTTGCGCAAAGGGTGCTTCCCAAAAGAGCCAGCCCAGAATAGGAAGATTCATAAATCAGATTGGCGTTTTGTGCAATCTGTTCCAGTTCCTTCTTTATTTTCTTTGCAAAATAGTTCCCCAGTTCTTTCAGTGCTGTTTCTTTGTTTTGTTGCAGAGCAGGAAAAAGGTGTTCAGCTTTGAGCGTCTGGTTGTAGAGCATTTCATGGAGAAGAATAGCCCCTACAATGCGAGAAGCAAAATAGCCGCTTTTTTTTATGTTGTTCACATTATCGGTGTAGCAGTCTTTCACCGCAAACAGTTCATAGAAGGATTCTGTTACGTATTCTTGAAACCGAGGATTGCTGTAGTCTTCATAAACCCCTTGAAACAGGGTGTCCATGATTTTTTCTTTGTCAAACAATTCCGGCTTGATTTTTTGATGTCGGATTGCCGCTGCACCGCCCAGACCGTCTGCTACAAACAAGAGCTGTCCGTCCACATAGGGGCGTGCATCCTCCCCTTTATATACCACAGTGCCATCCGGCCGTGCTTTCCATGCTTGCCTGTATACTGTTAATTCCATAACGTTCCTCCTTCTTTGCTGTGGGTGGCTGGCTCTTAGAAAGAGCCAACCATCAAGTCAATTGCGGACTGAATGTCCACATCAGAAAGTCCGGTACCTGCCGGAGAAAAAGCGGGCCAATATCTGTTCCAGGCCTGCAATTCTGTCCAGGGCTCCGCATTGGGCACAAAGGCTACCAATCTGCCGGCTTTTGCCTGATAGGTGCTACCCAAAGCCTGGTCGGTGCCTTCCCACCAAGCGCCCAATTGTGCAATGTTGGAAGGCAACCCTGCGGGGTATTGGGCAGAGCCGGCCCGTTCTCCAAATGCCAGGGCCGGTGCATCGGAGAACACCAGTACTGCATGGCGCCGTCTGGAGCCACCGGTTGTCCAATCGGATTTCAGTGCCAGCGCAATGGCTTCCAGTGCATTTTCCGGAATATCTCCACCGCCTTTTGCTTCAATGCCACTGACAAAGGCTTTAAATTCTTCATTTTGCGCAGGCAGCGTAAAGAATTGGGATTCTGTCATGGGTTCTGTGTCACAGCCATAATCTCGGAACGCAATGACTTTAATACGCAACTGTGCAATTTCCTTATCATTTTCCTCCATGGCATCTACAAATCTTTGGTAAAAAGAAAGTGCATTTCCTTTCACTTCTTCAATAATCGGAGCCATGCTTCCTGTTGCGTCGATACACATTACGATATCAACATAGTACTCTCCCATTTGTTGTGCAGACATAATTTTTATCCTCCTGGTATGTATTTTTCTGCCGGTGGCCTTTTGCTTTGTTCGACCACTTTTTGCATTCACATACTATAACGAAGGGAGATGGGATTTTTCGCAGGGTTGGATTGAAAAATTCAGCTTGCTGCCCACTGGTTTGACCGAGACTTTTTTATTTTTTCGCACAAAATTCCCTGCATGTCTCGGT
>CAYMRI010000014.1:0-20481 GCA_964392835.1 uncultured Eubacteriales bacterium
ATACATTTGGGCGTATTTTTCACGCACCTGTTGCATTTCTTCAAAACGATGAAGTTGTGCCAGTCCTAATGCCGCCTGCATATCATACATATTATTTTTATAGCCGATTTCTACCACATCGTACTGCCAGGTACCACCCTTTTCATACCGTTTCCAAGCATTGGCATCCATACCATGATTGCTGCAAAGTCTTACCTTTTGTGCAATATCTTCTCGGTCTGTCACCAACATACCACCCTCTGCGGTACAAAGGTTTTTGGTAGCATAAAAACTGTAACAAACCGCATCTTTGGCACCATGTCCAATGAAATGACCATTATGCTTGGTATAAAAACCATGGGCTGCATCTTCGGACACATATAAATTATGCGCCTTGGCAATTTTATAAATCTTCTCCAAATCACAAGCCTGCCCTGCATAATGTACCGGCACAATGGCTTTTGTTTTGGAAGTAATTTTCCTTTCAATATCCATAGGATCAATACAAGCTGTTACAGGGTCAATATCTGCAAACACGGGGGTTGCCCCCAAATGCACAATGGTATTGACGGTAGAACAAAAGGTCATAGAAGTGGTGATTACCTCGTCCCCCGGTCCTACCCCTGCTGCCAGCAAAGATAAAAACAGCGCAGCTGTGCAGGAGGATACGCCAATGGCGTATTTCGCTCCTACATAAGCCGCAAATTCTTCTTCAAATTGTTTTGTTTGAGGGCCTTTTGCCAACCAACCGGATTTTAAAGTGTCCACCACTGCATTGATTTCCACATCCGTAATATCCGGTTTGGAATAGGCTAAAAATGTTTCTCTCTTTTGAAAACTCATTTGATTAATACATCTCCTGTCATTTCAGCAGGCTGCTCTAAGCCCATAATTTTTAACATGGTAGGCGCCAAGTCTGCCAGTCTGCCTTCTTTCAATTCAATATCCCCCGCACCTACAACTATCATAGGCACCACATTGGTGGTATGGGCTGTAAAAGCACCGCCTGTTTCATAATCAATTAATTGTTCGGAGTTCCCATGGTCAGCCGTAATCATAACCACGCCGCCCTTTTCCAACATTTTATCTACCACTTTGCCTACGCAAGTATCGACTGCTTCCACTGCTGCCACAGCTGCTTCAAATACACCGGTATGACCTACCATGTCGCAGTTTGCATAGTTCAAAATAATCGCATCATATTTATCGGAATCAATGCGTGCCAACACTTCATCGGTTACTTCATACGCACTCATTTCCGGCTTCAGATCGTAAGTTGCAACTTTAGGAGACGGAATCAACGCTCTGTCTTCTCCGGGATACATAGTTTCTACACCGCCATTAAAGAAGAAGGTAACGTGAGCGTATTTTTCCGTTTCTGCAATACGAAGCTGGGTCATACCCAAATTGGAAATATATTCGCCGAAGTTATTTACCAATGGTCCTTCCTTCTTAAATGCAATTTCCACATTGGGAATGGTATCGTCATATTGACGCATGCAAATATAGGTTACAGGAAACATACCTTTCTTTCTTTCAAATCCGTTAAATTCAGGGTCTACAAATGTTCTGGTAATTTCACGTGCTCTGTCCGGACGGAAGTTATAGAAGATAATTGCATCTCCTTCTTCTATAGTTGCCACCGGTGCGCCGTTTTCCATGATAACAGTAGGCAGTACAAATTCATCCAATACACCATTGGCATAAGAAGTTTCAATGGCTTCTTTGGAGCTGCCGGCGGTTTCGCCTTCTCCCATTACCATAGCGTCATATGCTTTTACCACACGTTCCCATCTGTTGTCTCTGTCCATTGCGTAGTATCTGCCGGAAATGGTAGCAATCTTACCTACGCCGATTTCCTGCATTTTTTCTTCCAATGCAGCCAAAAAGTCCTTTGCACTGTCAGGGGGTACATCTCTGCCGTCTAAGAAGCAGTGCACATACACCTCTTCCAGTCCTTTTCTCTTTGCCAATTCCAAAATGGCATACAAGTGGGTAATGTGGCTGTGCACACCACCGTCAGAAAGCAAACCATATACATGGAGCTTCTTTCCATTTGCTTTACAACTATCAATAGCACTGTTAAATTCCGGAATTTCATAGAAAGTGCCGTCTGTAATAGATTTTGTAATTCTGGTCAATTCCTGATATACAATTCTGCCTGCACCGATATTGGTGTGCCCTACTTCGGAGTTTCCCATCTGTCCGTCAGGAAGACCCACGTCCATACCGCTGGTATGAATAATGGTGTTAGGGCAAGTTGCCATCAACTTATCCAAATTAGGAGTCTTTGCTGCAAGAACCGCATTTCCTTCCTCTCTGGGATTAATGCCATATCCATCTAAAATCATTAACATTACTGGTTTCTTACTCATTGTTGTTTCCTCTTTCTTTTCATGAAATTTTTATTTCACATAACTTAAAAAAATACCGGAGATTTGCCACATCGCTGCGAAATCCCCGGCAATTTTTCAAAAATATTTAGTTACCGGACTTTGTGATTACTTCAAAATCGTCCAGTTTCAAGCTGGCACCACCAACCAAGCCGCCGTCAATATCAGACATTGCAAACAATTCAGCAGCATTTTTCGCATTTACGCTTCCGCCGTACTGAATCCGAACTGCTTCGGAAACTTCACTGTTGTACAACTCTTTTACAGTTTCTCTGATGATAGCACAAACTTCATTTGCCTGCTCGTTGGTAGCGGTCTTACCGGTACCGATAGCCCAAATAGGTTCATAAGCGATTACCAAGCTACTTACCTGTTCAGCGCTTAATCCCAACAAAGCAACTTTAATTTGGTATCTGATGTGATCAGCTGTAACGCCTTGTTCTCTTTGTTCCAAAGATTCGCCGCAACAGATAATCGGAGTCATACCATACTTAAAGATAGCGTGTGCTTTCTTATTTACGGTTTCATTGGTTTCTGAAAAATATTCTCTTCTTTCGGAGTGACCGATGATAACATAGTCAACACCCAAGTCAGCCAACATAGGACCGGAAATTTCGCCGGTGTATGCGCCCTTTTCTTCATAGTGCATATTTTGTGCAGCAACTTTAATGTTGGAGCCTTTTGCAGCAGCAACAACACCCGGCAAGCATACAAATGGTACGCCTACTACTACTTCTGTGTTAGCATCTGCAACTCTTTCTTTTAATGCGGTTACGAATTCTACTGCTTCGGAAGCGGTCTTATTCATTTTCCAGTTTCCGGCAGCGATAACTGTTCTCTTAGCCATATTCTTTCTTCTCCTTATTTGTTCATTAATACATCAATACCCGGCAATGTCTTACCTTCCAAGAATTCCAAGGAAGCGCCTCCACCTGTGGATACGTGAGAAATCTTGCTTGCAAAACCAAGTTGTTCTACAGCTGCTGCAGAGTCACCACCACCAACAATGGTAATTGCTTCGGAATCAGCCAAAGCTTGTGCTACTGCAATGGTACCTTTTGCCAAAATCGGGTTTTCAAAAACGCCCATAGGTCCGTTCCAAACAACGGTCTTTGCATTCTTTGCAGCTTCTGCATACAATGCTCTGGTCTTCGGTCCGATATCCAAACTTTCCATGTCAGTAGGAATGGAATCGATATCTACTTCTGTTACTTCAATTTCAGCCGTAATCGGATTCGGGAATTCCTTTGTAATAACAGCATCAACAGGCAACAACAATTGCTTGCCGTTTGCTTCTGCCTTTGCAATCATTTCTTTACAGTATTCAATCTTTTCATCGTCTACCAAAGAAGTACCAACTTCATATCCCTTTGCCTTTAAGAAGGTGTACGCCATACCGCCACCGATAATCAAAGTATCGCACTTTTCTAACAAGTTAGAAATAACGTTTAACTTATCAGCAACCTTTGCGCCACCCAAAATAGCAACGAAAGGTCTTTGCGGGTTGGACAGCGCGCCACCCATAAATTCAATTTCTTTCTTAATCAAGTAACCGCTTACTGCCGGCAAGAAATCTGCCAAAACAGCTGTGGAAGCTTGTGCTCTGTGGGCAGTACCGAATGCATCGTTTACATAGATTTCAGCCATAGAAGCCAATTCCCCTGCAAATGCCTTCATTACTTCTTTATCTTTGGAAGTTTCTTCCTTGTGGAATCTTACGTTTTCCAGCATCATAACTTGTCCTTCTTCCAATGCAGCAGCCTTTGCCTTTGCATCCGGTCCGATTACATCGGTAGCCATGATAACTTCTTGACCCAAAAGTTCGCTCAATCTCTTTGCAACCGGCTTCATGCTGTACTTTTCTTCCGGACCTTCCTTGGGTCTGCCCAAGTGAGAAACTAAAATTACTTTTGCCTTATTGTCTACCAAATACTTAATGGTAGGATATGCACCTACAATTCTCTTGTCATCGGTAATATTTCTATCAGCATCCAGTGGTACATTAAAATCCACTCTGACAATTACCTTCTTGCCGGATACGTTAATATCCTCAATTGTTTTCTTATTTAACATTGTAAGAACCTCTCTTTCTTATATCGTAATAACCTTATATATATTATAACTTCTTTGGTTATTTTTCAAGCAAATTTTGCCAAAAAGTACCGCTTGGTTTCTGCAAAGAATCATAGCGTGCTTCATTTAAAACAATGGGATCATATTCATCTTGTAAAATAGCCTTTCGCACCTTATTTCCGATTTCCTTGGTTTTTATGGTCAATGCAATCTGATCCCAATATCCCTCTTCGCCATCAATGGACAGCACCTTAAAAACAGCAATGCCACAGTCGGCAAAAACCATATAGGTTCTGTTGGTTTCTCCTTCCAAACAGGTTTTGATAAAGTCCTCCCCCCAAATATCCAAGGTGGCATTGGAACTATCCACATACATCTTTCCGGCACTGGTAACATAATCCTTATATGGTTCTTCCGTTTTAAACTGATGAATATACAAACCGCCTTCATCCTTTCGGTCACCACCGATATAAAGCGCCACATATGCCTGTTGGGCAATTTGGGCATATTCTTCCTTTACTTCTTCCATTACCAGACCACTTGCATCCGTAGGATACCGCATGAATATCACATCAATATAGTTGGTGGCATACTCATATCGGTGTTCATTGAAATATTTGGTAACATTGGTATTTAACACAGAAATATTTTCCCAATAGGACATAATCTTTTCCTGGGCTTTCTGTCGTTCTGTAAACTTCTGATATTCTGACATCAAATCATTAAGCACATCTTGCGTCTGACCGGACATAGCCAAAAAATATTTGTTATACAGTGCTTTTCTGGTATAAAATTCCAAGAAATCTGCTTTTGTCACATTGAAATATTCCAGATAGGCTTCATTATTACTATACTGGGTATCATCAAAGCCTAACTGTATCATTTCTGCCAATATCGTCACTTCCACTGCCGCTGCTTCCGCTTTTGTCAACGCATAGCCTTCCTGCCGGCACATAGTGGCATAATAGGTATCAATACAAATTCTGTCCAGCACCATTTTTTCCAATTCTTCCAAAAAGGCTGCATCGCTTTCATACTGGGTTCTATCCATTTGCGCAGCTTCCGTAATCATATACATGGTATATAACCCTTGGGTAATTTCATTTTCGTTACAGCGGATGACCAGAGAGTTCTTGTAATTTGTAACGTAGACATAAGCACTTACTAAAATAGCAAGTACCAGTACGATGCATGTTACAAATGTTACAATCCGCTTTTTCTTCATATCCGCTCCTACCCCAAATCGCTGCCGGGAATGGATTTGATTGCATCATAGGCTTCCCGGTTTACCATTTCCGGTGTATATGCTTCGGTATTTAAAGTTTCTGCCAACTGCTCGGCATACACAGTTTCTTGCACAAGCTCTTTTATGGTTCCTAAATTTTCCGTATATCCGGTAAGCGTAGTAAGCCGCGCCACGGTAATAAAGGTATCCGTTTCCATCCATAACACATTTCCCTGTTTAGAGACCACCATTTTTTGTACAAAGCCCTCTCCAAAAGTAGCATCTAAATTGGAAGAAGAATCAAAGGTTAAAGTTTCTGCCTTATCCCATCCGGTGTATCCTTTGCAATCTTCTAAAGTCCCACCTGCTTCCAATTTGGATTTGGCAAGCACGGCTGTAGCTTCTGTTTCTCCACCATCTTCTTTGGGGTAACGCAAAATATCCGCAGTACAAATGGCATACGTGGCCTGATGCTCATCAAAATAGGCTTTTGTCAATGTTTCTTCCACTTCCACTTTCTGCAGTTCTTCTTGATAAAAATAAGAAATTAAATAAGATTCTTCCTGATAGTCCATGTACTGTTCAAAGGTCACACCAAAGGTATTTAAGAAAGCCTCATCTTTCTTGGACACATCATATGCCAGCCCGCTGTCAATTAAGCCGGACAGCACATTTACCCGCAGTTGTCCGCTGTCTTCCTCACTTAATGTATATCCCGCCGCCTGATATCCCTGCACATAATAGGTATATGCAGGCAAATAATCCAGCACTGCTTCTTTGGCTTTGTCCACCAAATTCTCCTCTGTGATTCCTTCTTGCCCCCAAAGTGCAGTTGCCTGTTCGATCATCAGCAACAGAAAAGTACTTTCCGTAATCGAAAGTTCATTACAAGTAATCAGTACTGTGTCTCCGTTGCCGGCGCAAGCCGTACAGGAAAACAGTAGTACAATAGCAAGCAGTACAGAAATTAATTTACGGTTCCAAGAACACTTCATAACATACCTCGCAGATATCATTTATTTGCGTTATAAAAATATTATACAATACTCCAGCAGCTTACTTGTCCAAAAAAAGTCCAATTGCATTCTCGCCCAGTATTTTTTTTCGTTCTTCGTCTGTAATGGGAAGCATTTCCAAATGTTTTTTCACCACAGACCCTCTTCCCCAAGGGGCATCTGTGCCAAACAGCACTCTGTGGGCGCCGTGCTGTTGTATCAGTTCTGTTGCCAGTTGGGGCGGCATCTGGTCTACAGAAAAAGAAGTGTCCATATAAATGGCATGGCCTGCCATGTATTTTTTCACATCCTCCCACAAATCATAACCACCCATATGGGCAAAAATCACCGGTTGCCCTTCAAAAATATCCATCCGCTTTGCCACTCCTTTGGGCGTACAGTGAATGGGGTATTTCAAGCCGATATCGTAGCCCGCATGAAAGGTTAGTGCCATTCCCAAAGAAAAAATCTTCTTGTAAATGGGCACCATGCGCTCCTCCTCCACATAAAATAACTGCTCATCCGGATGCAACTTTATGCCTTTGACACCCGCTTGGCAAAGCCGTTCCAATTCCGCTTCCCAATCAGGGCTATCCGGGTGAATGCTTCCAAAAGGAATTATCTCGGGCACATCCAATAAACTGATTGCAAAATCATTGACATGCCCCATTTGTTTTGGATTGGTAGCAATGGACAGCACCACCGCCTTGTCCACGCCCTCTGCCTTTAAAAAATCCAAAAATGCCGGCACCGACCCCCGGTATGTGGGCACCATATCAACCCGAGCCGCCAAGGTATCCAGGGCTTTCTCCGCTATCTTTGCCGGAAATAAATGTGTATGTGCATCAATAATCATGCTCTAGCATCTCCCAAATTTCTTTCTTCTGTACTTCTTCCACCGTTCGATAGGTATCCCCCGCACCGGGGTCAAACCCGCAGGCTGCGGAGAACTTACAATAATCACAGGCAGTGCTGCCGTTTTTCTTCTTAGTAGGACAGGGCGCCACTTTTCCGCCGGTATATCCTGTAATGGCATCTCCGATTACCTTTTCTACATGGGCAAACAGCATATCAAACTGTTCCCGGGTAGCCACATTGCTGGCAGCACTAAAGGAACCATCCTTTTTCAGCCGCACAGGCAGTACGGCAGAGCTATCCCCCATTTGGGTATCCATAGCTTTTACCACATCCGGTTCTGCCAACACAACCCCGCTGAGTTTGTATTTTTCCCGATACATACTCTCCAATGTTGTTGCTCGCAAATCCGTTTGTTTTATCCGTTGAAAACGCTCCCGCACCGGGAAATAGAAAGCACCGGCCGGAACCGTTTGTTTCTCCTTGGTCAACGAATCCAAGTAGGTCATAAGTTGCACTGTGGTGCCGGCATATACCTCTCCCCAGTGAAAACGCTTGCTGCCCGTCTTGTAATCAATCACCCGATAATAGGTTGTATCTCCGTCTTTGTAAGTATCAATTCTGTCAATAATCCCGGTAAGTTGGGCTGTCTTTCCCTCCGGCAAAGAAATGGGCAAACGACATTCCGTTTCAAAAGCCGTGGGTGCAAACAGACTGTTGCCTGCCTGGGAAGACAATACGGTACACACTCTTTTTACCATGTCCCCAATTTGTCGGGTTAAAAATTCTGCCCGTTTGGTGTCCTGCATGGAAATCACCTGATTTTCCGCCAACACTTCTTTTACCACTTTATCCACATTCTCCGGAGAAAAATCCGTTTGCAACCGTTCCAAAATGCTGTGCACAAATGTCCCCGTATCCCGTCGGTTAAAGGTTAAAATCTCCCGTTCTTTTACTTTCAGTCCGTAATCCAAATAAAAAGCATAAGGACAGGCATTGTACCGCTCCACACGGGAAATGCTGGTGGTAACCTGTCGACCAAACAATGCTTCGGCCAGACTTTGGGAAATATTTCCCGTAGTCTGTTTTCCTTGTCGGTATTGCAACGCATCCTGTAGCCGCTTTTCATATGCCGGCTGTCCGACAAAGAAACGATGAACTTCTTCCCAGACCGCAGAAGGTTCTTCATCTCCTAAATAATGCATAAGCTTTGCAAACGCTTGCTCTTTGGCCACTACGCTTTCCATAGGCCGGGCATACATTTCTTCTGTCAACATATCATCCAACACCGGAATCTGTGGGAACATCGCCCGCAGACGATTCACATACAAAGACGGTCGTCTGGACTTCCCGCTGCTGTCCTTTATCACATAACTGACAAATAAGTATTGTTCCGGGCGCACCATGGCCTCATAAATTTGAAATTCTTCCAAATATGCCTGCTCTCTGGAGTCCGGCGCCAAAGTCACATCATATTCCTTTAACAGATTGCGTTCCCTGTCCGTCAGCAGACCTTCTTTGCTACCGGAAGCAGGTACCACACCTTCATTCACACCCAAAAACAATAATGCTTTTACACTAGGATTCTTCGTTCTGTCTAAGTTCCCGATTTGCACTCTGTCAATGGCCGCCGGAATTTCACCGATTTGACAATCAGACAATCCGGCTTTCAGCAGTTGCAAAAATCTTTGGGCCGTAATGGGTTCCTCTCCCAACGCTTCCACCAGCTTGTCCAATACATTTAAAAAACCGTTCCAAATCTGGATATATTCTTCATTTTGCCGATTTTCAATGATTTGGGGCACTTCAATTTCCAGTAAAAAGGCATATAGCGCTTCTGCCTGGCCACGGACGGTTTTTTGCTGTTGGAGACCTTCCCGCAATTGCCGCAGGGGCTTTAAAATAGCCTCTTTTTCCACCGCAATGCGCGCTTCCAATTCCTTATCTTCATAAAGCCACCGCTGGAGGTCCGTCCAACGGGCATAGGAGCCAATGTTCTGTGCCAATGCGCGGTTCTCCATTTCATCCAATAACTCCTGGTCATAACACAAAAGCCCGTTTTTCAAATAGGTAAACATGGCTTTATAGGAAAAATGTTCCGTCACAACCCCCAAAGCAGACAAAATCAGCTTTGCCAGCGGGTGTCGGGTCAAATCTCTTTTTTCATCCATAAAAATAGGAATTTCATATTTGGCAAACACATCTTTGCACACAGGACCGTAAGTTTCTATTTGTTTTGCCACAACTGCAATATCCCGAAAACGCAAACCCTTTTCCCTGCAAAGCCGTTGTATGGTACCGGCGGCAAACTCCACTTCGGAGTAAATATTTTTCCCCGCATAAATCCCCAGATGCTCCATATCCTCCTCTGTGCCAGGAAAAACATGGGCAGGATAACTGTCATATTCTTTTTCTAAATGCTGCAGTGTGGCATGCATGGGTCTGTCTATGGGGCAGGCAATGCGTTCCACAGGAATCTGCAAAGCGGTGGCAATGCGCACCAGATGTTGATAGGTTTGTTGAATGCTTCTTAAAAAATCCGCTTCCATGCGAGGGTCTGCTCCCGGCTGGTCGCAACTTAAGGTAACGGTCACCTGAGATGCCGTCTGCAACATAGCGGTAATGATGGCATACTCTTGGGGCGTGAAGCCGGAAAAACCATCAATCCACACCTGCATGCCTTGATATGGTTTGTATTGCGTGATTTTTTCTGCCAGCAAATCCAGCATATCTTTGGTTTCCAGATAGCTTTCGTGGAGCATGGCTTCATAAGTCTGCCCGATTAAGGCAAGCTCTGTGAGTTTTTGCTTCATAGGAAGCTCTGTGGGCAAAGCATTTGCCACCGCTTCCATTTTTTCAGGAGAAAAACGGTATCTCCCCGCTTCATCCAGCAGGGTCAGCAATTCGCCCAGCAGGCCGAACCGCTCCGTGGCCCCCCGAAACAACTTTAGTTGGGACTGGCAGGATTCAACGGCACGGTAAAGCAGCATCCGCCTTCCTGCATTGTCCAGCACTTTGGTATATCCTTCAGACAATTCCGTCACCACACGGTGTGCCATACGCTTAAAGTTAATGACATCTGCCCGTAAAATGCTTTTTGTTCCTTCTGTCCGGGCCAGTAGCATGGTCTCTGCCTGTACGGTAAACTGTTCCGGCACCAAGAATAAAAGCATGCTTTCCTCTGCGCCTTTTTGTTCCAGCGCTTTTACGATTTCCTGCATGCAGTAGCCGCTTTTATCCTTATCTGCTCTGCCGTAAACAATCCGAAGCTTCATTTCTTCCCCTTATAAATCTGTCTGCCGTCTAAAGACCATATTTTTTCCGAGATGGTCCCCGGCTCCATTTCCTCTGTGGTCTTTCGCATATCAAACATTCTGGCATCAATCATATCCAAGTGATGGAGCATTTCCGCTTCCGGGGTACAAGGATATTTGGGACTGCCGTATTCCGGTTCATAGTGATGGGACAGTATCATGTGGGAAAGCAACATAACAACTTCCTTGTCTGCCCCTACTTGTTCCCCAATGCGGGAAATGTTCATGGCCCCCTTCACCAGATGGCCGATTAAGTTTCCTTCAATGCTGTAATCTTCTACAATGCCCAGTTCATTGGACACCATTTCTTCTATCTTTGCCATATCATGTAAAATCACCCCGGCAAACAGCATTTCTTTATTTAAAAAATCATAAATTTCACATACTTTATGGGCCAGTTTCAGCATGGTGGAAGTGTGGTATAACAAGCCGGAGCGAATGGCATGGTGATTGCGCTTTGCCGCCGGATAATACACCAGTTTTTCCTTGTTGTTTGCCAGTACCGTGGTGGTAATCTTTCGCAGACTTTCATTTTGGAACCCTTGGGCGGTTTCCCAAAGGTAAGCATACATTTCTTCCGGGGCATACGGTGCCACCGGTACAAAATCCGCTGCGTTTACATTGTCCTCCGGCTTTGCCAGACGAATCTTTTCCAGCTTCATCTGCAAACTGCCCTGATATTCAATGACTTTTGCCATCACCCGTACAATGGCACCGATATGCAGTTGCGCCACCAATGGCTCCGGGGCATCCCAAAGCTTGGCGTTCATTTCGCCGGTAGCGTCGCCTAATGTCAGGTTAATGTATTTTGCTCCTGCAGCAGTGGTTTTGACTTCAAACAGTTTTACCATGTAAAAACATAAGATGTCATCTCCTGCTTCCAGGGATTTCAAATCACGATGTTCCAATACAATATTCATGTTACTTTACACTCCTTGTTGCACGAAAAATCTCATAGCAGCCACATAGCCGTAAATGCCAAGACCGGTAATCTGTCCTACACAGGCCGGTGCTGTTACAGAGGTATGCCGGAAAGGTTCTCTTTTATGCACATTGGAAATATGCACTTCTATGGTAGGAATTTGCACCGCAGACAGCGCATCCAAAATGGCATAGCTGTAATGGGTGTAAGCGCCGGGATTGATGACAATACCGTCTACACTTCCTTTTGCACTGTGAATGGCGTTAATCAGTTCTCCTTCCACATTGCTTTGGTAAAAATCCACTTCTATTTGCAGTTTTTCTGCTTCCTCTCTTACAATTTTGCATAAACCTGCATAATCCACATTTCCGTAAATCCCCGGCTCTCTGGTGCCCAACAAATTTAAGTTAGGTCCGTTTATAATCAATAATTTCATGGTGTGTAACCTCCCACTTCTTTTATTTTTCTCAATATCTTCTCTACCGCAGCTTCCGCCGTGGTGTCATTTAAAATGTGTATATCACTGTATTTCTCATAGAGCCCGATTCGTTCCCGGTACAACCGTCTTAAATTGGCTTCCCTGTCCTTTGCCAAAAGGGGCCGTGTGTTGTCTGCATTGTTTGTGCCATTCTGACTGGGGGGCAGTAGCTGTTCCAGCGGTCTGTCCAGAAAGAAAACCAGCCCCGTATCTTTCAAGGCATCCATATTGGCTTCTCTGGTTACCACGCCGCCTCCGGTAGAAATCACAAGATTTGACTGTCCGGCAAGTTCCTTTGCTTTGGCCGTTTCCATCTGACGAAACACTTCTTCCCCCTGTTGGGCAAAAATACAAGGAATCGTGGTCTTTGCATCCGCTTCTATGGCCCCGTCCATGTCTGCAAAGGTCATTTGCAAAGCGTTTGCCAGCAACTGTCCCACTGTGGTTTTGCCGCACCCCGGCATGCCGATGAGCACAATATTTTTCCGCTGCTCCATAGCCTCAAATCACCTTTCCGTCTTTCACATAACTTCCCAAAAGTTTAAAAGTGCCTGTCAGACCCTTTAAATCTTCGATTGCGGCTTTGCAGGCCTCGTCCTTTGGGTTTCCTTCAAAATCAATAAAAAACATATATTCCCAGTTTACCATATGAGAGGGTCTGGATTCAATTTTCAACAGATTCAAACCTCTTCTGGTAATGAGCTGCATAGCCTCCAGCAACGTACCGCTTCTATGGGGCAAAGCAAACATAATGCTCACTTTGTTGGCTGCAGGGTTTTCTTCCGGCTGTCTGGCAAACACCGCAAATCTGGTTGCATTCTTGGTTTCGCCGTTAATGCCCGCTGCCAAAATTTCCAATCCGTAAATTTCCGCTGCCCGCTTGCTGCAAATAGATGCTTTGGATTTGTCATTGCCATCTGCTACCATTTTAGCAGAAATCGCCGTATTCACATAGGAAATCTGATTCCAATCCGAATATTTTTTAAGAAAATCCCCACATTGCATCAACGCCTGCTCATGAGAATACACTTCCTGTATATCCTCTAATTTGGTTCCCGGCACCACAGCCAAATTGTGGGACACCGGAAGTACATATTCCCCTACAATATATAACTCATTTTTTGCCAGCAAATCCACCGTGGTGACCACAGAGCCCATGGTGGAATTTTCCACCGGCAGGACGCCGTAATCTGCTTTGCCGGACAGTACATCCGCTACCACCTGGTCAAACCGGGTACAAGGATAGGCGTTAACCTCATCCCCAAAATAGCAGTGCATGGCTTCTTCTCCATAAGAGCCGGGAATTCCTTGGTAGGTTACCGTAAGGCCTTGTGCTATTTGTGCCGTTTGGTTGGTTTGCTGTCTTTGTTGTCGCTGTGCCTTGTCAATCATCTTCTTTTGAAAATGCTTGCTGGCATCCATAATACCAACATAGGTGTCCTTCATATGGGGCGCATACGCCTTATTTTGTGTCAGGGCTACCACCTTTTCCAGCACCTTCTGCTCTCTGGCACCATCAAAAATCTCCATGCCGTTCTCCAGCTTATACTGTGCCACCTGCACCACGCAGTCCATGCGTTTTTCCAACAGGCGAACAATTTCTCTATCGCAGGCATCAATCTCATTGCGCACCGCATTCAAGTCCAAAGGTTTCTTCTCCTTATCCATGGAAAAAACCCCCTTCCGCCAGAATATCCAGCAGGCAAACGGCTGTGGCCGCTTCCACTACCGGCACACCCCGTACCGCAATGCAAGGGTCATGTCTGCCTTTGACAGACAGCGTGGTGTTTTCCATGGTTTCCAGGTTCACGGTTTCCTGTTCCTTGGCAATGGATGGTGTGGGCTTTAACGCCACCCGGAAAATAACCGGCATGCCATTGGTAATGCCGCCGTTAATACCTCCATTATTGTTTGTTTTGGTTTTAATTGCGCCATTTTCTACGCAAAACGGGTCGTTTGCTTCACTGCCTTTTAATTTTGTGATAGCAAATCCCGCGCCGAATTCCACCCCTTTTACGCCGGGAACAGAAAACAGCACATGGGCCAATTTGCTTTCCACAGAGTCGAAAAACGGATTTCCAAATCCTGCCGGCAATCCAATGACAGCGGTTTCCACAACGCCGCCTACAGAATCCCCTTCTGCTTTTGTCTTTAAGATGGCCTGTTCCATGTCTTCTGCCACTTCCTGTTGCAACACCGGCAGTCGCATGGTTGCCAGTTGTGCGAAGGTTTCTTCTGTTAAAGTTTCTGCTGTAAAGCCGGCATCTTCTGTTTGATAGATATTTTTTAAGTGGGCGCCAATAGAGATGCCCTTGGTTTTTAAAATTTGTTTTGCCACAGCCCCGGCAAATACCAGTCCTGCCGTCACTCTGGCAGAAAAATGTCCGCCGCCCCGAATATCGTTATGTCCTTGATAGCGTACCCCGCCGGTATAGTCTGCATGCCCGGGTCTTGGGGTTATGCGAAGGCCTTCATAATCCTTGGAATGGGTATTTATATTACGGATGATGGCACAAAGCGGCGTGCCTGTGGTATATCCATCCACAAAGCCACTCAAAATCTCATAGGCATCCGCTTCTTTTCTTGGGGTAGACAGTTTGTCCCCCGGTGCCCGTCTTGCCATTTCTTTTTGTATTTCCGCTTCATTCAAGGCAATCCCCGCCGGCAGTCCGTCCAGCACTACGCCGACCCCTTGGCCGTGAGATTCCCCGAACAAAGATATTTTTACTTGATTACCCCAAATTGAGCTCATTGACAATTCCTCCTAAACCTGCATATACCTCCCAAAAATCGGGATAGGATTTCTGTACACTTTCTGCTCCGGTGAGCACCACCGGTTCTTTACATTTTAAGGTTGCCACCGCCACCGACATGGCAATTCTGTGGTCGTTATAGCTGTCCACCGTGACGCCGCCTTGTAGACCGTCAGGATTGCCTTTAATGGTTAATCCGTCCGGTAATTCCGTTATATCGCCGCCCATTTTATTTATCACGTTTGAAACAGCTGCCAATCTATCGCTTTCCTTAATTCGCAATCTAGCCGCATTGACGATATGGGTGGTGCCTTCCGACAATGCCGCCATAACCGTAATAATGGGCACCAAGTCAGGGATTTGAGATGCATCTACGATATAACCATCCCGTTGTTTTCCCTCGCCCGTTGCCAGGTCCGCTGCGATTTGCAAAATCGCTTTATCCCCTTGACGGGAGTCTTTGTCTACACCTTCTATGGTCAAAGGCATCCCCAGCGCTTTTGCTACTTCCCAAAAAGCTGCCTGGGAAAAATCCCCTTCCACCCGGTAGTCTTTTGCCTGGTAGCGTTGTCCACCTTTTACTAGGTACTGCAAACAGCCGTCTGCTTTTGTCTGCTCCGTTACTTCGATACCAAAGCGTTGTAACATAGCCATCGTCAAATCCACATAGGGTTTGGATTCCAGTTTTGTTGTAATATCAATCACGGAGTCCCCTTCCAGCAGCGGCAGTGCAAATAGCAGTCCGCTGATATATTGGGAGCTCACATCTCCTCTGAGGGAAAATGTTCCGGCTTTCAGCTTGCCGTTTATGGTATAGGGCAAGCCCCCGTTGGTGGTTTGATTTTCTATGCCTTGTTTTGTAAAAATCTCCACATAAGCATCAATGGGTCGTTGGCTGAGTCTGCCAGCCCCGGTAAAGGTGTATTTTCCACCTAAAGCTGCCGCAATAGGAATGATAAAGCGCAAAGTGGAGCCGGATTCGTTACAGAAAACCTCCGTTGGTGTTGCTGCTTTGACCGCCTGTAACTGTGCCACAGCGCCATAGGTGGCTTCAATATCCTTGGACAAGGAAATATTGGTAATGTTGGCAGTTGTATCGGAGGTCAGCTTTGCCAGGGCATTACAAATCACAGCCCGGTGTGCCATGCTTTTGGAGGGCGGTGCGGTCACAGTGCCTTTTAGCACCGTCGGCTTTAGCTGTAGTGTTCTGTTGTTCATGCCAGAAAGCCTCCTTTTTTGAAAAACGCCGTCAATTCCCCGGAGGGTATTTTTTCCACCATAACCGTTCCAATTTTTTCAAGCAGTACTACATTGGTGTATTGAGAATTGCTCTTTTTATCTTTTAAAATGTTACGGACAATCACTTCTTTGTCCCCTTCTTTGTCTTCGGTGGGCAAATGGAGTGCTTCCAATATTTTTTTTAGCTCTTCCGTTACCCCTTTGGGCGCTTTTCCCATGGTTTCAGACACCCGGCAAATTGCCATCATGCCCAAAGCAACCGCTTCGCCGTGGGTATATTTTTGATAGTGATAGTAGCTTTCGTAAGCATGTCCTACGGTATGTCCGAAGTTGAGAATCATCCGTTCGCCTTGTTCTTTTTCATCCCGCTGCACCACGCCCCGCTTTACATCACAGCAGCGATAGATAATTTCATCAATATATTGGTAAAGGTCTTCCGGACAGGTCAGCTTTTGAAAAATATCATACAGCGCCGGGTCTTTGATGTACCCGGTTTTCAGTGCTTCTGCCGCCCCGTCGGACAGCACTCTTTGCGGCAGGGTGTTGAGGCAATCGGGGTCAATAATAACCCGCTTGGGATGATAAAAAGCCCCAACCAAGTTTTTTCCTTCCGGCAAATTCACTGCCACTTTGCCACCAATGGAACTGTCGATTTGCGCCAACAGCGAAGTAGGAATCTGCACAAATGCAATTCCTCTCATATAGCTTGCCGCCGCAAACCCGGTCATGTCCCCAATGACACCGCCGCCCAGTGCCACCAGCAAATCTTTTCTGGACGCACCATTTTCAATTAGGTAGTGGTAGATTCCTTGCAATTCAGCAAATGACTTGCTTTCTTCCCCTGCCTGAATCACATGGGAGAAGGTTTCGTAGCCTTGTTCTGCGATGCTTTGCTTTACCGTTTGTAAGTACAGGGGCGCTACATTGGTGTCCGTCACAATATACACTCTGGTTCCTTTGTATACTTTTTTGATTTCTTCCCCTGCTTTTTGCAACAGGCCTCTTTCTATTTGAATGTCATATGCCACGCCGGGCAATTGAACGGTTACTGTCTTCATAGGTCAATTCCTCTATCCGTTTTCTTTATTACTCTTTAATTTATACCAAACAGCAAGGCACTGTCAAGAAAAGGCGGACGCTATGTACTGCTGTATATTGTGCAGTCGCCGGTTTACGCTTCGTAGGTCACAATCAAATTTTTCTGCCATTCAGAAATATCAGACTCTGCATAGAGTTGCTTTCTCCAGTCCCATTTACTACGATATTCAATATCACTCATAAGTCCACAGTGTTCCAGTAAATTGTTAGATGTTCTCGTGGTGTATAAATTGTGAAATCCGGATGAATCGGTTTGGTGGCTCCTTTGAGAAACAAGGGTTTTTCATACTCATAAGGAATTCGATTGATATATAGTTCGTTTGCAATAATGAGTTCTGACTTAGACCGGACATAGTCCCCTTTATAGGTACGATAAGGTTTATTGGCGTTCGAAAAAAATGTGTCTTGCTGTTGCGGCAGAGTAAGTGTTTTAAATTGGGGATATGTTTTTTCAAATAATTTAATATAAGATTGAAAAACACTGATGCTCTCTTTCAAAAATTTCTTTCTACTGAAGAGTTGTACAGTCTTTTCCGTTTCCGATTTAGAAACAATCTTACTGTGCCGAGTACCATTGACATCCTTACATTCTATGTAGGAATAACAATGCCCTTGTATGGTCCGACAAATCAAATTTCCCTGTGGCAACCCCTGGCGTTCGGCTCCCATGGCTTCCACAGTTTTCTTGTACCGCAGATAATCTTGTGCGATGCTTTCCAGTGCGTTTTTCATAATGCAGCACCCCCACTTTTTATATTTTACTGCGATTATACCCACCTACCTCTATGTTCGTCTATTATTTCCCATATATTTCCCAAAATCCACATCATAACCAAAAAAGGACGCAAGGCAAATGCCCTGCGTCCTCACAACATTTTATCTTTACTGTTTTTTATTATGCTTTCTTTTTCTTTGCAACAATGATAACCACTACAACTGCTACTACAACTGCAGCAATTACGATGATAATCCAAATGGGGAATCCACCGTCTGTGGGTGCATCAGTTGCCGGTGTGGTGGTTGCAGAAGCGGCAACGGTGGGTGCCGTTGTAGCAGAAGGCTTTGCAGTAGTTGCTTCCGGGGTTGCGGTTGCTTCTTCAGTTGCTTCCGGTGTGGCAGTTGCTTCTTCTGTAGAATCAGCCGGTTCTTCAGTAGGTTCTTGTTCTACAACACCATCATCAATAGTGATCTTTAAACTGCTTACAGTTCCTTCAAAGCTGGGATCCGGCCATTTGGTTGCTTTTCCCAAAACAATCGGTCCACCAATTCCGGAAATCAAAGATTTTTCCGGAGTTTCAAGTACCAAAGCTTCTTCGCCATTTATGTAAACAGCAGTTTCTTCCTCTTCGATGACATATTTCAATGTAACTTCTTCGTTAATGGATACAACATCACCGGATTGTTCAATAATGGTAGTACCATTCGCACCGGGGTCAGCATTGGTTGAATTACCTTTGTTTTCGCCTAACCCGTCAGTAACAACAGCATAACGAACAGCGCCATCAGCCATCAAAGCCAATACTACCCAGTTGTCTTCTTCAGAACCAATACCTAACAAAGTAATATATTGACCCAACTTAGATGGAGTAATTGTCATTTCAATAGTAACAATTTCACCACCTGCCAAAACATCATCGGGTAATGCAATACCTGCATTGCCACCTGCAAAGGTAGCTACGCCATCTGCCACAGTGACACCGGTACCGATAGTACCATCATTACCATTTCCGCTGCTGTCTTTTACAACACCGTCTTCAACAGTGTTGAAATTCCATTCCAAAACTACTTTTTCCGTAGCATGAACGGATACTGTGGAAATCATCATGCTGGTTGCCAACAAAGCAAACACCATAATGACAGCCAACATCTTGCTTGTTCTTTTCATTTCTTTACGCCTCCTAAATATAAGAATACTTTTGTATATTATAACAGTTGGACAAAAAACAGACAATAGGCTTTATTAAAAAAGGACTTGAGACAATCTCAAGCCCTTTCGCCTTTTTATTAATCTTTGATTATGCTTTCTTTTTCTTTGCAACGATAATTACCACTACAACAACTGCTACTACAACTGCAGCAATTACGATGATAATCCAAATGGGGAATCCACCGTCTACCGGAGCATCATCTACCGGAGTAGTTGTGGCTGTCGGTGCCGTTGTGGCAGAAGGCTTTGCGGTAGTTGCTTCCGGAGTTGCGGTTGCTTCTTCGGTTGCTTCCGGTGTAGCGGTTGCTTCTTCTGTAGCTTCCGGGGTTGCTTCAGTTCCTTCTGTTGTAGATGGTTCATCAGTTGGTTCTGCTACAGCAAAATTACCTTCTACTGTAATCTTTAAGCTGGAAATAGTCCCTTGAAAGCTGGGGTCAGGCCACTTAGTAGCTGCACCAAGGACAACAGGGCCACCCAACTCACCAATTAAATCCTTACCCTCAGTATCTACAGTTAATGCCAATTCTCCATCAATATAAACATTGGTTTCTTCCTGCTCAATCACATATTTTACAACATAATCAGCATCTCGCATTAATGTTTCTTCAGAGCGGAAAGAGGCATGTTCATTATTTTCGCTGGCAGAAGTGCTGTTTGCCTTGCTTTGGCTATTATCGTCACCATTAGTTGCTACTGCATAACGTACAGAGCCATCATCCATAAGGCCTATTACTACCCATTCACCGCCGCTATCTCCCACACAAAACAAAGACATATATTTTGTAAATGCCTTTGGAGATAAAGCGATTTCGATGGTAATGGTTTCTGCATCTTCAAAAATATCATCCGGTAATTCAATCCCTTTATTTCCGTCTGCAAAAGTAGCTACACCATCTGCTACTGTAACGCCACTGCCAATGGTTCCATCATTACCATTTCCGCTGCTGTCTTTTACAACGTCATCTTCAACAGTCTTAAAATCCCAGTTCAAAACTACTTTTTCTGCAGCTTGAACAGATACTGTGGAAATCATCATGCCGGTTACCAACAAAGCAAACACCATAATGACAGCCAAAATTTTGCTAGTTCTTTTCATGTCTTATTCCTCCCAAATGAATAATAAAATTATTTTTATTATATCATTTGTCAAGGCTATATTCAACACACCGCTAAAAAAAGATAGTGTCAAGTTGTTGTGGAGTTTTTGGTTGACAACTCCAGTGCTAAAAC
>CAYMRI010000015.1:0-20269 GCA_964392835.1 uncultured Eubacteriales bacterium
GAGTCGATCTCTATATTTCTTTTTCTGAAAACTCCACAATTATTTTACACTAACCTAAAAAAAACAACAAAAAGGACTTAAAGTCATTTCTTCAAGCCCTTTCCGTAATTGATTAATTAGATTTCAATTATGCTTTCTTTTTCTTTGCTACGATAGCAACTATAACTACTGCTACCACTACAACTGCAGCAACAACGATTACAATCCAAATAGGGAACCCACCATCTGTCGGTGCATTACCTGCCGGAGTTGTTGTGGCAGTCGGTGCCGTGGTTGCTGTTGGGGCTTTGGTAGCAGTCGGTGCCTGGGTTGCAGAGGGTGTTGCAGTGACTTCTTCTGTAGCCGGTGCTTCTTCTGTAGCGTCCGGTGTAGCGGTAACTTCTTCAGTCGGGTCAGCCGGTGTGTCAGTTGCCGGTGTTTCTTCTCCCGTTGCAGGAACGGAAATCTTCACGTTGGAGATTGTTCCACGATAACTGGGATCGTTCCATTTTGTTGCTTTACCCAAAACAACCGGCCCACCAATTTCGCCAATTAAATCTTTGCCCTCTGTATCAAGCGTCAATGCCAATTCACCATCAATATAAACATTGGTTTCATCCTGTTCAATCACATATTTAACGGTATATTCATCATCAAGCGTTAATTTTTCCTCAGATCGGAACGTAACAGCATCGCTGTTTCCTATGCTGGTAGATGTAGAGTTTCCTCTGCTTTCACTGGCATCGTCACCAACTGTAGCAACTGCATAACCAACAGAACCATCTCCCATAATACCTATTACTACCCATTCACCAACGGAATCACCAACACATAAGAGTGCAGTATACGGAGAAAATTCGCTGGGGGATAAAGTGATTTCAATAGTAATCGTCTCCGCATTTTCAAAAATTTCATCCGGCAATTCAATCCCTTCATTATCCGGTTCAAATACTGCTTCCCCATTTTTAACAGTAACACCGGCACCAATATAGCCGTCATTGCCATTTCCACTGCTATCTTTTACAAAGTCATCTTCAATGGTCTTAAAGTCCCAATTTAAAATCACTTTTTCGGCAGCTTGAATAGACACTGTTGAAATCATCATGCTGGTTACCAATAAAACAACCATCACAACCACTGCTAAAATTTTGTTAGTTCTTTTCATTTTTTACTCCTCCTAAAATTTAGATTGTAATATAAGCATCTTTTTACACTATAGCATGGTTAATTTTTCAAAGCAATCTGCCATTTTTGCAAAAAACTCGGAGCATTCGCTCCGAGTTTCAAGTTTTTTCCTCTTTTTCATTTTCAGAAAAAATTATTTAGATTTCTTTTTCAACTTCAATGCGCCCAAAGCAGCAACACCTGCTGCCAAAATAGCAGCTACAGAAGCTACATCACCGGTAACCGGTTTGGTGGTAGAGTCATCACTGGAACCGCCATTGTTGCTGTCAGCACCTGCAGTAGTGGTAACTCTGATTTCAGAAACAGTTCCGGAGAAACCTTCATCTCCCCATCTCATTTCTTTACCGAAAATGAATTCTTCATTTTCAATTTCAGCCAATTCCGCCAGGGTCTTTTGAGAAGTTGCATCCCAAGACTTCAATTCTACATCGTTTACAAATAACTTAACAGTTTCTTCTGTAAATTCGTATTTAATCTTTGTCCAAGTACCAACTGCCAACAATCCTGCAGCAGTTTTACCGTCATCACCGGCACCCAATTCTACATCATTGGACTTCATACCGAATTTCACTGCACCATCAGCTCTCATACCCATAACTACCCAGGTAGCTTCGTCAATATTCGGCAAGTTTCTGCCAATACCTGCGAATGCCGCATGTTCTACGATAGCACTCGGGTTTACAACAAATTCAATTGTCATATCAGTCTTACCTGCCAATAAATCAGCACCCAAGCTAATATATTCTTCTTTTGCCATAACCATGTGGCCATCTTCATCCAAAGTAATATTTACGATTTCATCGGATTCATGGTTGGGCCAGTTATTTACAGTAGTCTTTCTTACAACCAAATCAGAAACATCAGAGAAATCTGTATAGAACAATACAGTCTGATTTGTTTCGCCTAAGGTTGGGATGCCAGTAGCTTCATTACCTTCTGTAGCAGCTTCTGTAAACAAGATGGTGCTCAAATTAGCAATGTACTCGTCTGCATTGGTATCAGTTGTACCGGACAATACAACATACATAGTCTTGGTTCCGGTTACAGCTGTTGCCAAATCAGCACTACTTGTCATACCGTAAACATAATCAGCTTCACGATCTTCAGGTACCGGCAAATCAACAGTAGCAACTAAAGTACCGCCTTCTGCAGCAGATTTTCCATCAACCCAGATTTCTGCCTTTGCATCTTCCGCCATACGGGCTGCCTTAGAACCATACTTAATGGTAACCTTAGTCGCACCATTATCACCAAATGCAACATTTTCATACTTTAACCATGCACCGTTGAATGTATTTCCTACCCCACCAAAATTCGGGTGTGTAGAATCTGTCTCAATGGTCAAGGTCTTATCAGCGCTGGCATCCGTATGACCTTCTTTATCATAATCGGTTGCAGCACTACCCAACAGAACTTCTTCATAAGGATTCACTTCTGTTGCTGCGCTGGTTGTTAAAGTCGTCACAACAATGCTGGAGACAGCAATTGCCAAAGCCAAAACAACAACCAATAATTTGTTTGTGTTCTTCATACACAATTCCTCCTTAATTTTTGTCACTCAGGTATTATTTCTTTTTTTCATGAATACCTACTGTACACATTACCATAATTCCTTATTAATTGCAACAATCACTTTTTATGGATTCAAAGAAAAACTCGGAGTATTCACTCCGAGTTTTTCGGCAATCGCCATATTCTTAATTTTCAAAAAGAATTACTTAGACTTTTTTCTCAGTTTCAGTCCACCTAGAGCTGCTGCACCTGCTGCTAAGATAGCAACTACAGACGCCACATCACCGGTAATCGGTTTATCGGTGGAACCATCTCCGGAACCTTCACCATCGCCGTCTTCTGCAGCAGTAGTGGTTACTCTGATTTCAGAAACAGTTCCGGTAAAACCTGCATCGCCCCACTTTGTTTCTTTACCGAAAGCAAATTGTGCGCCTTCCAGGTTAGCCAGTTCAGACAATGTCTTTTGGCCGGTTAAGTCAAAGGACATTACTTCTGTCCCTGCAGGATTCTTTACTGCTACATCATTGACAAACATTGTCACAGAAGACTCAGTAATTTCATATCTAATGGTTACCCATTCGCCTACAACTAATAGGCCGCCTTCACTCTTACCGGAGTCATTGCCGCCAATTTCGATATCATTGGACTTCATGCCAAACTTGATAGCACCACCAGATTGCATACCCAATACCATCCAACCTGTATCATCGCCTACACCAAGACCAGCAAAAGCTGCATGGTTTACAATTGCATCAGGCTTTACAACAAATTCAATGGTTACATTGGTTTTGCCATCGAGCAAAGTAGCATCCAAATCAATGTACTGGTCTCTTGTCATAACCATGTTTCCGTCAGCATCCAATGTGATTTGAGAAGCAGCTGCATCAGCAGAAGCCTTACCAGCTTCTTTTACAATCAAGTTGGAAATGTCAGAGAAATCTGTGTAGAACAATACATCTTTATCTGTTTCTCCCAAAGTCGGGATAGAAGGAGTTTGTTCGCCATCGCCTTCACCTTCGTCTCCGCCATCCTCTTCGCCATCATCTCCCGGATAAGTTGGTTCATCCGGCACAATCGGTTCACCCTCTTCAGCTTCAGCAAATACGAAGTTGTTCAAGTTTGCAATGTATTCGTTTTCATTTACATCAGTTGTACCGGTTAATACAACATATACATCCTGTGTTCCTGTTACAACAGCATCTAAATCAGCGGTTGCAGTCAAACCATATACATATCCGGTGTCTTCTCCTTCCGGAACCGGTAATGCCACAGTACCTACTAAAGTACCGCCTTCTGCTTCAGACTTTCCACCAATCCAAATTTGAGCCGCAGCATCTTCAGCCATACGGGAAGCTCTGGAACCATAAGTAATGGTAACGTTCGCTGCTCCCTTATCGCCGAATTGAACATTTTTATATTCCATCCATGCACCGCTATAAGTAGTACCAATACCACCATAGTTCGGGTCATTTGCATTGCTTTCGCCCACTTTCAGTTCCAAGTGGTCTCCGTCATATGTTGTGCCCTCTTTATCATAATCAGTTACTGCATCACCAAACTTCACTTCTGCATACGGGTTGATCTCCGGATAAACAGGATCTTCCGGTTGTTCCGATTCTTCTTTCGGAGAAGTTACTCTGATTTCACCAACTTGTCCTCTAAAGCCAGCATCCGGCCAAGAGGTAATGTCACCAATCAAGAATTTACCGGTAAAATCACCAATGGTTGCAACACCGGAAATGTCATTTTCACAAACCAAAATATCATCTGCATAAGTCTTAACAGAATCTGCTGTGAAAACATACTTTAAGGTCACCCACTTGTTATTATTCAACTGACCCATTGCAGTCTGTCTTTCTACATTAGCATCACTGGAAGCTTTCACAGCTACTTTTAAAGCGCCGCCTTCCATAAAACCTAACAGAATATATTTGTCTGTATTATCCTGTTCACCAATACCTATCAAACCGGAATTGTTGGTCATCAAACCACCGTCAGATCTAATGTTAAGCGGTCTTACTACTGCTTCAATTGTAACATCAGTCTTACCGGAAATTATATCCACACCAATATTAACAGCCTGGGAATCATCTGTAATGCTCACACCCTCAAAATTCTGATAGAAAAGAACATCATCATCAGTCGCTTCTAAAGCAGGAGCAGAATTATCAATTGTGACTGTTGCATCATCTGCCGCAATGTCTGCATAGAAAGAAATCCCTGCAGCAGCAAAAGATCTGTTCTTTCCATCCACCAAAATCATAGGTTCAATGGCATCCCCGCCACCTTGTTCAATATAGTAAGCTTCATAAGAATACTTTACCCCGGCTTCCATATAGAAGTTGTCGCCACAATACATTAATCTGTTGGAATCAAACCAGTTGTTCCATTTGCCGTAGTCAAATACCTTTTCACCGCCAACATAAGCAACATAACCGTTGTCAATCTTATACGCAGCCAACTGATACCATCCGCTTTCAGCCGCTTCAATAACACCGGTATATTTTACAACATATCCATCAGTATTCAAATTCATGCTAGGCGCAGCGGTTGCAGGACATTCTATCTCAGTCAAACCGGTACCTGCAGCAACAGTCGCTTTTACAGTGTCCCCATTTGTACCATGTGCACCATCACCAAACAAAGCCTTATAATTTTCTTCATTAAAGTCATAAGACCACGCCTGTGTATTCAATACTTGTGTAGTAGAAGGTTTGTTGGAAGTAGACTTTGTCCACTGTTCATCTGCAGGTTGGGTATAACCGCCCGGAATATCGTGAGCAATACCTTCTTCAATGAGGATATATTCTCCTGCATTTGCACCAAAGTCATAGTCTGCCTTTGCAATTTCTACTTTATCAATGGTACCATAGAGACCTGTATTCGGCCAGCCTCCCACTTCAAAATCTCCTGTTGCATTGATAACCGCAACTACCATAACTTTCATACCTTCATACTGTCTTAATGTGTCATACGCAACATTGTAGTACACATCAGCACCATAAGGTTTAAAGCGAATTCTGTCGTTGCCGGATACATTTTCAAGTGTCATATAATATGCCACTTTGTAAACGCCTGCTTCAACGCCCTTCAGGTAGATGCCATAGAAATTACCACAGTCGCCATTGAAAGAAAAAGTTCCGGCTGCTTCATCTCTGGAATAAGCAGTTGCATTTCCACCATCACCGTCGCCGGCAATATCAGAACCCTTTACAGTTGCAATGACATCTTTGGTATTATCTACCGTCACATCAATTGCATTAGTTGTCATTGTGGTAATTACAATACCGGATACAGCAATTGTAAATGCCAAGAGAACAGCTAACAGTCTGTTTGTGTTTTTCATACACATTCTCCTCCTTAAAAAATATTTAAATATTTATTTTTTTAGACAATAACTCCTTGTCGAATAAATGTCTAAAATAATAATAGCACAGTTATCTCACCAAAAGCAAGGAGTATTTTTTACAGAAAAAAGAAAAAGCTCGAAGCTTTTGCCTCGAGCTTTGGGTAATCCTTAGTTTGAAAAAGAATTATTTAGATCTCTTTTTCATCTTTACTCCACCAAGTGCTGCTGCGCCTGCTACCAAAATAGCAACGACAGAAGCTACATCACCGGTAATAGGTTTGCCGGAAGGCGTATCGTCTGCGTTACTTGCATCAGACGGAGTAAACACGACATCTTCGCTGTTTGCTTCTTCGAATACCAATGTGTAACCACCCATCTTCGCTGCAGCAGTCTCAAAGTTTGCATCTGCGTTACCTACAACTACTTTGTTTACAGTAAAGCCGATACCCGGAGCTACAAGGTTCCATCTAGCTTCCAAGCCGGTGCTCGGCTGGTTGAACACACCAACAACAATAATGTTCTTTCCTACATTTTCAGTGAAAACAGAGTTTGGAATATCCAATAAGCCATTAACGTCTTCTACAAAGTCTTCTACAAAGAAATTATTGTCAAAAGTAATGTTAGACGCATCCGGATCTACATCATCAGATACAGAATCTACAGTAATGTACCAAGCTACCTTGACTACAGAATCTGCAGTGTAACCATGCCAAGTATAGTTCCATAATTGTCCGGTTGCAGTAGCCGGAAGATTAATCGTACCATTTGCTTCTGTAACACCTTCGCTTCCGTTAATACCGGTCATACCGGACATCACATGTTCTACATCTTCCCACTTTGCAGGAGCTACATTTTCTGCAGTATCATTTGCATAGAACTTAAATCCTGCATCTGCGTAGTTATACAAATTACCATCTGCTTTTACTACTTGCGGAATAATTACCTGTCCGCCGCCTTGTTCTACAAAGTATGCTTCATACGCGTACTTCACGCCAGCTTCCAAATAAATGGTCTGTCCATAGCAAACATCGTTACCGGAGTCATTCCACCAATTCCAGATCACATAATCCAATACCTTTACGCCACCAACGTAAGCTACATAGCCATTGTCAATTTTGCTGGTAGCAAATTGATACCAACCATCTTCAGCAACGGTCATAACACCATTGTACTTAATTACATAATTATCACCATCAATTACATAATCTGCAGCTACAATTGCTTGGCAATCTCTTACAGTCAAACCTGTTCCTGCTGCAACAGCTGCTTTTACAATATCGCCGTTCTTACCAATTACCAAATCACCGAACAGTGCTTTGTAATTTGCTTCATCACCTGCAAAAGACCAAGCCTGTGCATTCAAACCTTCTACGAGAACGATTTCTTCTTCGCCGTCACCATCATCGCCTTGGTTACCGTCGTCGTCACTTGCCGTAGCATTAAACTGGAAGTAGCTCATGTTTGCAACATATGGTTTATCTGTTGTAGTATCTGCGGTAAATACAAAATATACATCCTGTGTTCCAGTTACTACACTTAACAAGTCTTCTGTTACAACAGAGAACTGACTGTACTCTGTACCAGTAATCGGTAAATCAACCTCACCAATTAAAGTACCATCTTGTTCAGTCATACCACCAATCCAAATAGCAACCTTACCATTTTCACCCATGCGGCTTTCCTTAGCACAGTACTTCAATGTAATGCTTGTAGCACCATCATTGCCAAAAGCAACAGCAGGCACTTTTACCCATGCATTGTTATGAATGTTACCAATACCGTTGGTGTTGTCTCCCGGGTTATCAGGAACTGCTACACCGTCAGTATCATCATAAGAATCTTTAACCACTAAACCAAACATATTTTGTGCATATGCATCAATGGTTTCTTCATTTTCTTCATTTTCTTCATCGTCTTTGTTACCGGAGCCGTCTTCTTCCACTTCTTCAGTGGTAGTTACTCTGATTTCAGAAACATATCCCTTAAATCCAGGGTCATTCCATTTCAACTCTTTACCGAATACGAAGTCACCTTCGATTTCACCAATGGTCTTCTGTCCGGAAACATCCCAGCTACCAACTTCTGTACCATCGATATATGCCTTCACGGTTGTTGCAGAGAAAGTATACTTAATGGTATACCAAATACCGCTGTGGAACAGGCTGTCTGCTGTCTTACCGGAATCGCCGGCACCAACTTCTGCATCTACTGTACGCATACCAAACTTGATAGCACCGTAGTCTCTGTAACCCATTACTACCCAGTTGGTATCTGCGTTGGTACCAATACCTGCAAAACCTGCATGGTTGGTAATACCACCACGGTTTGCATCTACTAATTTCACTACAAATTCAATGGAGACATCGGTCTTTCCTTCTAAAATGCTTGTGCCGATTTGAACGGAATCATCGCCATCCATAAACAACGGTGTTCCTTCAAAATTGTTGTAATACAAAATGTTTTCTTCTGTTGCATCCAAAGCAGGTGCTGTATTGTCAATATTCAATGTAGCTTCGTCTGCTGCTACATCTGCATAGAATTTAATGCCTGCATCTGCAAAAGATTTTTCACTTCCATCTGCCAACAGAACTTTCACATCCAATGCATCGCCACCATCTTGTTCTACAAAGTATGCTTCATAAGCATATTTCACGCCTGCTTCCAAATACATTTTTTCACCACAGTACATAACCGCGCCGTTATCAATCCAGGAAGCATGTTTTGCCATGTCAAATACTTTTTCACCGGCTACATAAGCCACATAGCCATTATCCACTTTTCTGGCACTCAATTGATACCAGCCGGATTCTTCTGCTACCATTACACCGGTATATTTAATCACATACCAGTCTGCATTTCCTACTGCATTTACGCCGGAAATTGCAGCAAAATCCATAGCAGTCAAGTTTGTTCCTGCATCCACAGTTGCTTTAATGGTATCCCCATTTGTACCATGTGCACCGTTACCCATCAAAGCACCATATTGATCTGCTGGGAAGGTCCAAGCCTGGGTATTCAAGCCTTCTGTTCCTTCAACTGCGTTAGTTGTCATTGTGGTAATTACAATACCGGATACGGCAATTGTAAATGCCAAAAGAACAGCCAACAGCTTGTTTGTGTTTTTCATAACACATCTCCTCCTTAAAAATATTAAAAATCGTATTATTTTTTAGACAATAACCCCTTGTCGTAAAAATATTCATTTTTAAAATACCATATTGCCTAAGTAAAAGCAATCTTTTTTCAAACGCCGGCATCGCCGGGGGAGATATTGTATGGGATATAAATAAAAGCTCGAAGCCTTTTGCTTCGAACGCAGAACGATGGCAAACCCCATGTTTTGAAAGAGTATAGGACCTTGCTTTTCCATTCGGCAAGGGATTTCTCCGTCACAAACAAAAGAATGTATTGCTTCTTCATCCATAACACACGGAATGCCCATGGTGTTTTGAATATATTGACACGCAGAGCAAGGCGGTTAACGCAAAAGTGCCGATTTTGAGAAAAATGTGTTAACACACAACGCATGCCCCGCAACGTGGCCCATCCGCGACCACTTATGGTAAAGAAACCCCTATGTTTTTGTGAAACATAGGGGGTTGTCATCAGACTGAGCTCGAAGCTTTCGCTTCGAGCTTTTTGGCTATTGCCTAATTTAATTTTTTCAAAAATTATTTAGACTTTTTTCTCAGTTTCAATCCACCAAGACCTGCAGCACCTGCTGCCAAAAGTGCCATTGCGGAAACTGCTACCCCGGTAACGGGTTTCTCGGTTTCAGCATCGCCAGCGCCGGTGTTGTCGTCGCCGGTGTTGTCATCGCCGGTGTTGTCGTCGCCGGTGTTGTCATCGCCGGTGTTGTCGTCACCGGTATTGTCGTCACCGGTGTTGTCGTCGCCGGTGTTGTCGTCGCCGGTGTTATCATCACCAGGAAGATCCACATTGAATGCAATGTCGCCTGCAGGAGCAGATCCTACATCAGAAGTAGTCATTCTAATATACAATACATCACCAGCACTCAATTCAAATTCACCAGTGCCATCGATTGCTCCTCTAAAGTCATATTGATTTTCAGGGTTAATTGCATATTCAGCATAAGCACCTTCTGTTCCCAATGTAAATGTCACCACGGTATCCTCTGTTGCTTCATAACAATAGAAGATATATCCCCAACCACCTGGGAATTCGCAAACATCATCGCCTTCTTCTAAGATATACGGCATTGCAAAAGAACCATCTCCAAGATATTCATCAGAAATCTTAGTGATAACCACATCAATTGTATCTGCCTTTTCGTTCCATGCAGAAATATTAAATGTAATGGTTTCTTCCGCATCTAAAGCAAAGGTATACGGCAAGTCAATAGTTCCGTTAGAAGTCTCAATCCAAGCATTGCTTTCCCCTTCTGCAACATCAATAGTATAAGTACCAAAAGAGTCTGCAGTAAACACATAATCCAATCCAAGATATCCAGCAGGAACATCAAGTGCATTTTCACCTAATACTAAAACGCCGCCTTCGTTGCCGCCTTCATCGCCACCTTCTTCACCGCCGTCTTCTACCTTTACCAACGGTTGCGCCATCATTAAGCCGGAGCATTGGAATGTCGGGTTACCGCCCATATCCTGAGACAGGATAATATCAGAAACATTTCCGTCTGCGTCATATACGGTAATACCATCAGCGAGTGTACCTTCATAGGTATAGGTTCCGGTATAAGCTCCGTTGTTATTGTCTTGAATTGTCAATGTGCCATTGTCAAAGGTCAAAGTATACAGAATCGTACCATAGAAATCCACATTGTATGTTCCATCCAAGGTGGATTCGTCTCCTGAAGAATCACCTTCTTCGCCTTCTGCCACGAGTGTATAGCCCCAGCCGTTCCAATTAGCAGCGACAGGAACGCCATCTGTCAAGGTAACCCCGGCCATCATAGCATTCACAACAGTACCATCAATATAAAGTACCATTGCACCATCAACGATTGCATAGTCAAAAGCTTGCTCACTCGCTCCCGTCATCGGATGGTTATATGTAAATGTTACTGTAGATTCATCAATAACTACAGTCAAGGAAGCAGGATCAGCATCAGTAGCAACATAAGTGCCTGTAACTACAGAACCTTCTTCTTCAGCAACTTCAGTATAGAAGTTAAACAATTCATCTACGGAAACAGCGTCGGCGCCATTAACGGAGGCAACCAATTCCAACACTTGTCCACCATTTGTTTCCAAGAAATCAGCAGTGAACGGATATTTCACACCTGCTTCTAATTCAATACTGGTAGGATAGGTGTTACCATTCTTATCGTTCCAAACACTACCTGCCCAGAATTCATAAGCAACAGTGCCATCAATGTTCAAATAAAAACCATTGTCTACCTTTGTTGCACCAAATACATAAGTACCGGAAACTTTCGGTTCAATATAACCGTCATAGCAAATTACATAGCATTCTTTGTCAATAATCGGTTCAGAGAAAGAAGCAACTACTTTGCTTTCGCCTTCACGAGTCTTTGCCAAAATAGCATCAATGGATGCATCGTGCTTCCAGTTAGCTTCGATACACTGTGCATCGCCTTCTACTTCTGTTGCGCCAGTTCCAACCAGTTTGTTAAATTCACCGGTGTTGTCACCGATAACATATTTTTCCATGGTTAAATTGTAAGCAGCAACATTATTGATGTTTGCGCCGGAATTCAAATCGCTCGGATCAGTAGTTGCATAAATTTCCAATGCATTACCGCCACCCAATTCCAGGTAGTAAATTTCAACATCATATTCCCGGCCTGCTTCTACTGTAAAAGATGTGCCGTATGCCAATCTGTCATCTGCACCATCGAACCAGTGGGAAGCACCCCAGTATTCATAAACTTTTACACCATCTACAAACATAACGAAACCATTGTCGATCTTTCTGCCGATCAATGTAACTTCGCCACCTACTACCGGTGTCATAGTACCAGTCCATTTCTGAATAAACCAGTCACCATCGCCATGAATGGAAATACTTGTTGCAGCTGTCGTTTCTACCAAATAAGAAGAATTAATCATCTCGTCGATAGTAGCGTCAAATTTTGTGTTGTTGTCAAAACTTACACTTGCTCCATAGCTATCTTCCACGAGGATTTCCCCATAGGTAGGCATGTAGTAAACGGTAGAATTGATACCGGCTACATCTCCATCAGCCGCACCGGTTGTTAAAGTAGTAACAGCAATACCGGAAACCAGAATTGCCAATGCCAACAAAACAACCAATAACTTGTTTGTGTTTTTCATCACACATTCCTCCTTATAATTTTATGTAATACATTTTCAAACACTTACCCCTTGTCGGAGAAATGTCCATGCTTATATTAGCACACTCAAAACCAAAATGCAACAAGCAAAAACTCGAAGCTTTCGCTTCGAGCTTTTGGACTATTGCCTAATTAAATTTTTCCAAAAATTATTTAGACTTTTTTCTCAGCTTCAATCCGCCAAGACCTGCTACACCTGCTGCCAAAACAGCGGTCAACATTGCTACATCCCCGGTAACCGGTTTATCTGTTGTTGCGTCGCCGGTGTTGTCATCGCCGGTATTGTCATCGCCGGTGTTGTCATCGCCGGTGCCATCGTCTTCCTCTAATTGCGTATCACTATAGAAAGTGAACAACTCGTCTACAGAGGTTCTTTCGCCACCATCCACAGAAGCTACCAATTCCAATGCTTGGCCACCATTTGTTTCCAAGAAAGCAGCAGCAAAGACATATTCCTTACCAGCTTCCAAAGTCACAGATTGTCCGTAGGTATTTCCGCTTCCATCATCATTCCATCTGCGGCCTACCCAGAATTCATAAGCAGTTGTATACTCTGTGTTTTCCGGATCTGCCAGAAGATCTTCGTAGGAAGCCAATTCCAAATAGAAACCGTTATCAATCACATCTGCGCCAAAGGTATATTCGCCGGATTGGTTGGGAACCATGATACCCATGTATACAATTACATAGGCAGCATCCCCTTCATATGCTTCAACAGGTTCTTTGAAGCTGCTTACCACTTCCATATCCACCAAATTGAAGGCATCCAGAAGACCTTCAATGGACTCGTAGAACAAAGCAGTCTCTTCAGAACACTGTCCACCATTGCCTTCGCCGGTAGGAGAACCAACCAATACATCGTTGGCATAGTCGTTCCAGTGTCCGCTATCTGCCAACCAATAGGTTTCTCTTGTTAATTCAAAATCAAATACATCATTGATGTTTGCACCGGAATCCGTATTATCCGGAGTTGTGGTTGCCCAGATTTCCAAAGCATCGCCGCCACCCAATTCCAAGAAGTAGATTTCTACTTCATAGGATCTGTCTGCAACTACATCAAAGGAACCTTCATCGGATACCAAGCGGTCACTTGCGCCATCAAACCAGTGGGAAGCACCCCAATATTCGTAAACTTTTTCACCATTTACAAACATAACGAAACCATTATCAATCTTTCTGCCGATTAATGTATAAGTTCCGGATTCTGCCGCTGTCATGGTACCGGTCCACTTCATAATATAGTTATCCTGGTTACCTGCATTCACATCTGTTACATCAACAGTTTCTCTTACAAAAGACTTTTCAAGAAGGCCATCGATAGAATCATCAAATTGCTTTACATTATCATAGCCACAATATGCGCCATAAAAATCTTCTACAAGAACGCCATCGTCTTCTCCGCCGGTATATCCGCCGTCAGCCAATTGCGGTCTGAAGTGCATTGCAAGTATACCTTCAGTAATTTCAGCATCATCAGTGTCATCAGTGTCATCAGGGATATCCATATCATCGCCATCGTCAACTGCATCCGGATCAGACGGTGTCCATTCGTCATCTGCCGGTTTGTTGTTTTCAACGTTGGAACCAGCGTTTGCAACACGCTCTACAACGATGTCAAAATCAAGCCAATCATACACATTGTAGTCAGCACCAACAATCGCGATACCTTCCACGCAGGAACCATCAATCAAGGCACCATGAGACCACATCTTTAATTTCACATTGTTGATATCGGTTACTTTAAAAGGTACTACCACTGCAACGGAAGTAGGGCCTTCCTGATTCCAAATATCAGCATTTGTGATATTCATGTAATACTCTTCTGTAGGCATAAATTTTACTTCCCAGCCCTTGGTGTCATTAAAATTGTTAATGTAATTAATGGTCAACCAATAAATTGCCTTGTATACGCCGCCTTCTTCCAATTCGGCATACTCATTATCAAAAGGTGCATATAAATCCCTTTCATAATAGTCCAAATTGTATGTGCCTGCTTCATAATCTCGATAATTTTCATTATCATGCCCATCAAAGTTTACATAGCAATCACTGCCTTCATAGAATGCATAAAGATCAGCATCAAGCTCTCTCGCACTGGTTGTCAAGGTAGCAACAATGCCGGACAAAGCAATTGTTACAGCCAAAAGAACGACCAACAACTTGTTTGTGTTTTTCATAACACTTCTCCTCCTTATAAATTATATGTAATACATTTTCAGACACCCACCCCTTGTCGGAGAAATGTCCAAACATATTTTAGCACTATTGTCAATGAATTGCAATACAAAAAATAACCTCTTCTGCATTTTTCGCAAAAGAGGTTATTTTTTTTACAAAGTATTTTTCAATTTCTTTTAAATTCTTGCAACGCCCGTATCTCTTGCTGCCTGTGCAACCGCTGCTGCCACAGTGTCAGCTACGCGGGGATCCAGAACACCGGGGATAACATACTCTGCGCACAATTCTTCTTCCGATACCAAAGAAGCAATTGCCTTTGCTGCCGCAATCTTCATGGCGTCGTTAATATCGCTGGCACGAACGGACAAAGCACCTTTAAAAATACCCGGGAAGGCCAATACGTTGTTAATTTGGTTTGCAAAGTCAGAGCGGCCGGTACCAACTACCTTTGCCCCTGCTGCCAATGCTACATCCGGCATAATTTCCGGTGTGGGATTTGCCATTGCAAAGATAATCGGGTCTTTTGCCATAGTCTTTACCATATCAGCAGTTACCATGTTCGGTGCAGAAACGCCCAAGAATACGTCAGCGCCAACCAAAACCTCTGCCAAAGTACCTTTCTTCATTTGCAAGTTAGAAATTTCAGCCATTTCTGCTTTTGCACCGTTTAAGTTGTCGCGGCCCTTGTAAATAGCACCCTTGGTGTCGCACAAAATTACGTTTTTCAAACCCATGCTCATGAGTAACTTAGTAATGGCAATACCGGCTGCACCGGAACCGTTGACTACCACTTCAATTTCAGAAATTTCTTTGCCTACCAGCTTCAATGCGTTGAGCATGGCGGATAATACAACCACCGCTGTACCGTGTTGGTCATCGTGAAAAATAGGAATATCACATTCTTCTTTTAATCTCTTTTCAATTTCAAAGCAACGGGGTGCTGAAATATCTTCCAGGTTCACACCGCCGAAGCTGCCTGCCAACAGTTTTACAGTGTTGACAATGTCATCTACACTTTTGGAGCGTACACATAAAGGGAATGCATCTACATCACCGAATGCCTTAAACAAAGCGCACTTCCCTTCCATAACCGGCATACCGGCTTCCGGTCCGATGTCTCCAAGACCCAATACGGCAGTACCGTCGGTTACCACTGCTACCAAATTTCCTCTTCTTGTATATTTATAGGAAAGGTCCACATCGTCGTGGATTGCCAAGCACGGCTGTGCAACCCCCGGTGTATAAGCTACAGACAAATCTTCTCTGTCTTTTAACTCACATCTGGCGATGACTTCAATCTTCCCCTGCCATTCTTCGTGTTTCTGCATTGCTAATTCTTTTACGTCCATTGAATCGTACCTCCGATAAAAAACTTTCAGCGCCGATTATAGCAAAAAACAAGCTTTCTTGTCAATGAATCCCACGGCGAATAGCGCCGCCTCCAAACCGTTTTTTGATATCATCCAAACTTTCTTCTAAGTGTTCTTTCTTCTCCGTCTGTTGCGGATTATCAAAAAAGGATAATTGTTCTACGGCTTCTCCCTCCTGTAGGCCGGATACCGTAACCCCCAGCATGCGCACAGATTTTCTCCAATCCCAATGCTTTACAAACAGTTCCCAAGCTTTTGCCCCAATGACAGAGCCCAAATTGGTAGGATTCTCCAATTGTCCTTGCCTTGTAATAGTAGAAAAATCCGCATCCTTAATGACTACATGCACTACCGTCCCACGATACCCCTGCTGCCGCATACGATAGGCTACACCCTCTGCAATCTCCAGCAAAAGAAGCCTTGCTTCCGCATCATTTTTCAAATCCTTGGGTGTGGTAATACTGTTGCCGATACTTTTGTTGGCAACTTCTCTGCCGCCCGGCTCTACGGGGGATTCGTCCAGTCCATTGGCATAGAGATAGAGCATATCTCCCATTTTTCCCAGCAGCCGCCGCAAAACTTCCGGCGAGGTTTGTGCCAAATCTCCTATGGTAAAAATCCCGCGGCCGCCCAGTTTCTTGGCGGTATTTTTTCCTACATATAATAATTCCCCCACCGGAAGAGGCCATACAATCTCTCGAAAGGATTCATAGGGAATCACAGATGTGGCATCCGGTTTCTTCAAATCGCTGCCCAATTTGGCAAACACTTTATTAAAAGAAACCCCTACGGAAATGGTCAAACCTAACTCCTCCCACATTTCTTTTCGCAAGCGGTCTGCAATGGTAACGCCGTCGCCAAACAGGGTAAAACAATCGGTGACGTCCAGCCAACATTCGTCAATACCAAAGGGTTCTATTTTATCGGTATATCGTGCATAGACAGCACGGGCTTTTCGGGAATATTCCTCATATAGGTCATGATGGGGTGGTGCAATGACTAAGTTGGGGCATTTTTGTCGGGCTTTGACAATTGGCTCGCCGGTAGTAACGCCGTACTTCTTTGCCAACATATTTTTTGCCAGCACTACGCCGTGACGGGCTTCCTGGTCTCCGCCCACTGCCATAGGCACATGCTTCCACTCCGGGTGAAACAGGCATTCCACCGAAGCGTAAAAATTATTCAAATCGCAATGTAATATGGTGCGCTTATGATTCATGTATCTTCTTTGTTAAATCAGAAAAATCGTCAATGGAAAGTTTTTCTCCCCGAATGTCAGCCGGCAGTCCCATCTCTCCCAAGATTTCTTGATATTGTTCTTTGGTTAAGGAAAAACACCCTGCATTGGCCAGCGAGTTCACCAATGTTTTTCTTCTTTGAGCAAATGCGGCTTTTACCGTTTTGAAAAATTGTTTCCGATCCACATCTTCTCGTTGCGGCTTGTTACGTACAGCAAGTCTTACCACCGCAGAATCCACCCCCGGTCTTGGCATAAATGCATGAGGGGGCACCGTAAACAAATTTTCCGGCTCGGAATAATAACGAATTGCCACAGACAATGCGCCGTAAGCTTTTGTCCCGGGATTGGCACACATACGCTCTGCTACTTCCAGCTGCACCATAAACAGCATCCGTTCTGCCGGAATGCCATCTTCCAACAGCTTCATAATAATGGGGGTGGTAATATAATAAGGCAGATTGGAAACCACTTTGAGACAATATGGCGTACCATCCGGTTTTGTACCATAGGGTTTCCTAATTTCTTCTTCTATGTTTACCTTTAAAATATCTTTGTGCAATACGGTTACATCATAACCAAATAAATAGGCATTTAAAATGGGAATCAGGGTTTGGTCCAGTTCGACTGCCACAACCTTTCCTGCTCTCTTTGCAATTTCCAAAGTCATACTGCCAAGGCCGGGACCGATTTCCAACACCAAATCATCTTCGGTAATTTCTGCCGCATCTAAGATTTCTTCCACCACGCCGGTGTCAATTAAAAAATTTTGTCCCAGTGCTTTCTTGGCTACCACATTATGTCGTTGTATTAACGCTTTTATGCTTTCCATGGATATTGCTCCTTTTTGCTTATTTTGTCAGCCCAAATAGTTTTAAACTGTTGGCATAGGTAATTTCACAAATTTCCTCTGCCGTCATCCCCCGCAGCTCTGCAATTTTTCCCGCCGCATAACAAATCATGGAGGAATCATTTCTTTGCCCACGGAATGGTGTAGGCGCCAAATACGGACAATCGGTTTCCAACAGCAACCTATCCAAGGGTACTTCTTTTGCCACTTCCAACACTTTATTGGCATTTTTGAATGTCACCGTGCCACCTAAGGAAATATAAAATCCCAGCTTCATTACTTCTCTTAGCATTTCCACACTGCCGGAAAAACAATGCACAATACCGCTGACGCCCATGGATGCGGCTTTTTTTAATACTTCCATGCTGTCAGCGTGGGCATCTCTGTCGTGAAAAACAATAGGTTTATGATATTTCTTTGCCAATTCTATTTGTGCCATCACCCATTTGTGTTGCACTTCTTTGGGTGCGGAATCGTCATAGTGATAGTCCAGGCCGATTTCTCCCACTGCCACCACTTTAGGGTGTGTCAAAAGACTTTCCACCACCTGCAGGTCTGCATCGGATATTTCCTGCATATGCAAAGGATGAATCCCAGCAGCCGCATAAATAAAATCATATTGTTCCGCGCGTTTTACGCAATCCAAAGAAGACGCCGCAGAATCTCCGGCGTCTACAATACCTATCACATTATTTTCTGTGTGAATGCGAACCAATAATTCTTCCCGGTCTTCATCGTAACGGGAATCGCCGTAATGGGCGTGTACATCAAACAACGGTAGCGCCATTTGTCACTTCTCCCTCTACTGTGCTGACTTTCAGCAAATTAATGCTGTCATCTACGGCAGACAAAATCATACCTTGGGATTCTACACCGCAAAGTTTTACCGGCTTTAAGTTGGCAATCATAATCACCTGTTTACCGATTAATTCTTCTGGCTTATAGTGTTTTGCAATACCGGATACTACCTGGCGTTTTTCTCTTCCCAAATCCAACTGGAATACCAAAAGTTTATTGGATTTCTTCACCGGTTCACAAGCAAGCACTTTTGCCACACGCAAATCCAATTTTTCAAAATCATCAATGGTCACTTCCGGTTTAAATTCCGGCACCTCCGGCTTTGTCTCTTCCTTGGGGGCATCTTTTGCTTTTGCCGCTTCTGCAATGGCAGCAATTTCAGCCAGTTCCTTTTCCATATCAATTCTTGGAAAAATAATCTCTCCCTTTTGTACTTTGGTGCCTGCCGGTGTCACGCCCCAAACGGAAGCGGTTTCCCATTGGGTGTATTTTGCATCGATAAGGCCAAGCTGTGCCTGCATTTTGGCAGGGGTTTGGGGCATAAAGGGTTGAATGAGCACGGACACAATACGCAAGCTTTCTACCAAGTGGTACATTACACTTGCAAGTCTTGCTTTCTTGGATTCATCCTTTGCCAATACCCAAGGCGCAGTTTCGTCAATATATTTGTTAGCTCTGGAAATACCCTTCCAAATTTCTGCCAGCGCATTGCTGAACTGGAATTTTTCAATAAAGTCTTCTGCTTTTGCTACAGAGCCCAGTACGGTTTGTTCCAAATCTTGGTCGAAGTCGCCGCCTTCTTGTTCTGCAGGGATAACACCGCCAAAATATTTTTCCACCATAGCAACGGTACGGCTGAGTAAATTACCTAAATCATTTGCCAGGTCCATGTTGATTCTGTTAATCAATGCTTCGTTGGAAAAAACGCCGTCGGAACCAAAGGGCACTTCTCTCAGCAGGAAGTAGCGAATGGCGTCCACACCGTATTTTTCAATTAAAATCACAGGGTCTACCACGTTTCCTTTGGACTTGGACATCTTGCCGCCTTCCAACAGCAACCAACCGTGGCCGTAAACCTGCTTTGGCAAGGGCAAATCCAATGCCATCAAAATTGCCGGCCAAATAATGGTGTGGAAACGAACAATTTCCTTTCCTACCAAGTGTACTTGTGCAGGCCAGAATTTTTCATAAAGGCTTGGGTCTTCGCTGGCATAGCCCAAAGCAGTAATGTAGTTGGAAAGTGCGTCAATCCATACGTATACTACGTGTTTTTCATCAAATGTCACCGGAACACCCCAGTCAAAGGAGGTTCTGGACACGCAAAGGTCGGTCAGTCCCGGTTTGATGAAGTTGTTAATCATTTCATTCTTCCGGCTGACCGGCTGAATAAATTCCGGATTGTTTTCAATAAACTCCAACAGTCTGTCCTGATATTTGGAGAGACGGAAGAAATAGCTTTCTTCTTTGGTCAGTTCTACCGGTCTGCCGCAATCCGGGCATTTGCCGTCCACCAACT
>CAYMRI010000016.1:0-19698 GCA_964392835.1 uncultured Eubacteriales bacterium
CCTACAAGAGCGGGGTTTTGACTGTCAATACCACCACGCCTGTTACTGTCGGTATGAGAGACGGCGTTACAACAACAGGCGAAACCATCGTAGTTGACAGTGCCAAGGGCGAAACATCTGTTACCTTTAACAGCATCGGCATTGACACCACAGAAGATGCTGCAATCACGGCAAAGGGTGCCAATAAGATTACCTTTACCTTCACCGGTGAAAGTGCCCTTTCGGCGGCTGACGATGATGGTATCAATGTTGCCAGCAACACACCCATTGTTTTTACAAGTACGGACAACGGAAAGCTTAGTATTTCTGCCGTGCAATTCGGTATTTTTCTGGACGGTTATACTGCCGGCGGAAGCGTTACCATCAACGGCAATCTCAATCTGGACATCACCGACTGCACTTCTCACGCCATTTATTGCAGGAATACAGGCTCCGCAACCATAAGCGAAACACCTGTTATCAATATTGATACCACAAAATATGCAATTTACGCGCATGGTATCGATATTTCCGGTGGGACACTTACTGTCAAGAGCGATGACGGCTATCCGGTTTGCGGTGCTTCCGATAGTGACATTACGATCCGTGGCAATGCCGAAGTTCATATTGTAGAGGGTGAAGGCGGCCTTCGTACCGTTGGTGGCAAGGTCACAATTACCGACACCGCAAAATATAAGGTGTATTCAAAGGATGTAGCCGGAAACAAAATAGCATATGCCGACGGATATCCTCTTATCAGTACAACCGGCGAGACAGAGATCAGTCAATATGCTGTTGTTGAGCTGTACTCAGCGAATGACGCCATCAGCGGTGGTAAGACTTCGATTCTCGATAATGCGCAAGTAGATATTGTAATCGACACAGACTCAACATACAGCGAATATGCTCTCAAATTTACTGATACCCTCACTATCTCCGGCACAGCCAAGGTGGATATAGATGTGATAAAAGGCTCAAAAATCTATGGTTTATACGGCACCAGCGATACAGCTAATGTATCCGGTTCGGCTGTTGTTAAGGTTGATGGAACGACCTATAAAGGTGTCTATGTAAAGAAGCTCAATTTGTCCGAAAAAGCATCTGTAACCGTCAATCACAAAGGAACCTCTTCAACTTATTACGGAATTGATGGCGATATTTCTGTAAAGGATACTGCAACTCTGATAGCAACTTCCGGAGATTATCGTGTGTTGGGAGACACCTGCACAGTAACTCCTGCTGAAGGCAAGGCGTATATGGTCAAGTATGGAACATCCGAAGCGGATGCCACAACCGATTATTACAAACAAGAGACTACCGTCTCCGGAAAAAGCACTTGGAGATATTTTAGCGCCCAAGCAACCGATACTTTCCCTGTGACCGTCATCTTTGATACAAACGGCGGCGCTGCGATTGAAAACATCTCCGTGACCTACGGCGAAAAATACGGTAACCTGCCTTCTACATCGGTTATAGGTCTTTCCGGCGGTGATAGTAACTGGTATCTGGTGGATGAAAACGGTATTGTAACAGAAACCCAAATCACTTCTTCTACCATAGTTTCATCCGCACAGGAACACACACTGTTTGCGGTCCGCAAGGTGCTGGAGCCTGACGTAAAGCTTACACTAAAAGTACCCGGCGGTATTTCCGATGGTTATCAGTATTATATCCCCGATAACTCCACTCGTGTGCTGACGGCGACAATAAGCAACCAAAATGACGACATCCTGACCTATACCTATGCGTGGTATAAAGACGGCGAATTACTGGAAAACGAGACCGCATCGGTGCTGACCTTAGATGGTAATGTTTCCGATGCCGGCACCTACAAGGTGGTCGTTACAGCAACATTAAAGGATGACGCAAATATCGTTGTTACTTCCGCCACCGCCTCTGCTGAGAAAGAGCAGCAGGTCAAGATTATGCGTCTTGCTAACACCCTGGCTTTTGATGCCAACGGCGGCGAGGGCGGATCCTCCAGCAGCAACACGAATAGCACTACCATTACCATTAGGGCATCTGAACCTACCCGCACCGGATATACCTTCATAGGCTGGAATACAGCGGCGGACGGCAGCGGTGACAGCTACAAAGCCGGCGACACTGTCACTTTTACAGATGACAACGGCAACGGCGGCTGTAAGTTCACACTTTACGCTCAGTGGCAGATCAATACCTATACGGTAACGGTGCCCGCAGAGCAGGAAGGATATACCTTGATCGCTTCGGCCTCTACCGTGGATTGGAATACTGACTGCGAGCTGACCTTTACGCTGGAAAAGGGCTATTCCAAGACAGAAGGCTTTGCTGTGCAGGTCAACGGCTCGACCGTTACCTTAGATGAAAACGGAAAATGTATCATTTCGGGTATTCAGCAGAATATAGAAGTGACCGTAAGCGGCGTTGCGGATATCACTGCACCTGCCATTACAGGCATTGAGGACGGCGGCACGTACTACGGCGATACCACCATAACGGCGACTGACGACAACTTTGATAAGTTGACCGTTGACGGAAAAGAGATTGCGCTTACGGATGACACTTATACCATCCCTGCTGACAATGCTGAGCATACTATTGTTGCTACCGACAATGCTGGTAATAAAACAGAGTATAAGATTACCGTTTATAAAAACTATACCGTAACCTTTAAGATAGACGGCGAAACTGTTGGCACTGAAATTGTCGGACACGGCAAGGATGCCACTTTGCCGACTATTCCCGAAAAAGAGGGATATAACCAGACTGCTCCCACTTGGGATAAGGATGGCAAATCCATAACCGCTGACACTGAAATCAATGCAATTTATACCATCAACGAGTACACTATCACTTTTATGGACGAAAACGGCGTATATCAGGCGATTACGGTTAAGCATGGTGAAAAGGTTACAATGCCGGATACTCCCACAAAGGAAGGCTACACTGTTGCGTGGGAAACCACCATCGATAAGGCAACCGGCAATGCTACTATTAAGGCAGTATATATCGAGATTCCGGCAACCGATAAGCCGAGTTTTCCGCAGACCGGAGAGGACAGCCCAATGTGGCTGTGGTGGCTCCTGCTGATTGTATCGGCAACCGGAATTGCTATCATCAGCATCGAACAGAAGAAACGCAAAGCAATGAGATAATCCACACAAAGAATGCAAGGGGCGGTGGCGGAAACAAAATCCGCCATCGCCCCTTGCGAAATAATCAAAATTAAGAAAGACCATTATTTTATGAAAAATTACTTTCTACCATGATTGCTTGTACAATGCGCATGACTGTTATAATGCACATGAGAATCTCATCAGAATGGCCGACTACGATGCTGACGGCAAATTGAACAGCGAAATCGTGACGACCTATAACGAGGACGGAAGCAAGACGGTTTGCGTGTACGGCGAAAATGACAAGCTTGTAAGTGAAATGAAGTATGACGCTTCCGGCAAGGTAATCGAGTAAATATCGCAAAGAGTGAAAATATTTTTGGGAGGTAAACAGTATGCTAAAATATGAAATCGAAGGCGGTAGCCTTCCAGTGGTAATCTGCTATCCAGAGGCGGGACAGACCATCTGCACCGAGGGAGGTGCAATGAGCTGGATGAGTCCGAATATGCAAATGGAAACCAATTCCGGCGGCTTCAAGAAAGCGTTGGGACGTCTCTTTTCGGGAGATTCCATTTTCTTGAACGAGTACACCCCACAGGGCGGTTCCGGTATAATTGCTTTTGCCTCCAGCTTCCCCGGCAGCATCATTCCTTATCAGGTGACACCCGGTAATGAGATCGTTGTGCAGAAGCGAGGCTTTCTCGCAATGGAGAAGGGCTTGGATCTGTCGATCTTTTTCCAACAGAAGCTCGGCGCAGGCTTCTTCGGCGGTGAGGGCTTTATTATGCAGAAGATCTCCGGCAACGGCATTGTGTTCATCGAAATTGACGGCTATTGCAAGGAATATACCCTTGCCCCAGGCGAGAGCATGATTCTTGATACCGGTTATCTCGCCGCTATGAGTGCCACTTGTACCATGGACATTCAAAGAGTAAAGGGGATGAAAAACATATTCCTTGGTGGTGAGGGACTGTTTAATACCCGCGTCACAGGCCCCGGTAAGGTATATTTGCAGTCTATTCCAATCTGCCGTATGGCAAATGAGCTGACCCCGTTCCTGCCCACCGGCTCGTCCGATTCCGACTCCGGCTCGGGTTCGGGATTCAGCATCAAACTCGGTGGCTGACGATGTGAAGGAATTGGATATGCTTGTGCAGAACTTGCTATTCGTTATGGCGCAAAAGTAACGATTACGGGTCGTAGTGAGAGTAAACTTTTAGTTGCAAAAGAGAAACTTGGGGATAACGGTACTATTTTTGCCGGGTTTAATGATGGCGCAGAAAAACGGAGAACTGGCATATAAAAAATTTAAGGAAATTGCTGTGATGGGAGAAACGAAAACATCTTGCTACGGGAAATATCTGAAAAAATAACAGATTCCCGTAGCTTTTTATCGCTTTATCCTGCTGAAATTTGTCGAAAAAAGCAATACTTTGTTATATTTCCTATTTTATCAAAAAATAGTTGCGAAATAAAGTATCTCTTTGTATAATCTAGATGCTATACAAAAGATAAAGCGGAGGAGCAAAGATGGAAAAGATTAGATTGATGATTGTGGATGACAATCGGGGATTTGTAGAAGTCTTGTCGGAACATTTTAAAACCGTGAATGATGTTGAAGTGGTGGCGACAGCTACAGATGGCGCTGAGGCAATCAGTTTGATAGAAAGCACAACACCGGATGTTGTTCTTTTAGACATGATTATGCCAAAGTTGGACGGAATAGGTGTGTTGGAGCATGTGTTTCAGGCACCGAGTTTTAAAAATATCCCTAAGCCAAGGTTTATTATGATTTCTTCCTTTGTGCAGGAAATTATGATTCAAAGGGCTATGTTTCTAGGCGCCAGCTATTTCATGATAAAGCCTTTTGATTTGGTTACCCTTACCCAAAGAATTCGTACGGTAGCCAATGAAGGCAAACTCTATGTGTTGCAGGAAAGTTATGTGGAAGCTCAGAATTATGCGACAGGAACCATGGGCGCCGCTTATACCTATGCACCTGTATTTCCGATGGCGGAGCCAAAATCTCATACAGACAACAGTCAATTAGAAGTTAATGTGACCAAATTGATGCTGGAAATTGGTGTTCCGGCAAATATCAGAGGCTATCAATATTTAAGAGATGGCATTTTAATGGCGGTAGAGGAAGCACAGGTTATCAATGCCATTACCAAAGTATTATATCCATGTATTGCAAAGAAATATGAAACGACACCCAGTCGAGTCGAAAGAGCCATGCGGCATGCCATTGAAGTAGCATGGAGTCGTGGACAAGTGGAGGTTTTTCATCAAATATTCGGTTATTCCATTAACACCGGAAAAGGAAAACCTACCAATGGAGAATTTATAGCCATGCTTGCTGATCGGGTTCGCTTAAAAATGTGCTGAATTTCTGCGAAAAATATGATACACTTCTCTTTAAGAGGTGAATGGAATGAGACGAGCAGAAATACTGGCAGTTGGGACGGAATTGCTCATGGGGCAAATAGCCAACACCAATGCCCAATATTTATCCCAAAGACTACCCAATGTAGGGGTAGCAGTTTATTATCATAGTGTGGTAGGGGACAACCCTGCAAGGCTAAAAGAAAGCCTGCGTCTGGCGATGTCCAGATGTGATGTGATTATTATGACAGGAGGACTTGGACCTACCCAGGATGATTTGACCAAAGAAACTGTGGCGGAATGTCTGGGACTGTCCATGCAGTTTGATGCAGAAAGCGCAAACGCAATAGAAGCATATTTTTCAAAGCAGGGAAAGAAAATGGTGGAGAGCAATCTGCGACAAGCCTACTTCCCGGAAGGTGCAACCATCCTTCGAAATGATAACGGTACTGCGCCGGGTTGCTTGGTAGAAAAAGATAATCATGTGATTATTATGCTGCCGGGTCCGCCCAGAGAAATGCATCCTATGTTTGAATCCTTTGTGGAACCCTATTTTTCAAAAAAAAGCATGGAAAAATTGGCTTCTGCTTTTGTAAAAATCACCAGTTTAGGGGAATCTCAGGCAGAACAATTGTTAATGTCGCTGATTGACGGGCAAACCAATCCTACCTTTGCGACTTATGCAAAGACAGGAGATGTGACATTGCGTATTACAGCGGCTGCAGCAGAGCAGGAGAAAGCAGAAGAAATGGTGAAAGATGCCATCGGACAGGTGAAACAGCTTTTGGGAGATTGTGTGTATTCTGTCAATGGCGAATCTTTGGAAGAAGTGGTGGTGCGCAGATACAAAGAAGCGGGAAAAACAATTGCCACAGCAGAGTCTTGTACAGGCGGTATGCTGGCACAGGCACTGACAGCTGTTTCCGGAGCTTCCGGCGTATTGGGATACGGTTTTGTGACCTACAGCAATGAAGCAAAACACAAATTGCTCGGTGTCAAGGAAGAAACCTTGGCGGCACATGGGGCGGTCAGTGAAGAAACAGCGCTGGAAATGTGTAAAGGCTTACTTGCCTGCTCCGGCGCGGATGTGGCAGTTTCCATTACCGGTATTGCAGGTCCTACAGGGGGAACGCCCCAAAAGCCGATAGGTCTGGTATATATTGGTATTGCCACCAAAGATGGTGCCTATTGTATTCCGTGTCATTTTCAAGGGACCAGAGATAGAATTCGTAATTTGACAGTAATCAAAGCATTGGGAGAACTATTGAAATGTTGTTAATTGATGCTCATATTCATACCAACGGAATCAGCTATTGCAGCCGGCGGACACCGGAAGCCTTAATAGAAGAATGCGGGAAGGACCATTTAGATGGTATCGTGCTGACCAATCACTGCAAAGCAGACTACTGCAGGGAAGAGCCCTATGAGGCGTGGGTAAAGCGCTATGTAGAGGAATTTTATAAAACCCGTGAAATTGGAAAGGCACAGGGAATCCGTGTATTGTTCGGTATCGAAGTGACTTTGCGGGAAAAGGGGAATGTGGATTATGTGATTTACGGGATGACGGAAGAAGATATTCTTACCAGTCCGCCCTTTTATGATATGACACAGGAAGAATTATTTGACTGGTGTCTTTCTAAGAATGCGTTACTGTATCAAGCCCACCCATACCGAAACGGAGCGGTGCCACAGAATCCTGCATACTTGCACGGCGTGGAAATCAATTGTCATCCGCTTTATGGAACCAATGAGGAAAAGAGAGTGACGGCCTTTGCCCAAGAACATGGATTAAAACTTTCCTGTGGTTCGGATTTTCATGGGGACACCTATAAGGCACACTGCGGTATGCTGGTGCCGGAATGGGTGGAAACGGGTGTGGATTTTGCTGCATACCTGAAATGGGAGGAGCCCTGTAAACTGGTGGTGCATCCCCTTGGAGAATAAAAAAATAAATGCTTGACACGGCAGTAAATTCATGGTAAATTGGTTGAGCGTAAAGAAAGAAGAAGCGTTTTTGACTGCTTCTCACCCGGTGACTGAAGTTGACTGTGGTTCAATAGAAACTGTGTTTTGCCATGAAAGTGTGCAGTATGTGCAGGGATGTTGTCTACAGGAGCGGAAGTCGAAAGGCCGCTCTTTCTTTTTTGTAAAAATATTTGGAGGTGACCGATTATTAGCAAGAACGAATTGCCAATTAATGAAGAAATCAGAGATAAGGAAGTCCGTCTGATTGATGATACCGGCGCTATGGTTGGAATTGTATCCATTCAGGAAGCACAGGCATTAGCAAATCAGAAGAATCTGGATCTGGTGAAAATTGCCCCGCAGGCAGTACCCCCTGTTTGTAAGATTATGGACTATGGGAAGTACCTGTTTGATCAGGCAAAGAAAGAAAAGGAAGCAAAGAAGAATCAAAAAGTAATTGAAGTCAAAGAGGTTCGGCTTTCTCCGTCCATTGATGAACATGACTTTGGGTTTAAGCAGAAGAATGCTTCTAAGTTCTTAAAAGACGGCAACAAAGTGAAGGTTAGTGTTCGGTTCCGGGGTAGAGAAATGAATTATACCCAACAAGGAGAAAAGGTTTTATTGCGGTTTGCAGAAGGACTGGCAGAGTTTGGTGCACCGGATAAGAAACCGAAGCTGGAAGGCAAGAATATGAGCATGATTATCGTGCCGAAGTAAAATTGATAGGAGGAACAAAAAGATGCCAAAGGTAAAGACACACAGCTCTTCTAAAAAGAGATTCAAGATTACCGCTAAGGGTAAGGTAAAGATGAGTCACGCTTTCAGAAGACACAGACTCGTAACAAAGGACAGAAAAGTGAAGAAAAAGCACAGATTAGGATTATATGCAGCAGACGCTAACGCGGCTACGATCAAGCAGTTGATTCCATATAAATAAGGAGGAAGGAAGAAATGGCAAGAGTAAAAGGCGCGGTTAGAACACGTGCAAGACATAAAAAAGTATTAAAATTAGCCAAGGGCTACTATGGAAGAAAGAGCACAAACTTCAGAATTGCAAATCAGGCAGTGATGAAGTCCCTGGTATATGCTTACAGAGACAGAAAGGCAAAGAAGAGAGATTTCAGAAAACTCTGGATTGCCAGAATTAATGCAGCAGCAAGAATGAACGGCATGTCTTACAGCAAGTTCATGAACGCGCTGAAGAAGAACAACATTAACATCAATAGAAAGATGTTGGCAGAAATGGCTGTACATGATGCAGCAGGTTTTGCAGCTTTGGTAGCAAAAGTAAAATAAGTTGAAAAAGTGATACCGTAATGGTGTCACTTTTTTGCATATTGCGGTGAATTCAAATTGCCAAGTGCCCCCGTTTCCTGTATACTAAACCCAAAGAGTTTTGATGCAAAAAAACGGGGGCACACTATGGAAGTGATTTCAAGTACGGCAAACGCAACAGTGAAATATGTAAAATCCTTAAAACAAAAGAAATTTCGGGAAGCAAACAATGCTTTCTTCGTAGAAGGGTTGCGTTTTTCCATGGAAGCGTTGCAATCCGGCTGGGAGATTCAGTGGGTACTGATGACGGAGGATTTTTACAAAGAACACGGACAGGAACCCCTATTGCAGGCGTTTACCCGGCAGTCCATACAAGTAACAGATAAGATATTGAAAGAACTATCGGAAACGGAACACCCGCAAGGGATTCTGACGGTAGTTTCCATGCAGAAGGCGCAAACCCCGGATTTGACAGGCAAGCGTCTTTTGCTGTTGGATTGTCTGCAGGATCCAGGAAACATGGGGACCATTATCAGAACGGCAGATGCCTTTGCATTTGATGGCATACTGGTTTCAGAAGGCTGTGTGGATGTGTACAATGGAAAAGTGTTGCGAGCAACCATGGGAAGTATTTTTCACATTCCCATTTGGCGTGTGGGAAGTTCTTTGGAAGCGGTGGAAACGTTAAAACAAGCAGGCTATGATGTGTATGCCACCCATTTGCAGGGAACCCCTATGACAGAAAAAACCGTACCGAAAGAAAAAGTGGCATTGATTATCGGTAATGAAGGAAAAGGCATAGCTCCGGATGTGGCACAGGCGGCAGATAAATGGGTAAAGATACCCATGCCGGGACGGGCGGAATCGTTAAATGCATCGGTGGCGGCGGCAATTTTTATGTATACCATGATGGACGGCTAAAGAAAGGCGGGGAGTGTATTATGGCAAATGTGTTAGAAGTATCCAATTTAAAGAAGAACTACGGAAGCTTTGAAGCGGTAAAAGGCATTAGCTTTGAAGTGGCACAAGGAGAGATATTCGCTCTTATAGGACCAAATGGGGCAGGGAAGACCAGCACACTTCGTGTGGTTTCCACCATTTTACAGCCCTCCGGCGGAGATGTGCGGATTATGGGAAAGAGCATTCATAAAGCGCCTATGGAAATTCGCCAGATGATTAGTTATTTACCGGAAGAAGCCGGTGCTTATAAGCAAATGACCGGTATTGATTATCTGAAATTTATGGCAGGTATTTTTTCTGCCAACCCTAAAATACAAAAAGAATATATTGCCATTGCTACGGAAGTGTGTGGCTTGGGGGATAGGCTGAAGGATAAAATGGCAACTTACAGCAAAGGGATGACCAGAAAGTTATTGCTTGCCCGGGCGGTGATGACCAGACCCAAGTTGGCTATTTTGGACGAACCTACCAGTGGCTTGGATGTGATGAATGCATTGGAAATTCGGAAAGTGATTCGAAAACTGGCGGACAGCGGCATGACAGTGTTGGTTTCCAGTCACAATATGCTGGAAATTGAGTATTTGTCCGACAGAGTGGCCATTATGGATAAAGGTCAGATTCTCTTGACGGGAACGCCGTTGGATTTAAAATTGAAATGCAATGCCCAAAACCTGGAAGAAGTATTTGCGGGGGTGACCAGAAGATGAGAAAATTCGGCGTATTATTAAAAAAAGAATTAAAAGAATTGTTTAGTATACAGGCGCTGATCCCTATTCTAATCAGTGTGCTGATTTTTATGTTGCTGGGTGCTGTGGTAAATGATGCCATGGAGACAGAGCAGACACAATCCGGCAATGGGGAAAAATTAGTGGTGCTGGATTTGGATGGAACTACATTGTCCGGCGATGTGATAAAAGTGTTAAACAATGCAGGGTTTAATGTATCTACCAAGCACCAGGGAGAAGTCATGGACATTATTCACGAGGCACAGCAGCTGGAGGCCCGTGCCGTGTTAGTAATTCATCAAGGGTTTGAACAAAATGCGTTGCAAGCCATTCCCCAATCCATTGATACCTATTCTATTTTGACGGACCTTTCTTTGATGGGGCAGACAGGGGATGCTACTTTGGAAGAAGCCATAACGCAAGTGAATGAGTATGTCAGCGATATGTTAATACAAAAAGGCATTATTGTCTCTGTGGACCCCAATGCAATTAAAAATCCTGTGGTAAAAAATGATTATCTCTTTATGAATGACCAGATTGCCAATGTCAGTGCGTTGGAGGTAAAGAGCTTTTTAATGAGCCAAAATACTATCATTCCAATTGTGATGTTTATGATTATTGTGTATGCATCTCAGCTGCTGATTACGGCATTGGCTGCAGAAAAAGAAAACAAGACCATGGAAACACTGTTAAGTACACCGGTAAAACGCAGTACCATTATCGGTGCAAAGATGACTGCTGCCGGCATTTCTGCTTTGGTATACGCCGTTGTTTATATGTTCTGTTTCCAAAACTATATGGGGAATCTCATGGGAAGCAGCAGCGCCACTCCACAACTGCAGCAGGCCATGGAACAATTGGGCTTGACACTGGGCGTAGGAGATTACATTCTGCTTGGTATCTCTTTGTTTGCAGGTATCTTGGTGGCGTTGGCTTTGGCGTGCATCTTAGGGGCTTTTGCAGAGGATGTAAAGAAAGCCCAAGGGTATATCACCCCTATGATGTTGCTGGTACTGATTCCTTATTTGTTCTCTTTGTTTACCGATGTCACCAGTGCTTCTTTACCTGTAAAAATATTGTTGAATATGATTCCCTTTACCCACCCGTTCCAAGCATCTTCTTATTTACTGTTAAATGATTTCCTGCCGGTGGTATTGGGTATTTTGTATGAACTGGCGTTGCTTGGCGCATTCCTTTGGCTGGCGGCAAAGATTTATGCTTCCGATAAAATTTTTATAATGAAACACAAGGGAAAGAAATCATCCTTAAAAAGGTCGACAAAAAAATAACAAAGAATCTTGACGGAACGACTTTAGCACGCTATAGTAAAAGGAACTATAAATTTGATGCTACGGAGGAGAACGACCTATGCAGAAGGAAAAATTGTTAATGACGCCGGGACCGACTATGTTACCACCAGAAGTGCTGGAGGTAATGCGCCGGCAAATTATTCATCATAGAACAGCTGATTTTGAAAAGACATGGGATGCCATGCATGCAGATTTGAAAGATGTTTTTCAAACTGCGCAGCCGGTTATGACAATGGCTTCCTCCGGAACAGGCGCTATGGAAGCTGCTGTTGTAAATCTTTTTTCCCCCGGAGAAAAAGTGCTGGCAGTCAGCATTGGCGCTTTCGGTGACCGCTTTGCGCAAATCGCCGAAACCTTTGGCTTGCAGGTAGAAAAGCTTTCCGTAGAATGGGGAAAGGCTGCGAATCCTGCTGAAATTAAAGCAATTTTAGATGCAGATACCAAAAAAGAAATCAAAGGTGTTCTTATTACATATAACGAAACTTCTACTGGTGTTTCCAACGATATCCAAGCGGTTGCAACTTTGACAAAAGATACGGATACACTGTTGGTAGTGGATGCAATCAGCGCCATGGGTGGTTTGGATTTCCAAATGGATGCATGGGGTGTGGACTGTGTGGTAACCGGTTCTCAGAAAGCCTTAATGGCACCGCCGGGACTTTCCTTCATTGCGCTGTCTGAAAAGGCTTGGGCAGCCTGTGAAAAGTCTACTATGCCCAAATTCTATTGGGATTTGAAAAAATATAAGAAGGGCTTGGCAAAGCTTTCTGAAAATCCGCCGTATACACCGGCTATTACTACTGCACAGGCACAGGCAGAAGCTCTGAAACTCTTAAAAGAAGAGGGATTGGAAAATGTTTACAAGCGTCATGAAAGATTTGCAAAAGCTGTACAAGAGGGTGTTCTGGCATTAGGATTGGAATTGTTGCCTTCTAGGGAAATTTCTTCCTATATTGTAACTGCAGTCAAAGCGCCGGAAGGCATCAATATCGGCAATGTGATTAAAACCATGAACAATCAGTTTGATATTATGCTGGCAGGTGGACAAAAGCATTTGAAGGGAAAAATCTTTAGAATCGGACACTGCGGCTATGTGAATGAATTTGATATTATTAAGACCTTTGCTGCATTAGAACAGTCTTTGGCAAAAGAAGGCTATGTGTTCCCGCAAGGCGCAGGGGTAAGTGCAGTACAGAAGGCTTTGTTTGCATAAAATAGTAATCTGTATAAGAAAGAATAGAATAGGAGAGAATACAGACATGAAGATTATTGTAACAGAAAGAATTGCACAAGATGGCGTAGATTATTTGCTGAATCAAGGCTTTGAAGTGGATTGCAAATTTGGTATCCAAAGAGAGGATTTGTTGGAAATTATCGGAAACTACGATGCCATTATTGTGAGAAGCGTAACCCAAATCAATCAAGAATTGTTGGAAAAAGCACCTAATTTGAAGGTGGTAGGTCGTGCCGGAAACGGGATTGACAATATTGATGTAAAAGAATGTACCAAACGGGGAATTATTGCGGTCAACACGCCGGAAAGTAACTCCATGTCTGCCGGTGAATTGGCAATCGGTCTGGCATTTGCTATTTTCAGAAACATTCCGCAGGCAAGCTATAATGCCAAGGTGGTAGGGGATTTTAGAAGAAACCGGTTTAATGGTTTTGAATTGGATAACAAGGTTTGCGGTATTATCGGTTTGGGCAGAATCGGTTCCATTGTTGCCAAGAAGATGATTGGTATCAATATGAAGGTTGTAGCGTATGACCCGTATGTAACCGATGAAAAGTTTACAAAGTTGGGCGTGGAAAAGTGCGAAAAGTTGGAAGATTTGTTGAAAGTGGCAGATCTGATTACCATTCATACACCGAAAACAGCAGAAACCATTGATATTTTAAATGAAAAGGAATTGGCAATGTGTAAGAAAGGTGTGCGCATTGTAAACGCTGCAAGAGGCGGTCTGGTCAATGAAAAGGCATTGTATGATGCATTGGTATCCGGTCAGGTAGCGGCAGCGGCAATCGACGTTTTTGCAAAGGAACCTAACTATGAAAAGACACCGGAGAATCAGGATTATGAAAATCCGTTGTTAACTTTGGATAATGTGGTAGTTACCCCGCATTTAGGCGCATCCACTGCAGAAGCAAACTACAACGTAGGTACCTGCGTATCCAAGCTGGTGGCAGACGCATTAAAGGGTGAAATGGTAGCAGCGGTGAATATGCCGCCGATTAAAGTGGCAGACATGAGCGAAATTCGTCCGTATGTGGAATTGGCAGAAGCTTTGGGTAAGATTTATTATCAGACGGAAAAGGAAACCGTAGAACGCATTGAAATTACCTATGCAGGTGCGTTGGCAGAACAGGATACCGGTGTGTTGTCCCTATCCGTTCTCAAAGGATTCTTATCCGTGATGTCTCCGGAAAATGTAAACTATGTCAATGCAGAGTTGATTTTGAATTCCATGGGGATTAAGTTGGTGGAGAGCAAGACTTCTCATTTGGATAAATACACCAACTTGATTACTGTGAATTTTGTGACCAAGAGTGGAAATAATAAAGTATCCGGTACTGTTTTTGCAAAGGATGCCATCAGAATTGTGGATTTCAATGGCTACAAAATGGACTTTGAACCGTCCAAGAATGTATTGGCAATTCAGAATGACGACAAACCGGGTATTATCGGTAAAGTGGGTACGGTTTTGGGCATTGCAGGCATTAACATTTCTGCCATGCAGTGGAGTACAAAAGGGGAAAAGGCAGTTTCCTTTGTCAGCGTAGATAAACCTGCCTCTGCTGAAGTACTGGAAGCATTGAAAAATACGGAAGGGGTACTGAAAGTATCTTCCATTGAATTTTAAGTAGAAGAGGAAAACGGATTTATGGAAATTACGGTTGTGTTAGAGCAGATTGTTCTGCTGTTGTTCATAGGTCTCATTGGCTTTGCGGCCGGAAAGACAAAATACCTTCCGGAAAATTCCCATAAAGTAATTTCTACTTTAGTTGTAAAAATTACAGCCCCTTTAATGGTGGCAACGAAGTTGTATCACATGGAGTTTGGTGCCGAGGACTATGTCAGCGGCGTCAAACTCTATTTTTCTGCTGCGTTTTTAGTGTTGACCGGCTATGGTATTTCTTTGCTGTTGCGAAAGTTGTTTGGCTTTCAAGATGCAACCGGTCGTATTTTCAGCACACAAATGATGTTTGGCAATATTATTTATTTTGCCCTTCCTTTGTTTTCTGTGCTGTCGGAAACATTGCCGGAAGCTTGGGGAAAAAGTACAGCGTATGCTATGTTTTTCGTATTAGGCAGTGAAACCATAATGTGGACTTTGGGCATCAGCCTGATCAGCGGGAAAGCAGGGGAATCTTGGAAAACACGGGCAAAGCACCTTCTGAATCCCAACACGATTGCTTTTTTCATTGGATTGGTGTTCTTGGCAACCGGGGCACAGAAGACATTTTCAAAAGTGGCGTTTTTAAATGCCCTAATGGAAAAACTGACTGACATAGGCAATATGACGGCGATTTTATCTATGCTTTTTATCGGTTTGATGCTTTCGAAAGTATCATTGAAAGGTGTGTTTTTCGATGGGAAACGGCTCCTTGCCCTTTTCGTATCTTCTGTTGTAAAAATGTTGATATTACCGGGAATTGTGCTGGTGGTATGCCTGCTGTTTCCTGGTTTTTTACCTGCACAACCGGCAAAAACGCTTTTAATTGAAATTGCAATGCCTGTAGCCACGCTAACCGCTGCTTTGGCAGGACAATATGATTGCGATCCGGAATTTGCAACGGAGGGGGTTTTTGTGTCCACAGTTTTGCTGGTAGGCACGTTGCCTTTGGTGTTATGGATTAGTAATTTTGCGCTATAAAGAAGTGACAAACAACTATGGAGTATGATACAATATTTTTAATTATGGAGTAGGAGGTTCAAAGCTACATGAGTCAGGAAAAGGCGAAGGTTGCCATTGTCATGGGTAGTGATTCCGATTTGGAAATTATGAAGCCCTGTTTAAAAGTTTTGAAACAATTTGATGTTACATATGAGGTGTTGGTGTGTTCTGCACACAGAACTCCGGATAAAGCTGCAGACTTTGCAAAGAATGCAGAACAGAACGGTTTTGATGTGATTATTGCTGCAGCAGGAAAGGCAGCCCATTTGCCGGGTGTATTGGCAGCATTTACCGTATTGCCGGTCATCGGTGTGCCGGTAAAGAGTAACGCTTTGGACGGCATGGATGCCCTGCTTGCCATTGTACAAATGCCTACCGGAATCCCCGTTGCTACCGTTGCCATTGACGGCGCAGAAAATGCAGGTTTACTGGCAGTACAAATCGCTTCCGGTAAATATCCGGAATTGCGTGCAAAGTTTGCTGCCTACAAAGCATCCTTGGCTACAAAAGTAGAAGAAAAGAATCAGAAATTACAGCAAAAATTAGCAGAAATGGATTTGTGATAATAAGGAGGAAACAGGATTATGATTACTTATAAAGATGCAGGTGTGGATGTAGAAGCCGGTTACGAGTCTGTGAAACTCATGAAAGAACATGTAAAGAAGACCTTTCGCCCGGAAGTGATGACAGATTTGGGCGGTTTTGGCGGTCTGTTTGCTCTGACAGGCAAATATGAAGAACCGGTTTTGGTCTCCGGGACAGATGGTGTTGGTACCAAATTAAAGATTGCATTTGTAAAAGAGAAAGTGGATACCGTGGGGATTGACTGTGTGGCAATGTGTGTGAATGACATTGTTTGCTCCGGTGCAGAACCACTATTCTTCCTGGATTATATTGCAGTGGGAAAGAATGAACCTGAAAAAATCGCCGATATCGTAAAAGGCGTAGCAGAAGGTTGCTTGCAGGCAGGTTGCTCTTTGGTTGGCGGAGAAACTGCAGAAATGCCTGGTTTCTATCAACAGGATGAATTTGATATTGCAGGATTTGCAGTGGGTATTGTGGATAAGAAAAATATTATTGACGGCTCTAAGATTAAACCGGGGGACAAGCTCATCGGTATTGCCTCTTCCGGTGTACACAGCAACGGCTATTCTCTGGTAAGAAGATTGTTTGATATTAACGAAGAAAGCATGAATACTTACATGGACGAGCTGGGCTGTACTTTAGGCGAAGAATTGTTAAAACCCACCAGAATTTATGTAAAGATGGTATTAGATTTGATTGAAAAATACGAAATCAAAGGGATTTCTCATATTACCGGTGGTGGTTTTATTGAAAATATGCCAAGAATGTTGCCGGAAGGCACCAGAATTCAGATTCAAAGAGGTTCTTGGGATGTTCTGCCTATCTTCCCGTTGATGCAAAAGATCAGCAAGATGGAAGATGCACAAATTTACAATACCTTTAACATGGGTATTGGCTTGTGTATGGCAGTAGATGCTGACAAGGCAGAGGAAATCACCGCATATCTCCAAAGCAAGGGAGAAAGGGCTTATATCATCGGTGATGTAGTTGCCGGCGAGAAGGGATTGGATTTATGCTGAGAGTAGCAGTTTTAGTTTCCGGCGGCGGCACCAATTTACAAGCGATTTTGGATAAAATGACTGCTGGTTATCTGCCCAATGCTTCTATTGTGACTGTGGTTGCCAGCAAACCGGAAGCTTATGCATTAGAACGGGCAAAGAAGCATGGGATTCCTACCAAGGTCATTCCGCGGAAGGAATTCGCTGACAACAAAGCATTCAGTCAGGCGATTTTGGAATATCTGCAGGCACAACAGGTGGATTTGATTGTGTTGGCCGGTTTTATGTATATCTTAAGCAGTGAATTTATTTGCGCTTTTGAAAACAGAATGTTAAATGTGCATCCGGCATTGATTCCGTCTTTTTGTGGGCCGGGTTTTTATGGGTTGACCCCTCATGCCAAGGCGTTAGAATATGGTGTGAAAGTGGTGGGTGCTACCGTGCATTTTGTAACGGAAGAATGTGACGGCGGTCCTATTATTTTACAGAGAGCAGTCAACGTAGAAGAAGGGGATACTCCGGAAATTCTGCAAAAAAGAGTGATGGAACAGGCAGAATGGGAGATTTTACCGGAGGCAATCAAATTAATTTCAGAAGGAAAAGTACATGTGGAAGGTCGGGTTGTTCATATCGACCCATAGGAGGCAGACAAAATGAAAATTTTAGTGGTTGGTTCAGGCGGCAGAGAGCATGCTATTATTAAAAAATTGTCAGAAAGCAACAAGGTGGACGAGCTTTATTGTGCACCCGGCAATGGTGGTATTTCTCAATTGGCTACTTGTGTCAATATCGGTGCTTTGGATATTGATGCTATGGTGGCTTTTGCAAAACAAGAAAAAATGGATATGGTTGTGGTAGCTCCGGATGACCCTTTGGCAAAAGGTATGGTGGATGCTATGTTAGCTGCAGGAATTCCTGCGTTTGGACCGAATGCAAATGCGGCAATCATTGAAGCAAGCAAAGGCTTTTCCAAGGATTTGATGAAAAAATACAACATCCCTACGGCAACTTATGAAATTTTTGAAGACAGCGCTTCTGCGATTTGCTATCTGGAAGCACAATCCAAATTCCCTGTAGTTGTCAAGGCGGACGGCTTGGCACTGGGAAAGGGCGTTATTATCGCTGAGGACTTGGCGGCAGCAAAGGCGGCAGTACTGGACATGATGGAAGACAAAGTGTTTGGTAATGCAGGAAGCCGTGTGGTGATTGAAGAATTTTTAACCGGTCCGGAAGTATCTGTGCTGGCATTTACCGACGGTACTACCATGTGTCCGATGGTAAGCGCCCAAGACCATAAGCGGGTATTTGATTATGATAAGGGACCAAATACCGGCGGCATGGGAACCTTCTCGCCGTCACGAATTTACACCAAAGAACTGGCGGATATTTGTATGGAAACCATTTTTCTTCCCACTATGCATGCCATGAATGCGGAAGGCAGAACATTTAAAGGGGTATTATATTTTGGCTTGATGATTACCGCAGACGGACCGAAAGTAATTGAGTACAACTGCCGGTTCGGAGACCCGGAAACACAGGTGGTTTTACCACGGTTAAAAACGGACTTGGTGGATATTTTTCAAGCGATTATAGAAGAACGCTTAAGTGAAGTAAATGTGGAATGGGAAGATAACGCAGCGGTTTGTGTGATTTTGGCATCCGGCGGTTATCCGGGTTCCTATCCCAAGGGATATCCCATCAATGGTTTGGAAGATGCCCTTGCGTTGGGAAATACTTATGTGTATCATGCGGGTACCAAGAAACTGGAAGACGGCACTTTTGTAACCAACGGCGGTCGTGTTATGGGTGTGACTGCAACGGCAGAGAATTTAGATGCTGCCATTGCCCATGCATACAAGGCGGTTTCCAAGGTGACATTCAAAGATGCCCATTATCGAAAGGATATTGGAATTAAAAAATGAGCGGATTAAAGAAACGGGAAAAAATTATTATAGCCGGCGCTTTGGCAGTTTGCGCTGCTGTTGTTGCAGTGGTTGTTATGCTGTTTTTCCAGCTAGGGGAGGATTCGGATTTGCAGGCGGACCCAACCCCTACCGTGGAAATGACACCGTCACCATCGCCTACCATGACACCTATCCCCAGTGATGTGATTGTGGTGCCGGGAACCAATGCTCCCGTATTTTTCGGGGTATCCTCCTCCATTAGCGTGGACTGTGTTGACCCGCGGTTTGTGAAACAGCAAGTGGTGGATCAATTGTTTTATCTTGGTTATGCTGAAAATGCAGACTATACGGTAACAGAAGCGGAGGACTGTATTACGGTGCAGGTGAAGCTGGAAACGGATAAGGAAGCATTTACGACATTATATACCCAGATGTTAAATTTGATTTACGGACAGATAGAAAATGTGAATCAACACTTGGAAAACGGTGCTTCCGTGGATAAAAACGGTATCGAATCAGATGATCAATATTCCTATTTGACCATGCATTTTTATCTTGCAGGATAAAAGAAAAGGAAAAGCGCTGCTCTCGGGCAGAGCTTTTTTGTATTGACGAAG
>CAYMRI010000017.1:0-19544 GCA_964392835.1 uncultured Eubacteriales bacterium
CTATTGCACCATATACCACGGTACATTGCAGACATTTGTATATCATTAAGGTATGCCCGGAGAAGCTCTCCATTGACAGGGATCAGTTTGTAACCCAGCTAAATGCGAGAAACGTGGGAACCAGTGTACACTTTATTCCGGTGCATTTAATGACCGCATATAGAGAACAATTTGGCACAAAAGAAGGGGATTTGCCTGTAACGGAAGCATATGCACAGAGAAATTTATCCATTCCGCTCTATTCTAAAATGACGGAAGAAGACGTACAGTATGTTATTGATGCTGTAAAAGATATTGTGGAGACTTATCGTAAATGAAATTGTTTTGGAAACGTTTTTTTGATATTGTTGTGTCTTTGCTTGGCATTCTTGTTACAAGTCCTATTTTACTTGTAGTGGCCCTTCTCATTAAGTTAACTTCTAAGGGCCCTGTTTTTTACAAACAAGAACGAATTGGGAAGAATGAAAAACCTTTTCGTATTTTGAAATTCCGCACTATGGTGGCAAACGCAGATGCCCAAGGGTTGAAAATCACTGTGGGTGGCGATAAACGCATTACCGGGGTAGGGAATTTTTTGCGAAAATCTAAATTAGATGAGTTGCCACAATTATTTAACGTACTGTTTGGGCAAATGAGCTTGGTGGGTCCCAGACCGGAAGTGGCGGAGTATGTAAATTTGTATACAGAAGAACAGAGAAAAGTGCTGAGCGTGCGACCTGGGATTACGGATTATGCTTCTGTGTGCTTCCGAAATGAAAATGAAATTTTGGCACAAGCGGAAGACCCGCAAAAGGAATACATAGAGCACATTATGCCTTTAAAGCTCCGCTATAATCAAAAATATATTGAAGAAATGGGCGTTTTTACCGATTTGAAACTTATTTTTCTCACCGTTTATGTGATTTTAGGCGGCGAAGTAAAAATAACATTGGACTAATTAGAAATATCTGCTAAAATATACAAAAACAATCAATTTGGAGGAAGTGAATATGAGTTTAGAGCAAAACAAAGCGATTAGCTATTCCAAGACAAAAGAGCATGATACCGGTGTCTGGTTTGAAGCAGGACAGGTAGCACCTACCTTTGCAACTCCGGCAGACAATTTGGATTTTATTGCAGAAGACGATTTGGCTTGTGGTGATGAAAAGATTACATTTTCTGCTTTGGAAGGACTTGTAAACAAAGAAAAACCAAGAATTTTCATGCCGGAATCCAGAGATGATGCATGGGCACATCAAGCGGAAAACAATTTAACCTTCGGCAAAGTGTATGAAACGGCTGAACGTTTTTCTTTGGTGGAAAAATATGCTTCTTCCTTAAAGGGCGCTGTGTTATATTCCACAAAGAATTCTCCTCATTATCGTAATTTGGCTACTACCGTAGCTGGTTTATATGATTTGTTGCCTGTGACTGCAGAAGTTTTGGCAGGTTTGCAACAGGCTGGTGTTTCTTTGGAAGTGAAAGTGGATTTAAGCGATTTGCCCTATACCACACCGGAAGAAATTTATACCTATTTATTTGAAACCTACTGGAAGGATTGTTCCAGAAAAATATTCGTAAGTGTATGTCCGCAAGACCACTTGGGTTACATCCGTGACGTAGGCGTTGCAGTTGGTGCCGCTGTGGTTTGGTTGGATACCAGAAATGCTGCAGAAATGGCAGTTTGGAAGAGATTTTTCGAAGAACCGATAGAAGGGAAAGAAATGCTTACTTCCGGTAAGAGTTTGATTTTAGGATGGCATCCGGAAGAAAGAAGTGGTATTGGTGCCGGTACCATGTATGGTATTTCCACTATTCCTTCTGACTTTTATAAGGCTGGTTCTGTATTGGCCGGTGTGAATCACCAAATTACCATGCCGACAGTTCCAAAGCGGGATGGTTTGAAAAATAAAACTTACGTTGCGCTTTATATCAGCGATGGTGACAACATTCAGTATGTACAAGGTACCATGCGAGCTCGTTGGGATCAGGTGCACGGAGAAAATGACCGTGGTTCCATTCCTCTAAGCTGGACCATTGCACCGGGATTGGTGGATTTGGGCCCCGGTATCATGAACTATTATTACAACACCTCTAAAGAAGCAGACTGTTTTGTAACAGGTCCTTCCGGTATGGGGTATGCTATGTTCCAAGATTATGACAACCCGATTCCTTGTGAAGGTGGCTATAAGCCTGTTATTTTTACAGATGATTTGGCTTTGACAGACAGCTATACCAAATTAACAGAACGTTATTTAACAAAGAGTGGTATGCGTGTGGCAACCATTTGGGATGATATTACCTATGACCAAACTGCGGTCTATGCGAAAAATTGTCATTCTCTCTATGGAACCACTGCTCATGCGTTTAAGCCGCACTTGGTAGATATTGTTTCCAAGACTGCAGGCAACTTTAGATTGCAAAGATTGGAAAGAGGTTATACAGGTAATATTGATGAAATTATGTGGTTGATTGGCGAAGTTGCAAGTCAAGATGGTATTCACTTCCTGTCTTATCAGTTGGATGTATGGAATGCCGGTGGTATTCCAAATATCATTGCAAAAGCACAAGCGACTGCAGATGCAAACCCCAATGTGGAATTTGTGCGTGCGGACCACTTCTTCAATCTGTTCCAGGAAGCAAATGATTTGTCCTATAACTTGGGCTTGCTGAAATCTACAAAGGTAACCACTTGTTGTGGAGGTGCAGAAGCACTGACGGATGGTAAACTCAATGAAGTTTGGGAAGCAAACTGCAATGCGGTTGTTACCTTTGCTTTTGACAGTGCAAAGCAAGTTACCAGATACATCGTGCGCAATGCAGGCTTGGCAGATATGGACAGTGCTTATAACACCAAAGACTTTGTTTTGGAAATCAGTAATGACGGGGAAAACTGGACTGTGCTGGATACTGTTTGCGGTAATACCGAGGATGTAGTTGACATCGATGTGGACAGCAAGGACGCAGTAAACTTTGCAAGACTCCGTGTGGTAAATCCGGGTTGTGATGGTGTAACCAGATTGACACAGGTGGAGATTTTTGGTAAATAAGAATTATTATAAAAAACATATTATGAGGCACTCTTCGTAGGGGAAGTGTGCCTCATTTTTTCAGGAGAAGAAAGAGTAATGAATCCTCAAAATTTCAAAAGAACAAAATATGCCTGCTACTTTGCCTATCTTGCCATGTCTTCCATTTTCAGTTTGCCACCAATTTTGTTTGTGACATTCCGTGAAATGTACGGCATTTCTTATACCCTGCTGGGCACATTGGTGCTGGTAAATTTCTGCACCCAGTTGTCTGTGGATTTGATTTTTACATTTTTTACAAAATATTTTAGTCCCAAAGTGGTGGTCAGGGTAATGCCGTTGATTACCTCTGCAGGATTGTTGATATATGCATTAGTTCCTACGTTGTTCCCACAGTATGCTTATGTGGGATTGGTAGTAGGCACGGTTATTTTTTCTATCGCAGCAGGCCTTTGTGAGGTGTTTCTCAGCCCTACAGTGGCTGCACTTCCGTCTGACAATCCGCAACGTGACATGAGTATGTTGCATTCTCTGTATGCTTGGGGCGTGCTTATGGTTGTGGTGGTCAGCACCATTTTTCTCAACCTGTTTAGCAGAGAAAATTGGATGTATTTGACGTTGTTTTGGGCTTTCTTGCCAGTACTTTCTTGTGTGATGTTTTGCATATCTCCTATGCCGGAGATGAATTTTTCTCATGAGGCACAAAGCGGCGGGAAAGGAAAGAAGCGGGCTGTTGGATTGGCTTTATGTTTCTTTTGTATTTTCTTGGGCAGCTGTACGGAAAATGCTATGACCAATTGGATTTCTGCTTACATGGAAAAAGCATTGTACATTCCTAAGGCCTTTGGCGATATTTTGGGGTTGGCTGTGTTTGCCTTGCTATTGGGCACGGTCAGAACCTTGTATGCCAAATACGGAAAAAATATTTCCACTGTGTTGCTTTGGAGTATGGTGGGTTCCATTTTCTGCTATTTAGGTGCAGCACTTTCGCCCATTCCCATTGTTTCTTTGATTGCTTGTGTATTAACCGGCGTTTGTACTTCCATGCTGTGGCCAGGCACGTTGATTTTTATGGAGGAGGAAATTCCCGGCGCCGGCGTGACTGCTTATGCCTTAATGGCCGCCGGCGGAGATTTTGGTGCCTCGGTTGCGCCCCAAATGTTGGGCGCCGTGGCAGATGCAGTGGCAGTGGGTTCTACGGAACAAATGGGCATGAAAGTGGGTATGTTGACAGCAGTTATTTTTCCTGTTTTGGGTGTGCTGCTGGTGCTGTATATGCGGAAGTATTTTAAGAAGGGGCCGCAGCTGTCTGCAAAATAGCATTTTTCAAGCAAAATGCAGACAATTGTCTGCAAAATTCCATTTATTGATGAAAATGCAGACAACAATGTGGGCACACCTAGGTGGGTGTGCTTTTTTGCTATGCGGAAATATACGACAGAACTTGGGGAATCATTACAGTACTCACTTACATAGATAGGCACAAAAAATGATGCCTACCCTGTTTGGCCCACAGGGCAGGCGACTCTCGTAGAGAGTTAAAACCACCTGAGGTCAACCACTTTGTGGACGGTTGTATCTCTGCTTTTATTTTAAATGCATAGATTAAATTTTGTCAAGCGATTGCGGTTGCATTTTTAACCTGCCCCTCTTATAATCAAATTATCAGTACATATCAATGGGGGATTTTATGAGACAAAAATACAAAAGACAAATTGCATTTTTTTTGGCTTTGCTAATTAGTCTTTTAAGCAGTATTGGCAACATTATTTGGGCAGAAGAACAGGAAGAACAAGGGTTCCGATACACCATAAGTGACGGAGAAGCAGCAATTGTTAAGTGTATAGGAGAGGAACAAAATATTGTGATTCCGGAAACGTTAGGTGGGGTTCCGGTTACAGAAGTGGTTGCACTTAATAACTCGAATATTATTAGCATACAAATACCGGCTTGCATTAAGCAACTTAACTTTAATGTTTTATATTTTCAAGACAATTTGGAAATGTACATTGTAGATGAACAAAACAGCGTATACAGTTCAATAGACGGTGTGCTACTGAATAAAGAACAAACAGAACTAATCAGGTGCCCTTCCGGGAAAAAAGGAATATATACTGTGCCCGACAGTGTAGTAACAATACAGGCAGAGGCATTTTCTTCTTGTAAATATTTAACAGAAATTATTCTTCCTAAAAGATTGCAACTATTGGGAGGCGGAGCTTTCGTTAATTGCAAAAGTTTAGAAAGAATAGAAATACCAAGTGGTGTTACAGAAATCTACGACTACACTTTTTTTGAATGTACAAATTTGAAGGATGTAACTTGGCCGGAAAATTTAGAAAGCATAGGGTACGAGGCATTTCGCGGATGCAGTAGTTTAAAAAAGATTGTACTCTTTGAAAAGGTGAAAGAGATTGAGTACAGGGCATTTTGGGACTGTCCTGGGCTGGAAGAAATTGTTGTGTCACAAGAAAATACAAATTTTTGTACCATTGATGGTGTTCTGATGAACGAGGATGGCACAAAGTTGTTGCGGTACCCCGCTAAGAAAAGTGGAGATTATGTGATGCCGGATACGGTAACGGAACTGGAAGATCATGCGTTTGAATTTTGCGGTGATTTGCAATCCATTACATTCTCCTCAAATTTAACAACGCTTGGGGAGTATGCTTTTTATGAGTGTGACGCGTTACAGTCTGTTACAATTCCGGAAGGTGTGACGAAAATAGCAACCGGGGCGTTTTACAATTGCAGTAACTTAAAAAGTGTTTTTCTACCGCAATTCTTAGAGGTTATAGGAAGCAGTGGGTTTAGAAATTGTGATTCCTTAGAACGAATTCTCATTCCGAAAACTGTCACGGAAATAGGAAGTTCTGCTTTTTCAGGTTGTGACAGTCTGGCAGCAGTGCAAATCCCTACATCAGTGGAAATCATAGAAGAATGGGCATTTAGTAGTTGCACCATGTTACAGGCAATTACGGTAGATGAAAATAATCAACACTACGCTTCTGTTGATGGTGTTTTATTTACGAAAGGTATGACACAGTTGTTGCAATGTCCCGGTGGAAAAGAAGGGGAATATACTGTTCCCGATGGTGTAATTAGCATAGAGTCTAATGCTTTTGCTGGGTGCAATGCGTTAACGATGATTACATTATCCGATTCTGTATACGAAATTAAAGGTGGATTTGGTGCGGCTTTAACCTCTTTTTCAGTGGCGGATGGAAATCCCCATTACAGCAGTGTAGACGGTGCATTGCTTAATTATGAGAAAAGTGTGTTGATCCGTGTTCCTGCAGGGAAAAAAGGTTCTTATGTAATTCCCAATACGGTCATAACCATTGATTATGCCGCTTTTGATGGGGCTGCTTTGGACACCTTGACTTTGCCGAAAAGTGTACAAAAAATAGAATCCTATGCCTTTGGGGAAATTTTCTGTTCTATAACAAAAGTAATTTATGCAGGAACGGAACAAGAGTGGGAGCGGATTGAAATTGGAGAAGGCAACCAAGGTTTGCTACAGGCAGAAAGACAATATGGATTACAATCTACTACACAAGATTGCGTAGTAGAGGATGAAATAAAGAAACCTACCAAAATAGAAGATCCCTATCTTATTTGGAAAATTGGCGGATTAGTCTTTGTGGGCCTATGGGTTATTTTAGTTGTAATATTCTTTGTGCTACGAAAAAGAAAAATTGACAGAACTCCCTAAACATGGGAAAATCAAGACAAATACCAAACGGAGGATTCTCAATATGAAAAATGGTTGGCAATTATCTTGTCCGGCACCGACAACAGGCGTGCTGGCAGAGGGTGTATACAATGCAGGGGCTGGGTTGGCAGATGATATTTTTACCGCAACCGCGGAAGATTCTTATATGCAAATTGTGACAGAGCAGAGCGTGGCAGACTATGAAGCATACATCGAACTGCTAAAACAAGCCGGCTATGAACAAGTGGGCAGCAATCAACTGGGCGACAATCTGTATGCAGATTTTGCAAAGGATGCGACTGTAGTACATGTAAGTTTTGTTGCAACAGCAAAAGAACTTCGCGTGGTGGAAGACAAATGCTCTATGTCGCCGAAAGATTTTTCCTATGAGAAAAATGGCGAGGCAAAGACCACCATTTATCAGTACGGCCTTTATTATGATCCGCTGAATCGGGTGGTGGACAACACTGCAGTCAATTGCGGCATGTTGTATGTGATAAAATTGTCGGATAACAGCTTGTTTATGGTGGACGGCGGACACTTGTATCAGTGCACCGATGAGATGATTGAGGCGTTGTGGAAGTTTCTTCATGAAATTACCCAAACCCCGGACGGAGAAACCATTCGCATTGCGGCTTGGTATATTACCCATGCGCATGGGGACCATGTGACCGCTTGCAGTAAGTTGCTGAAACGCTATCACGACCAAATTGATTTGCAGCGCATGATGTACAATTTCCCATCCTATCAAGTGCGTCCCGGTGGCTATGACGACCTGACGACCATTATGAAAAACGTGGTGCGGGCGTGGTATCCGAACGTACCGTTTTTGAAATTACATACGGGACAAAAAATACAATTTGCGGATATGACAATTGATGTATTGTATACCCATGAAGATGCAGTAAAGGCGGAAAACCCTACCATTTATCCTTTGGGGGATTATAACTGTACATCTTCCATTTTGCGTTTGGACATCGAAGGAAAAATGGTTTTGATGTTAGGAGATGCCAATGTGGAAGCGGAAGCCATTATTGCAAAGACATCCCAGTCCTCTGTTTGGAAAGGGGATTTGGTACAGGTGGCACACCACTGCTTTAATTATTTGAATACGCTGTATCCCTGGATTGCGGCACCTGTGGTGTTCCTGCCCAACAGCTATTATGGTGCACACACACCGGGAGACAATGAGCCTAAGTTGCGTACCATTTTAGCGCATGTGAAAAACGACCAAATCTACTATGAAGGCGAAGGAACCTACGGACTCCAAGTACAGGACGACGGATTTGTATGCGTATATGAAGCACCGGTTGTAGGCGGAGAATATGACGGATCGGGAATTTGAAAAATATAGCAGGTAAAAGTTTAATGGAAAGTTTAATGGAAAGTTTAATCGTTTTTTTTGCCGTTTTTGTATTCTTTTGGCTAAGCATGTTCTTTGAACAATTTCGTTCTCCAAAGAATTACAATGGTTATGTGGATATCAAAAACTACGCCTTTTGTAGCAATGTTATTTTAAAATTTCCCAAATGGTTGATTAAAATCTTGTTTTTTAACACGCGTCTTGTAAGATTACCTATTACAATTGTATGTGGGCAAATTATAAATTATGGATTATTTGCATATTTTTGTGTGCAACAGTTTATTTTTCATAATAGCTCGGATTTTTATATCCCACTCTTAAAAGTTTGGGGAATCATTTATATTGCTTTGCTGATTATTATATGCATTGATTTTGAAATTTACTATATTCGGCGGAAAAATAAATGATAGCTACAATCAGGAAGACCGGTAGGCAACAAAACGTGTGATACCGGCAAACGTTGTTTTTTAAATAAATTGTATTTTTTGTGGATTTATTCGCTGTAAAAAATGTAATTATCTGTTGCATATTCGCTTTAATTTGTGCATAATATAATCAATGAATACGTTTTGGAGGTAAGCTTTATGTATTTAAAAAGAAAAATTGACACATATTTAATGAACTGGAAAAACAGCGAAGATAGAAAACCTCTTATCGTAAAAGGTCCACGACAGATTGGAAAAACCGAGTCTATTAAAAAGTTTGCAAAAGAAAATTATAAAAGTGTTGTTGAGATCAATTTTGTGACCTCCGAAAAATACAAACAAATTACATCAGATGGTTATAGTGCTGAGGCTGTAATAAAGAATATTTCCTTAATTGATCCGTCCCATAAATTCATCCCCGGTGAAACCTTGTTGTTTTTTGATGAAATCCAGGAATATCCAGAGATTGCAACATCTCTTAAGTTCTTTCGCATTGATGGTCGCTTTGATGTGATTTGCTCGGGTTCTCTCCTTGGCATAAATTACAAAAGGATTGAAAGTAATAGTGTGGGTTATAAAACTGACTACAATATGTACTCTCTTGATTTTGAGGAATTTCTTTGGGCAAAAGGCTACACATCCGATGTGATAGAGGATATGCTTTCTCATATGAAAGCGTTGAAACCGTTTTCCCAACTCGAGCATTCGGTGTTTTCTTCGCATTTTTTAGACTACTGTATTCTTGGCGGTATGCCTGCTGTAGTGCGCGAGTTTATTAAAAACAAAACCTTTGAAGGAACGCTTGCTATTCAGCGACAACTACTTGCTGATTACAAGGAAGATATTCGTAAATATGCCGATGGTATGGATCAAACTCGTATAATTAATGTTTTTAACAGCATTCCTGTACAACTTGCAAAAGAAAACAAAAAGTTTCAATTATCCAAAGTGGAAAAAGGCGCGCGATTTAAAGATTACCGAGGCTGTATTGAATGGCTTGAAGATGCAGGAATGGTTCATCTGTGCTATTGCCTTAACGATGCCGAACTCCCTCTCAAAGGAAACTATGACATTAATAAATTCAAAATATACTTTTGTGATACTGGTCTTTTTGTTGCACTTCTTGATGACGAGGCGCAGGAGGATTTAAGAGCTAATAAGAATTTATCGGTTTACAAAGGTGCATTGTATGAGAGTATTGTAGGAGAAGCGCTTGTAAAAGCAGGATATCCGCTTTATTACTTCAAACGCGAAGATTCTACTCTTGAAGAAGACTTTTTTGTTCGCACGGCTAACGATTTAATACCGGTAGAGGTAAAAGCAAAAAACAGCAAGGCAAAATCCCTGAAACAGCTTATTAAGAGCGATAAATATTCGGATATCTCATATGGCATTAAGTTTTGTGCAGGAAACATTGGCTTTGAAAACAACATCTATACCTTCCCATATTATTGCACATTCCTTTTGAAAAGGTATTTAAAATGAATATGGTTATGCTGCCCCCTATGATGCCCCCGTAGCCGAAATTTGAAAAATATGGGTTGACAAGCAAGAAAGTTGTTAGTATAATAGCTTTTGCGTGATTTTCGCAAGAGATGGTAAATGTTTTTGTTGACATAGATTGAGGAGGTGTAGATATGGCTTGTCCTAAAAGAAGAACATCACAGGCTAGAACAGGAAAGAGAAGAGCAAACTGGAAGTTAACAGCTCCCAATTTGGTTAGCTGCCCACAATGTCATACATTGAAGGCACAACATGCAGTTTGCAAAGAATGCGGATACTACAAAGGAAAAGAAATCGTTAAAGTAGCTGAAGCGTAAGCAAGAAACTGTTGTATAGTAACGATGAAATGAAAATGAGAGCGGCGGTCACCATATGGCCGCCGCAATTAATTTTTTAAGGAAGAAATAACGTGATTACCTGTAGCAATGTAAAGAAAAAGAGCATAGCGGAACAGATGGGCATCAAACCTGGTGACAAGATCCTCACCATTAATGGAATAGAAATGGTGGATGTATTTGACTATGATTTTTACACCACGGAAGAAACTGTTACCATGGTGTTGGAAGATGCTCAAGGCAATCAACGCACCGTCAGCATACAAAAAGAGCAATATCAGGATTTGGGTATCGAGTTTGAAACCTACATGATTGACTGTGAAAAGAGCTGTCGGAACAAGTGTATTTTTTGCTTTATTGACCAACTGCCAAAAGGCATGCGGGACAATTTGTACTTTAAGGATGATGATACCAGACTTTCTTTTTTAACAGGTAGTTACGCTACATTGACCAATATTGATGATGCAGAGTTGCACCGTATTGTCAAATACAAGTTGTCTCCCATTAACATTTCTGTCCATACGACAAATCCGGAATTGCGGGTAAAAATGTTAAATAATCGCTTTGCCGGGGATATTTTGAGAAAAATACGCATTCTCACAGAGGGAAACATTCAGGTTAACTGTCAAATTGTGCTTTGTAAAAATGTAAATGATGGTGAGGAACTGGAGCGTACATTAGGGGACTTGCTCACTTTAATTCCCCATATAAACAGCGTTTCTGTGGTGCCTGTGGGCATTACGAAGTATCGTGACGGACTTTATCCTATGGAAGCATTCCAAAAAGAAGATGCCATAAAAGTGATTGAGACCATAGATAAGTGGCAACAGATTTTTCTAGATCACATGCAGTCCCGTGTGGTGTATGCAGCGGATGAATTTTATGTAAAAGCACAGCAAAACGTGCCGACGTATGACTATTATGAAGATTTTCCACAACTTGAAAACGGCGTGGGCATGCTGACGTTACTGGAAACAGAAGTAGACGAAGATTTGGCAGCGCGCAAAGTGAAAAAAGGATTTTTCAAACCCAAAGCCAGAAAAGTAACCATCGCTACCGGGGAATGTGCCTATGAGACCATAAAACGATTGGCAAAGAAGGTGGAGGACAAGTTCTCCCACGTCAGCGTGCAAGTGATTTGTGTGAAAAATGAATTTTTCGGTGGGGAAGTGACTGTGGCAGGTTTGCTGACCGGCGCCGATTTGTTAGAACAACTGCAAGGGATGGAGTTCGGCGAAGCGTTGCTCCTTTCCAACGACATGTTTAAAGATGATGGCGATATGCTGTTGGACGGTGTGACATGCGGCGAACTGGCGGGAAAACTTGCGGTAAAGGTGGAGAAAGTATATAATTCGGGTAAGGCTTTTGTGGAAGCCATTTTAGGAGTTGGAGGAAGAAAATGAGAAAACCGGTAGTTGCCGTGGTAGGTCGGCCGAATGTGGGAAAATCTACATTTTTCAATTATGTGGCGGGAAAGCGGATTGCCATCGTGGAAGATACCCCGGGTGTGACAAGAGACAGAATTTACACCGATGTGGAATGGAGAGGCATCACCTTTACCATGATTGATACCGGCGGTATTGAACCCAAAACCGACGATGCTATTTTAAAACATATGAAATTACAGGCGGAGATGGCCATTGATTTTGCAGACGTGATTATTTTCATGGTGGACATGAAAGACGGCGTGACTGCCAATGACCAGGATGTTGCCGTTATGCTGCGCAAGGCCAAGAAACCTGTGGTGCTGGCAGTCAACAAAGTGGATAAAGTGGGCGAACCACCTGCAGATATTTATGATTTTTACAATTTGGGTATGGGAGATCTTTATCCCATTTCTTCTGTACATGGTCTTGGTATGGGCGAATTATTGGATGCTTGTTTTGAACATTTTCCACCGGCAGAAATGTTGGAGGAAGAGGATAACAGCATTAAAGTTGCCATTATCGGAAAGCCGAATGCAGGAAAATCTTCTCTACTAAATGCTCTGGCAGGGGAAGAGCGGGTCATTGTCAGCAGTATGGCCGGCACTACCCGGGATGCTATTGATACCCCCATTGAGAAAAACGGTCAGAAATTCACTTTTATTGATACCGCCGGCATTCGTCGGAAGGGCAAGGTGGATGATGATATTGAAAAATACAGTGTTATGCGTGCTTGGGGCGCCGTAGATCGCTCTGATGTGTGCGTGATTATGATTGATGCCCAGGACGGGGTAACGGAGCAGGATTCCAGAATTGCCGGCTATGCCCACGACCAAGGAAAGGCTTCTATTATTGTAATTAACAAGTGGGATTTGGTAGAAAAGGAAACCAACACCATGCGGGATTATACCAGAAAAGTACAGGAGGCGCTGCCTTTTATGTTGTATGCGCCGGTGCTGTTTATTTCTGCAAAGACCGGTCAGCGTGTGGAAAAACTCTACGAGTACATTGTAAGTATTGCCAACAATGCTTCCTTCCGTGTGCAGACGGGCATGCTCAACGATTTGCTCAACGAGTCTATTGCTATGGTACAGCCGCCGTCTGATAAAGGAAAGAGATTGAAGATTTTTTACATGACCCAGGTGAGCGTACAGCCGCCCACATTTGTGTTGTTTATCAACGACAAGGAATTGATGCACTATTCTTACGAGCGATATATTGAAAACCAACTGCGGAAGTCCTTTAGCTTTGAAGGAACGCCTATCCGGTTTATTCTGCGGGAAAAAGGAAAGGAAAACGACTGATGAATTTATATTTTGGACTGGCACTGTTTGTTTGTGCTATTTGCGGTTATTTATTAGGCAGTATTAACACTTCTTTAATTGTAGGTAAGTTTTATGGCGTGGATGTGCGTCAACACGGCAGCGGCAACGCAGGCACCACAAATGTACTGCGTACCTTAGGAAAAAAAGCAGCAGCATTTACATTTATCGGCGACTTTCTCAAAGGTATCGTGGCTTGTCTTGTAGGCCGTGGCCTGATTTCTTTGGCCTTGCTGGTGTTTGGGGAGGATGTGTTTGGCCCTGTTACCGACCCTGCCCATGTAGGATTGATGGCTGCCGGTGCCTTTTGTGTGTTTGGTCACAACTGGCCTATATATTTTGGATTTAAAGGCGGCAAGGGCGTATTGACCAGTTTGTCTGTGTTATTGATGATGGGACCTGTACCCGCACTGCTTGCAGTATTGTTGTTTGTGATTATTGTGGCATTGACCAGATACATTTCCCTGGGTTCCATGCTGGCTGCTGCGTTTTTGCCAACTTTGGTAGGGGTAAGCAGTTTGTTTGGTGTGGATTTCGGTGTTGGTTCTGTTACCAGCTATTTGATTTTCTGCATTCCTTTGGCATTGTTGATTATTATTCGTCATAAGAAAAATATAGTGAAGTTGTTAAACGGCACGGAAAACAAGTTGAGTTTTCATAAGAAGACAGAAGGGTAATACATATGAAAGTAACAGTTCTCGGCGGCGGCAGTATGGGTGTTGCCTGTGCCGCACTTTTAAGCAAAAACGGTCATACAGTTTCTATTTGGACCCCTTTAGAGACAGAAGCGAAGCAAATTCAAGAAACCCATGGAATTGCAGAACGGTTGCCCGGCGTGGTATTGCCGGACATGGTTTGTGCCACCACTTCTTTGGAAGAAGCGTTGGCTGATGTTTCCCTGGTGCTGTTGGCAGTGCCGTCTGTGTTTATTCGCAGTACTTGTCGGAATGCTTCTGCAGTATTGCGGAAACAAGGTATTACAGGGATTCCCTTTGTTTGTTGCTCTAAGGGGTTAGAAAATGAAACAGGGTTATTGTTAACGGATATTATGGAAGAAGAATTGGAAGGCTTTGCGGTGGCAGTGATGTCCGGCCCTAGTTATGCCATTGAAATTGCGACCGGTATGCCTACTGCGGTGGTGATTGCTTCCCGTGATTTGGAAGTAGCGAAGCAGTGTCAGGATGTGTTTATGAATCGGGAGTTCCGGGTTTACACTTCCACTGATGTGGTTGGCGTAGAGCTGGGTGGCGCTTTGAAAAATGTCATTGCGCTTTGTGCCGGTATTTCCGACGGTCTGGGTTTTGGCGACAATACCAAAGCAGCGTTGCTTACCCGTGGAATTGCGGAAATTGCTCGCCTGGGCGTGGCAATGGGCGCAGACGTACAGACGTTTTTCGGTTTAACCGGCATGGGGGATATGATTCTCACTTGTACCGGCAAGCATTCCAGAAATAAGCAGGCAGGCATTCTGCTGGGCAAAGGCTATTCTTTGGAAGATGCTTTAAAAGAGGTAAAAATGGTGGTAGAAGGGGTCAGCGCTGCCAAACCGGCATTGTTGCTGGCACAGCGCTACGGCGTGGAAATGCCCATTATTCAGGAAGCAAACCGCGTGCTGTATGAAGGCAAGAATCCCAAAGAAGCGGTACTGTCCTTGATGGCAAGAGATAAGAAAAGTGAGTTTTGAAAAATATGTGTCTGCTCGGCGAAGGTTTTGTTTTCGTTTGTCCACTTTACGGGGGATATGTTAGTTCCGACCCTCATTTGGCGGAGTTTGCCCGAGACAACGAACGATTTTCGTGCCCAAAAACAAAAAAGTCTCGGCCAAACTCCAGTGCGGAGAGGTAGTTCCGACCCTCATTTGGCGGAGTTTGCCCGAGACAACGAACGATTTTCGTGCCCAAAAACAAAAAAGTCTCGGCCAAACTCCAGTGCGGTAAGATGGCAGAGCAACTGCAGGCATTTCGCGCCAACAAACAATCCAATGCTACCTGACTATCAACCGATGCATACAGCGGAATCACTCAGGACAAACTACCTAAGAGGTGAGCAAGGCTGCCATTACACTAGTGTAAAATTCCGGGAACTTCTACAAAACTTCTCTCTGCGACAGTCAATGTCCAGACGTAGAAACTGTTGGGACAACGCTCCTCAGGAACGCTTCTTCGTCCCCAGACGAGTTCTACAACTACACTATGACCGGAATATATTCGTTGGCTGATGTACCGGCTTAAATTTGTATTTATTACAATAGACGAATCACAACCACGATGTGCTATAAATTGAAAAAGCGTGAATAGTGGTATAATAAACATATGTAATTATCTCGGAAGTCCTATGGCTATCAGTTAGAATGCTATTGTGGAGTTCATTCCCGAAAAAGCAAAGTAGGGGTGCTAATGAGTTTTATTGATTCGTATAAAAGACTTGAGAAGCTATGCGACGAGGTATATAGCGATAACCATGGATTATCAGCTTATATTGACGAAATGAACAACAATCCCAATGGCGCCTATTATGTGCCGGGGGGGATGATGATTTAAAACAACTAAAACATAACCGGTGGGCATCGCCATGGGGTTGGAGTAATTCAGAAATAGTGTGACCGGACAAACATCTTTCCTGTTCTACTATTGTTTCATCTCTGGTTTTTAACAGAAAGTTTATAAAATTGCCACATATTTCCAGTACGCTTCATTGACAAAAAAGTCCTTTTCGGGGTATGATAATAGAAATTGAGCCGAGGATGGCTTTCTGTTGGGAGAAAGGATTCTACAGTATGAAAGTGGACCGCGTCGTATTAAAAGAAACTCGTTATTTAGCCATTGCAGTGACAGTGTGCAGTCTCGTCATGCAAGGCGTTTTTTTGATTTTAGGAAAGTACGACTGGACGGTTTTGACCGGTTCTTTACTGGGCGGTGTAGCCGCTGTTTTGAATTTTTTCTCTATGGGTATGACCATGCAACGAGCAACGGCAAAAGAAGATTCGGCGGAAGCCAAGAAACAAATACGGGCCTCTTACAATATGCGCTATTTGGCTTTAGGCGCAGTGGTAGTTGTGGCTGCTGTGACCCCTTACTTTCATTGGGTGCCGGTGGTACTTTCCCTTGTATTTCCCCGTCTTTGGTTTTGGGTAATGCCGTTGATTCGAAAAGATTTAAAACAAGAACAGGCACAAGCTGAAAATGAGGACAATCCATCATGAGTGTAGAAATTACCGGTGCAAAGATATTATTTGAGTTGCCTTTTGGTATTACTATTACGGAAACGCAAGTAGTTTCCTGGGGCGTCATGCTGGTAATTGCCATTGCAGCATGGTGGTTGGGTCGAAATTTAAAAGTAAAGCCGGAAAGCAAACGACAGGTGATTGCAGAATATTTGGTTACCACGGTGCAAAAACTGGTACGGGATAATATGACGAAACAGTTTGCGTTTTTCTCACCGTTTATCGGCACTATATTAGTTTTTTCCACGCTGTCCAGCTTGTCCAGCTTATTGACCTTTTTCCCGCCTACGGCAGATATCAATACTACATTTGGTTGGGCGTTGGTGGTATTTATTATGATTACCTATTACAAAATTAAAACAAATGGATTTGGCGGCTATTTAAAAAGTTTTGCAGAACCTATTGTTTTCTTTGCCCCTTTGAATGTTTTGAGCGAATTTTCCACACCGGTTACCATGGGGGTTCGTCATTTTGGAAATGTGGCTTCCGGCATGATTATTTCTACTTTGATTTATGCGGCGCTGGCTTCATTTAGCAGCATGGTGCTTGGATGGTTACCGGGTTTTTTAGGAGAAATTCCGTTATTCCAGATTGGTATCCCGGCAATTTTATCACTTTATTTTGATTTGTTTAGTGGTTGTTTACAAGCTTTTATTTTCTGTATGCTGACCATGGTAAATATCAAGTTGGCTGCAGGCATAGAAGATTAAAAAGACTATATTTTTGGAGGAATGAAGTATGGAGAAAGCAATTGTATTGGCAGCATGTGCATTAGGTGCAGGAATTGCAATGATTGCAGGGATTGGTCCTGCGATTGGTGAAGGCTACGCAGTAGGAAAAGCCTGTGAGGCCATTGGACGGCAGCCGGAGTGCAAAGGACAAGTAACCTCTACCATGTTAACAGGTTGTGCGGTTGCAGAAACCACCGGTATCTATGCCCTGATTGTTGCAATTCTGTTGATTTTTGTTGCACCGGGCATGTTTGTGGGACTTTTATAACAAGAACAAGAAAAGAGGATAACCATATATGTTAGTAGCAGAGACGTTGGATTTTGTCTCCATTAATTTCTGGCATATCTTAATGTCTATGGCCAATCTTTTGATTTTGACGGCGATAGTGAAAAAATTTCTCTTTAAACCTGTTACAAAGATTCTCAAACAAAGGGAAGAGGAAGTCAATCGCATTTATGCAGATGCGGATGAGGCGAAAGAACAGGCAGAGCAAGACAGAGATTTCTATGCGGAACAAATGAAACATGTACAGCAAGATGCGGATAAGATGATGAAAGCTGCGACTGCACGTGCTAATGAGAGAAGCGATGAAATTATTGCAAAAGCGAGAGAAGAAGCGGAACAACGCTTGGAAAAAGCAGATGCTGATATCGCATTGAAACGCAAGAAGGCGGTAGATGATATGCGGGATGATATTTCCCATATGGTCATTGATTTGGCACAACAGGTGGTAGAAAAGGAAATTACCCCGCAAGATCATGAAAATCTGATTGAAGAGGCCATTACGAAATTGGGTGACGAATAATGGAAAAATATGCGAAAGAGTACAGTGTAGCGTTGTATGACCTTGCTGCGGAAGAGGGCGCAGAAGAAAGTATGCTGCAACAATTACAAATAGTTGCACAAGCTATTTCTGAAAACCCGGCATTTGTGACCTTGCTTTGTAATCCCCAATTACCCAAAGCTGAACGGGTGCAAGTGGTAGAACAGGTATTTGGCGGCAATACACATTCCTATTTGTTGAACTTCTTAAAGATTTTAACGGAAAAAAGGGATATAGGGTTGGTTCCTCGGTGTTATGAGGCATATGCGGCACTGTATTATGAAAAACATGATATTTTAACGGTAAAGGCTATCACAGCCATCCCTATGCAGGCGTCTGCCAAGGAGAAGCTTATGAAAAAGCTGGAAAAGCAGACGGGAAAACATATTTTACTCAAAAATGTAGTGGACCCTGCCTGTATTGGTGGTATGAAGTTGATTTATGATGGCAAGCTGACGGATGCCAGCGTGAAAAATTGGATGGAACAATTACAGGGCAGTTTGATGAAACTGGAATGTAAATAAAGGGGAGTTGGTGATTGGATGCAATTGCAATTAGAGGAAATCAGCAGCTTGATAAAAGCGCAAATTAAAAATTATGAAAATAAGGTGGAGCAAAGCGAAATCGGCACTGTGGTGTTAGTGGGTGACGGGATTGCCAAGGCATACGGATTGGAGAACTGTATGTCCAATGAACTTGTTGCGTTTAGCAATGGCGAATACGGCATGGCACTGAACTTGGAAGAAGAATTTGTTTCCATTGTTATGCTGGGCTCTGACCAAGGGATTAAGGAAGGGGATATTGTAAAACGGACCGGCAGGGTTGTTTCTGTTCCGGTGGGAGAAGCTTTGATTGGACGTGTGGTCAATGCTTTAGGACAGGCTATTGATGGAAAAGGCGCAATCGCAACCACGGAAACAAGGCCCATTGAGTCGCCGGCACCGGGCATTATTGAAAGAAAATCTGTCAGTGTGCCTTTGCAGACCGGTATTAAAGCCATAGACAGCATGATTCCCATTGGTCGTGGACAAAGAGAATTGATTATCGGCGATAGGCAGACCGGTAAAACCGTTATTGCTACCGACACTATTATCAACCAAAAGGGCAAAGATGTAATTTGTATTTATGTGGCTATCGGGCAGAAGAATTCTACGGTGGCACAGTTAGTAGAGACATTAAATCGTGCGGGGGCTATGGATTATACCATTGTGGTAAGTGCTACCGCCAGCGAATTGGCACCGTTGCAATATATCGCACCTTATTCCGGTTGTGCAATGGGAGAATATTTCATGGCACAAGGAAAAGATGTTTTGGTAATTTATGACGATTTATCCAAGCATGCGGTGGCTTACAGAACATTATCCTTGCTCATTCGACGTCCACCGGGAAGAGAAGCGTACCCGGGTGATGTTTTTTACCTGCACAGCAGATTGTTGGAGAGAGCGGCAAGAATGGCACCGGAACACGGCGGTGGTTCTTTGACGGCATTGCCTATCATTGAAACCCAGGCAGGAGATGTATCTGCGTATATTCCTACCAACGTCATTTCCATTACAGACGGACAAATTTTCTTGGAAAGCGAATTGTTCCATGCAGGGGTTATGCCTGCGGTAAATCCGGGAATTTCCGTCAGTCGTGTTGGCGGAAATGCACAGATTAAGGCAATGAAGA
>CAYMRI010000018.1:0-19049 GCA_964392835.1 uncultured Eubacteriales bacterium
CGCACTGCCATTGCTAATGACATTCAGGCTCGTTATGGGGTTGGGGTAACACCGGATTTGATTTATATGACGGTTGGTGCGGCTGCATCTTTAAGTATTTGCTGTAAAGCGTTGACCCTTGAAGGGGATGAATTCATTACTTTTGCGCCGTTTTTCACAGAATACAGAGTGTTTGTGGAAGCAGCAGGTGCAAAATTGGTAGTAGTGCCGCCGGAAGAAAAGGATTTTCAAATTGATTTGGAAAAATTCGCCCAGGCCATTAACCAGCACACCAAGGCTATTATCATTAACTCCCCCAACAACCCCTCCGGTGTGGTATATTCCGAAGAAACCATTGTGGAAATGTGCCGGATTTTAAGGGAGAAACAAGCAGAGTACGGACATGCCATTTATTTGATTGCAGACGAACCATACCGTGAATTGGTTTACGATGATATTAAAGTGCCATACCTTATGAACTACTATGACAACACTTTGGTTTGCTATTCCTATAGTAAATCTTTGTCTTTGCCGGGGGAAAGAATCGGGTATGTCGCAGTTTGCCCAAATATCGAAGAAAGAGGCACTATGTATGCAGCAATCTGCGGTGCAGGAAGAGCCTTGGGCTATGTTTGTGCTCCAAGCATGTTCCAAAGAGTGGCAGCGAAGTGCATTGGAAAGACGGCGGATGTTTCTATCTACAAGCGCAATCGTGATTTGCTCTATAACAACCTGGTAAAAATGGGCTTCCGTTGCATTCGTCCGGATGGTGCGTTCTACTTGTTTGTAAAAGCTTTGGAAGAGGATGCCAATGCCTTTTGTGAACGTGCAAAGAAATATGAACTGCTTTTGGTTCCCGGTGACGATTTCGGCTGCCCGGGTTATGTGCGTATTTCCTATTGCGTGCAGACAGAGCAAATTGAAAGAGCGTTGCCGGCATTTGAAAAATTAGCCAATGAATACAAGGAGTAAAACGCATGGAAGAAAGTAAGGTTTTGAGAATTAATGCGTTGGCAAAAAAGGCCAAGACACCGGAAGGGCTGACACCGGAAGAAAAAGAAGAACAAGCCGCTTTGCGGGCAGAATATATTGAAGGGTATCGTCGCAATTTGCAAGCACAGTTGGGGAATATTCGCATTGTGGAACAAGACGGCAGTCAAACGGAGTTGAAAAGAAAGCAAGGGGAGAAGCCGGTACAATGAAAGCACAGCGATTGTATGCAAAAGCGACCATAACCCCAAAAGGGGAACGGGCATTAGAGGGTGGACACCCTTGGGTATATGATGCGGAAGTTATGGGCATAGAAGGCGATTATGAAAACGGTGGTTTGGTGGACGTTGTCAGCACCAAAGGCAAATATTTGGGTACCGGTTTTTTAAGTGAAACCTCTAAAATACGTATTCGTGTCATTTCTCGCAATGCCAATGATAAATTTGATGCTGCGTTTTTCAAACGAAGATTACAACATGCCTGGAACCATAGAAAAACGGTGATGCATTCTGCAGAGGACTTAAAGTGTTGCCGTGTCATTTTCGGAGAAGCAGATTTGTTTCCCGGCTTAACGGTGGACCGATTTGGACCGGTATTGGTGACCCAGGTGTTGTCTTTGGGTATGGATATGCTAAAGTCTATGTTGTTCCCTTTGTTGGTGGAAATTCTTCGGGAAGATGGTCAGGACATTCAGGGCGTTTACGAGCGCAATGATGTGGCCATTCGGGAACTGGAAGGTCTAACCCAGTACAAAGGCTGGTTTTTAGATGCTTCTGCCGGATTGACGGCGTTGGACCAAACGGTAACCACCATTACAGAAAATGGCATTCAGTATGAAGTAGATTTTGGAAACGGACAGAAAACAGGATTTTTCCTGGACCAGAAATACAATCGGCAGGCGGTGGCCCAAATTGCGCGGGGAAAAACGGTATTGGACTGCTTTACCCACACAGGCTCGTTTGCGTTAAATGCAGCCGCCGGCGGTGCAGCCCATGTCACTGCGGTGGATGTTTCTGACAGTGCTATCGCTATGGCGAGGAAAAACGCGGAGGCCAACGGGTTAACCGACCGTATGGATTTCAAGGTGGCAGACGTATTTGATTTGTTGCCGGAATTGTCTTCGGGGGCGCAACCATATAAATATGATTTTATTATTTTGGACCCGCCGGCCTTTACCAAGTCCCGGCACACCATTAAAAATGCTATGCGGGGCTACAAGGAAATCAATCTGCGGGCCATGAAGTTGTTGCCTCGGGGCGGTTATTTGGCAACCTGCTCTTGTTCTCATTTTGCTTCGGAAGAACTTTTTTGCAAAATGTTACAGGATGCAGCCAGGGATGCCGGGGTAATTTTACGGCAAATTGAAGCCAGACAGCAGGCACCGGACCATCCCATTTTATGGAACGTGGACGAAACCAATTATTTGAAGTTTTATTTGTTTCAGGTGGGGTAAAGGTAGTATAATAAAAATAGTAAAATAAATACAATACAACAGATTTACCAGTACAACATACCACATTTCGACATACTTATTTTACGTTTGTAATTACGCGATAAGAGGAGGAAATGTGTATGGAGTACAATCTGGAAGAACTGTGTGTAAAAAAGGAAAGTCAAACTTATGAACGCAAAAGTGCAAGGAAGGAACCGAAAGGTTTTTCAAATCCTATTGTTGCTTTTGCCAATGCCGATGGCGGGATGCTTGTAATCGGTGTGGAGGATGACGGAACTGTAACGGGCATCGATGAATATCAAGACAATGTGAATGATATTTTGCGGGTGCCCTTTGATTTTTGTAAACCTTCTATTGCAGTTACCACCGAAACGATTGTATGTACAGACAAAAAGGGCAATCCCAATCATCTTTTAATCATGACCATTCCGCAAAGTTCAGAAATGCATGCGAACCAGCAGGATGAGGTTTACTATCGTATGGGAGACAAATCTCAAAAATTGAATTTTGATGAGCGTTTACAACTTATGTATGCTAAGGGTACTCGCTATTATGAAGATGAGCCGGTGGCTGATTCCACCATAGAAGATATTGACATGGAGTTTGTTTCTGCCCATTGCAAAAAAATCGGTTATAGCAAGTCGGCTGAAGAATATATTCACCAAAATAAAGATTTTATTGTAAGAAAAAATGGCAGAGAGGAAATGAGCGGTGCCGCGATTCTTCTGTTTGGGAAGGAAATTATTATCAATGCCATTGCACACCGTGATTACAGTATTAAGGGTACAGATATTCAAATTAAAATGTTTGATGACAGAATCGTCGTAGAAAGTCCCGGCGTTTTACCGGGGATTGTTCGATTACATAATATGCGTACGGTACATTTTTCCCGTAACCCTAAAATTGCGGAATTTTTGCATGAATATGAGTATGTACAGGAGTTTGGAGAAGGTGTGGATCGAATGCATAAGGAAATGAAAAATGCAGGGTTGCCTGCGCCGGAATATAGGGATGTTTCCTTTATGTTGCATGCCACAATTCGAAATGGCGAAGTAAATGACACAATAAATGACACAATAAATCTAACTGTCTTTGAAAAGCAAGTGCTGGATGAGATTCGAAAGGACACACTCGTCACAAAAGAAAAATTGTGTACAATCACATCTGTGAGTCAAAGTACTGTTAGCAGAGCAATTAAGTCTTTAAAGGAAAAAGGCTTGATTCAAAGAATTGGGGCCAGAAAAACCGGCTATTGGAAAGTGCTTTGATATTGGTAAAGCAGCCGGTCAATTGCAGTTTCACATTTGAAATTTTTCACACCTCCGTCATTCCCAACGTCATAATCCCTACATTATCTCTGTAAATTTCAGTAAATTGTGAAATAGGCAGAGGGTTGGTGCCAAGACCGGCCTCGATGGTGTAGCCCGGCCGGTTGTAGTTTTGAATAAACCAATCCTTATAGCCTGCATAGGCGGAGCCTTCCGGCGTCACCAGCGGAGTATATCCGCTGGCTACGCTCATTTTTGTGACAATTTCTGCAGAACGCGGGGGCATATAATCTGCAAAACGCCAGAAAATCACTTCCCCCTGGGTGTGATAGGCTAAAATCAAAGAAAAGTTGTGGGCTAATGTAAAGTTGTACATGGCTCTGCTTTCCGGTGCTTCTAAAGGGGAGTTGCCCACATAGTCTCGAGGCGCAGGAGAGGTAAACCCCTGAGCAAATTTGATTTCCCGGGCCTGTTCCCATAAGGCCGGGTATTGCAAATTCAGATCAATGCCGCTGATGTTGGCTTTCCAACCGGAAGGAAAGGGGATGGAGGGGTAGTTGCTTGCGTAAGTGCGGGCGTTAATGAAGTAAGGCCCGCTATCCAGAACACCGGCTACCAAATCCAAACCATCCGGATTTACTAAGGGCACCATATATAATGTTACTTTAGAATACAAAAAAGAAGCAGGAACGCTGCCACCGGTGCCGTCACTGATAGAACCCCCTCTGGAGTAGGCGGAGGCGTAATCTTCCAAATATTTCAGTAACACAGGGGTAGTAATCCACTCGTTGGCGTGGTGGGTGGCGTTGTAGGAGACCTCTTTGAAGCCGGTGCCCATAGAAAGTGCAAGAATATTTTTCCCCATGACACTACGACCGATGCTTTGTTGTCGAATAAAAGGATAGCGGACACGCAACCCCTCCATGATGTAGGTGGTTAAGTAAGAGGTGTATGTAATGTTTGTGGGCACCACGGGAAAGCCAAAGGGAATAATCAGTTGCTGACCGGTCTGTAAATTGTTGGGGTCTACGTTGGGGTTGGCTGTGGAGATGGCACGGATGGAAGTGGTATACCGATTTGCCAGTGACCAATAGGTGTCTCCTTGCTGTATGGTTTTTACAAAATATCCACGGATGTAAGGGAGAAGGTGATTCCAAGTTTGTGTACCCACAATGCCGTCTGGGGTTAATCCGAAATTTTGCTGAAATTGTAAAACGGCGGTTTGGGTATTGGGGCCAAAGATACCGTCTATATTTCCTAAATAATAGCCTGCACGTTGTAATGCCAGTTGTAGCAATTCTACATCTGCGCCACGACTACCCAATCTTACAGTTTGCATAAAAAACCTCCTATGATTTTCACAAATTTTCATTAATTTATTCTATGCAAAATGATTTTTATCTGTTACAATAACCCTGTAATGTGGTCATGTGAAACGGGAGGCGTTTATGGAACCGAAAATCGGATTGCAACTATATTCTGTAGGAAGGCAAATGGAAGAGGATGCTTACGGCACACTGCAAAAAGTTGCCAAAGCAGGCTTTGAAACAGTAGAGTTTGCAGGTCTTTATGGACTTACGCCGAAGGAAATGGGGAAGATGTTGCAGGATGTTGGGTTGACGCCTATCAGTAGTCACAGCGATGTGCTTCATAACTTGAAACAGGAAGTAGAAAACATGCAGGAATTGCAGGTGAAGCAGATTGTGCTTCCTTGGCATGGATTTGAAAACAAAGAAGCAGTTTTGCGTTTGGCGGAAAGCATGAATGAAGCAGGGCGTTATTGCAAAGAAAATGGATTGCAGCTCAGTTATCATAACCATTCCCACGAATTCAAACAAGAAGATGGGGAGTATTTGCTGGATGTTTTTTATGCCAATACGGATCCGGAATATGTTTGTATGCAGCTGGATGTATGCTGGGCAACAGTAGGTGGTGCAGAACCGGTTGCTTACTTGAAAAAATATGCCGGCCGTAGCAGGACCATTCACATGAAGGAAGTAAAGACCATTGCCCCCTATGAAGGATGCGCAGTAGGAAAGGGAATTGTGGATTTTAAAGGCATTTGTCAATTGCTGGGTCCGGAATTTCCATATATTATAGAACAAGAAACTTTGGAAGGAGATATTTGGAGCACTTTGACAGAAGGCGTAGAATATTTGAAAAAAGTGTTCATTTAATTTTCATTTTTACGACAAATGTATTTCAAAATCGTTTGTTATGTTGTATAATAGTACTGCAAATGAATATTGCCAAAATACCTCTGCTGGTTTTCTCCCCCCCCTCGACTTGTCGAATGGAAACTGGCGGAGGTTTCTTATTATTCTGCCAGGTGATTCACATAAGCCTGCAATAATTGTTTGTGATAGAATGTCAGTATTTATTGTGTTACAATAAGAAGCACAATATACAATCATTCCGATATTGAAATGGAAAGAGAGGATCGATATTATGCATCAAATAAAAAATCATCTCAACGATTGGGAAAACCCTTTGTGCTTTGAACGGAACAAAGAGCAGGCCCATGCAACCATGATGCCTTATGAAAGCCTGGAAAAGGCCATTGCAGCAAACCGGCAGGACAGTCTGTATCGACAGGACTTAAACGGTACCTGGAAATTTAAAATGGTAAGAAGGGTAGCAGATGTGCCGGCAGATTTTTCAAAACCCGACTATGATGTTTCTACTTGGGATGATATTCCAGTCCCTTCTAACTGGCAGATGTTGGGTTATGACGAACCTATTTATACCAACTTTGTCTATCCCATTCCTTTGGACACACCTTATGTGCCGGAGGAAAATCATGTGGGTCTTTACAGAAGAACATTTACCATTTCCGATGCATGGAAAGATAGACAGGTTTACATTTACTTCCAGGGCGTGGATTCTGCCATGTATCTTTATATTAACGGGGTAGAAGTGGGCTACAGCCAAGGGTCTCGGACACCGGCAGAATTCAATATTACGGAATTCTTAAAGGATGGCGAGAATGAATTGGCGGTGGAAGTTCTGCGTTGGAGTGACGGTACATACTTAGAAGACCAGGATATGTGGCGGATGAGCGGTATTTACAGAGATGTGTATTTGTACAGTAAACCAAATGTGCAGATTCGGGACTATTTTTCCAAAACCATATTGGATGAGAACTATGAAAATGCCAAATTGAATGTGGAAGTAAAAGTGCGTAATGAACTCCGCACAGATTGCCCGCTGCAGAGAGTAAAAATCAGTCTTTACGATGATAATTCTAAAGATTTGATAGCAGATACAGAGTGCTGCAAAGATGTCCATATCATGACGGGCAAACTGGACTGCTCTGTCTGGTTTGATGTGCCGGTAAAAGCACCTGCGTTGTGGTCTGCAGAAACCCCAAACCTTTATACTTTGGTCATTACTTTAATCGACGAAGCGGGTGAGCCCCTACAATATGTCAGCTCCCGTATCGGCTTCCGCTCTGTGGAAACCAAGGGTGGAAAAATACTGATGAACGGTCAGCCTATTTATATCAAAGGCGTCAACCGTCACGAGCATGATGAAGTGACCGGAAAATATGTACGCATGGACACCATGTTGAAAGATATTTTGATTATGAAACAACACAATATCAATGCGGTAAGAACCTCCCACTATCCGGATTGTGAAGAATGGTATGATTTGTGCGATGAATACGGCATTTATATTATGGATGAAGCGGATTTGGAAACCCACGGCTGGTGCGATTTGTGCCGGGACACCCGTTTTTCTGCGGCGTTTTTGGAAAGAGCCATTCGTATGGTAGAGCGGGATAAGAATCATCCTTGCGTTATGATGTGGTCTTTGGGCAATGAAACCGGTTATGGTCCCAATCATGATGGGATGGCGGGTTGGATTCACGGTTTTGACAATACCCGTCCGGTACACTATGAACCGGCAAGAGTAGGAAACGGCGCTCCGGCTTCTGTGGATGTGGTAAGTAGTATGTATCCCAGTCTGGAATGGTTGGCAGACATGGGAAGGGAGCCTAACTGTGACAAACCGGTGATTATGTGTGAATATGTTCATGCCATGGGAAACAGCCTTGGTGGTATGAAGGATTACTGGGATGTCATTAAGACCTATGAGAAAATTCGCGGTGGCTATATTTGGGAATGGTTAGACCACGGCATTAAGCAGGTGACCGAAGATGGGGAGGAATGGTATGCTTACGGCGGCGATTTTAACGACAAGCCCAACGATGGCAATTTCTGCTGTGACGGTTTAATCTGGCCCAACCGGATACCCCATCCCAAGATGGTAGAAGTGAAAAAAATATATGAATATGTGAGTGTCAAGGAAGTGGACTTGGCGGCTGGTAAGATTGCGATTGAAAATAATTATGATTTTACTAATTTAAGCCGATTCTATGGGGCATGGAAGCTGGAAGCAGACGGCGTTGTATGTGCTTCCGGAATCATTGATTTGGCAGGTGCACCTTATACCACCACGGAATATACCATTGATTTTGGCAAAGTCGAGCCTTCTTCTGCGGAATATTTCCTGTTGGTAGAAATTAAGTTGAAAGAGGATTGTTCCTGGGCAGATGCAGGGCATACGGTTGCCTATGAGCAGTTTCGATTGCCTGTGGAAGTGTTGGTTGCCCATGAGCCTGCTTTGTTGAACTTGCCGCGGTTTGATGTTGCAGAAACAGCAGAAGCATTGAAGGTTTCTGAAGGGAATTACACGGTGACTTTCTGTAAAGCTACCGGCGGTTTGGTAAGCTATGCATGTGGTGGTAATATACTGCTGAGGGATTCTGCACTGAATATTTTCCGGGCAAGAACGGACAATGACGGACACTATGGTCGTGAATGGACGGACAAGAAATTAGGAGAGACTACGGAAAAGGCAACGAAGTTTACCTGGGAGCAGAATGCCAACGGTGTGGTTGTAACCGCTGCTATTTGCGTAGATACCCCGGTTTGTCATGCAGCAGACTATACTGTGGTTTATACCATTGGCGGTAATGGCTGTGTGCAGGTATCTTTGGATGTGAAGCCGGATGCAGGATTTGAAACGTTACCGAAACTGGGATTGCAGTTTAAGGCAGCTAAAGCTTACGATACCTTGACCTGGTATGGCTTAGGGTATGAAGAAAATTATGTTGATAAGTTGCAGGCGGCTGTGGTAGGCTTGTACAGTGCCAAAGTGGAGGACTTGTTTGTAAATTATATTTATCCCCAGGAAAATGGCAATAGAGGGGATATTCGTTGGGCGTCTTTGACAGACGACCAAGGACATGGTATAAAAATTGCTGCAGTCAACGGTAATCTGGGACAGAATCTGTACAATACCAGTGCTTGGAAGTATACTGCCAATATGATTTCTGATGCCAGACACACCTATGATTTGAAGGAACTGGATGAAATTACTTGGAATATTGACATTGCGCAACAAGGCCTTGGCACCGGAAGTTGTGGTCCCCACACCTTTCCCTGGTATTGTTTGCGACCGGAAGAGAAGAAGTTACAATTTGTGATGAAGGCAGTGTGATTTGATTCGTGAGACTTTTCTTATTTTATTTCCAATCGCTTGGCGGTGGGCTGTGCATGCTCTTTTTTAGGAAGATGCAATTTCAAAACCCCATCCGTATATTCTGCAGTAATTTCTTCAGCTTTTACCCCGGAAATATCAAAGCTCCTGTTAAAAGAACCGTAGGAACGCTCCCGACAAATATAATTACCGGATGCGGACTGTTGTTCCTGCTCCGTCTGCCGTTTGGCATGGATAATCAGATGATTTTCCTGAATGCTGACTTGCAAGTCTTCCTTTTGAAAACCCGGCAAATCCGCTTCGATACAATAGGCATTTCCGCAATCTCGCAAATCCACTCTGAAATCAGAACGGAATGTAGGATTCCAGAATTCCTTTTCCCAGCCTTCCAACGCCCGGAACGGGTGATACAGGTCATAGTGATCCTGTTTCCAATTGCTTAAATTAAACATAATGAATGCCTCCTAATTCTTTTGATAGGATTAGTGTTTCTGGTATTTATTTTATTATTCCTTTCCTTTTTTGTAAAAAACAAAAAAATTACAAATTTTTAAAAATAATGACTGACAGAAATCCCGGAAAGCGTTATGATAGTAGCATCAGAGTATAAGAGAAAGCTGGTGACAGGATGGAAGCAACAAAACCGGAACAGGTGATTTGTTTAAAAGATTTTAAAGTATCCTCTGATTTGGATATGGTAATGAAACTGATTCACTGTCAAAAAGACAGTCCAGCTTATGGTGAGATGAAAGAAGCCTATGAAGAACTGGCGCCAGAAGCAGAAGCCTTGGCACAACCGGTAGCGTTATTGTATTTTTCTCACATGCACCCGGAACTTGCTACAACGCAATATCCTGTGGATACAAAAGTTCTTTATGTGATTATTTCCATCGGAAAGCCCCTTAGTCAGTTAAGCGGTCAATATTTTTCCAAAGGAGATGCTGTAAAAGGAATGATGGCAGATGCCATTGCTGATACCTGTTTGTTCTCTTTTGGCGGTGCTTTGCAGGAAATCATTCGGAAAGAATGTAAGAAAAGAAATGTAGGAATTGCCAAGAATCTGCAGGCACCTTTAGATGTGCCTATGGAAGCCCAGCGCATTGCCCATGCCCTGACACAAGCAGAGAAATTGGCCGGTATTGGGATTACCTCCGGTATGATGCTGGATCCGGTAAAATCCGGTTGCTCTTTGTATGTGTTGACAGAAGATTCGGACAGTTGGAAAACAGAGCATGATTGTCGAAAATGCCACCGTAGGGATTGTATGATGCGTCGGCTGCCCCCTGTTTCTGTTACGGTAGTAACAGAAGAAGGTTCGCAAGTCGTAGATGTGCCGGAGGGACAGCATCTATTAGAGGCAATGGTACAGCAAGGCCTATTTGTGCAATCGCCTTGTGGCGGCACAGGTAAATGCGGCAAATGCAAGGTGCAATTGATGGAAGGGAATCTTCCTATCACTCCGCAGGATGGCGTTTTGCTGACCGTGGAAGAGCAGAAAAAGGGTGTGCGGCTTGCTTGCTGTGCAGAACCCCAGGAACCATGCACCATCCGCTTTTATGAAAACAGAAAATATCAGGCGGTTTCCCACTATACCCTCACAAAGAATGCAACTGCGTCTATGGGTGAGGATAAAACTTTTGGTATTGCCATTGATATCGGCACTACTACCATTGCGTTGGAACTGATAGGCCTACAAAGCGGTGTTGCCGCTGCTACCGTTACGTTACAAAACCATCAAAGTGCTTACGGCGCAGACGTGATTACCAGGATTCAAGCAGCCAATGGGGGAAAGCTTTCTGCGTTGCAACAGAGTATTCGCGGCGACCTGTTGACCGGCATTGAAAATCTGTTGGCAAAAGCAGGGGTTGTGGTATCCGATGTGGAAAAGATGGTTATTGCTGCCAATACCACCATGGTACATTTGCTTATGGGATATTCTTGCGAGACCTTAGGGGTAGTACCCTTTACGCCGGTTGATTTAGGACCTACTTCTGTGTCTGCACTACAACTGTTAGGTGCAGATTTCCTATCCTGCCCTGTATGGATTATGCCGGGGATTTCCACTTATGTAGGAGGAGACATTGTTTCGGGGTTGCTTGCTTGTAATTTTGACCATCTAGAACGGCCTTGCTTGTTTATTGATTTGGGAACCAACGGAGAAATTGCCCTTGGAACGAAACATGGCATTACTACTGCTTCTACGGCGGCAGGCCCCGCTTTTGAAGGTGGAAATCTGTCTTGCGGTGTTGGCAGTGTGGAAGGGGCTGTTTGTGGTGTTACTTTGCAAGATGGCAAGGTGAAGAACTTGACTACAATTGGGGACGGTATTCCTTGCGGTCTCTGCGGTACCGGTGTGGTAGAATTGGTAGCAGAGTTATTAAAAGAAAATCTACTGGACGAAACAGGATTGCTGGAGGACGTCTATTTTGAAGAAGGTTTTTTTGTTGCGGAGGGACAAATAGGAACGGTGAAGCTGACCCAGAAGGATATTCGGGAGATACAATTGGCAAAAGCCGCCATTCGTGCCGGCATCGAAACATTAATGGAGGCCTGCCATGTGACCGCAGAAGACTTGGAAACTGTTTATGTAGCAGGCGGGTTTGGGTATCAGTTGAATTTAGAAAAAGCTATACAAATCGGCTTATTGCCGGAAGCTTTTAAAGGCAAGGTGGTTGCGGTAGGGAACAGTTCTTTGGGTGGCGCAGCGCTTTGTGTAAAACAGAACGAAAATGAAGAAAGAGCATCGTTTATTCGCAAAATCTCTAAAGAAATTTCTCTTTCGGGAAATCAGCGGTTTCAGGAATTATATATAGGTGCAATGTTCTTTGCACAAGAATAAATTCGAGAGGTATCCTATGACAAACAGAGAACGTGTAAAAGCTGTATTAAACGGAGAAAAACCAGATAGATTGCCTATGGTAGAGTGGGCCGGTTGGTGGGATCAGACCACCAATCGTTGGGTAGAACAGGGAGCGCCTCGTATTACCGGACCGGATACCTTACAGGAATATTTTGGATTAGATCCTTTGCGACAAATCTGGATTGGTCCCAGAGGGCCGGGATGCCCCGGACCAAGCCGTCACGGTGGCGAAATTATGAAGGATGAGGCAGATTACGAGGCTTTGAAACAATATTTGTATTCTGATGCGGAGTTAGAGCGGGCATATCAACAGGTACTTGCCTGGAAAGAGGGACATGATAAAGGAGATTATGCCACCTGGTTGACCCTGGAAGGTTTTTTCTGGTTTCCCAGAACCTTGTTTGGCATTGAAAATCACTTGTATTCTTTCTATGATTATCCGGAACTGTTACATCAGATTAATTCTGATTTGGCGGACTATCATATCAAATGTTTAGAGAAAATTTTGCCGGTTTGGCAACCGGAATTTATGACCTTTGCAGAAGACATGTCCTATAATCTGGGCCCCATGCTTTCTAAGGCTTGTTATGATGAATTTATGTTGCCCTATTATAAGCGGGTGATCCCTTTGCTGAAGGAATATGGGGTGAAAGTGTTAATTGACACAGACGGGAATGTAGAACCCCTGATTCCTTGGTTCAAAGAAGCCGGTATTGCAGGGGTATTGCCGTTGGAGCGGCAGGCCGGTGTGGATGTGAATCGTATTCGTGCTCAACATCCGGAGTGGATTATGATAGGCGGTTACAATAAATTGATTATGCATTTGGGCGAGGACGCTTTGCGGGCAGAATTTGAACGACTGTTGCCTGCTATGAAAAGTGGTCGGTATATTCCAAGTGTAGACCATCAAACACCACCATCAGTTAGTGTAGAAGATTATAAGATGTATGCAAAACTGCTACGAGAGTATGCAGAAATAAGTGTACTGCATTTTTAAAGAAAAACGAAAAAATGCAGTACATTTTGGCTGTTTTGTACTGCATTTTCCTCAAAAATTATTAAAATGCAGTACACGGGTCTTAACGCCTGCATAAAACCCATCCACCGCGTCCATAAACGCAGCAATATTCTCCAGTGGTGCATCCGGGGGAATGTCACAGCCGCTGGCAGGAATAAAATTGCCATACTTACTGCAACTATTCAATAATGCCAAGGTATCTGCCTTGACGGTGTCAGGCATGCCACCCTTAATGACGCCGGCAGGGTCTAAATTTCCCATAATCATGCAGTTCGAGGGCATTACCGCCAAAGCATCTTCCAAAGCAATGGCGTTGCCGAAACTATAGGCTTTGGCGCCAATCTCTTTGATTTTGGAAAGCAGCGGCGTAATATTGCCGCAGTTGTGATAGATGACCAGGAAGGAATCGTCTTCCACTGCCTTTAGAATTTCCTGCACATATGGGGTGGAGAATTCCTCCAACAAAGAAGGGGATAACAATCCGGCAGCAGGCTCTGCCATGACAATGCCGTTGGCGCCTGCCGCCTTAAAAGCTTTGGCATAAGTGATTAAAAAGTCGGTGGCTTTGCGTAAGACCATTTCCACCATTTCCGGTTCCTCGTAGCAGTTAATCATAATATCTGTCATACCGATTAAACGACCGGCCAGAGAATAGGGACCGATGATGCCTGCAAACACAGGGCGGTCGGTAATTTTTTCAGTGGCCAGACGAATCCCTTCCACACAAATGCCGGTTCTGCCGGCACCTACTTCCGGGACAACCAAAACTTCCGCCTCTTCCAAAGTGGTAACCAACGGGTTATGAATGGTGGGGATTTCATTTTGAGAAAAATGTACCTGGCATCCAAAGGCTTCCGCTTCTACGGATAAATCCATGAGACTAACGGAAATACCTGTGTTGTAGCGGTCAGCAATTGCCTTCATGCAATTCGCCATGTATGTGCTGTTTTGCACTAAGTCCAAAACGGTAGCGCCTATGATTTGGGTGCCGGGAAAAGAAAGAATAGGCATAGCCTTTTTTTGCGGCACTGCCAGTGTCTCTTGCAACCATTGCGTCATGTTCCGTTTCATAAAAGATACCTCCGTTTATTTTTTCTCTAATGACAGTATATCCAAGGCACCAGTCTGTTTTTGGCGTTTTCTATAGAAAAAAGGAATTTTTTTTCAATCAACGAAATTGCTTGGGGGTAAGACCGGTGTATTTTTTGAAGACTTTAGCAAAATAACTTTGGTCCTCAAAGCCCACAGACATGGCAATGCTTAAAATGGGGTAATCTGTGTTGGACAAGAGCCGTTTTGCCTCCTCAATGCGAATACGGTTTAAATACTCCTTAAAGGAAGTGCCGCAGGATTGCTTAAACAGGGTGGAAAAATACGCCGGGTTCAGGCCTACCTGTTGGGCAGCGTCCTCTAACGTCAGTGGATCCATATAATGCTTGGAAAGATAAAGAATCGCTTTCTTAATCAGTTCATTGTTTTTACCGGGAACGGCGCTAAACATGCTTTCTGAAAAAGCATCAATGGCTTCCTGTAACTGATAGCACAGTTCATCCAATGTACGCATGGCAGGAATGGCTTGTAAAAATTGATTGTTGACCGCTAAAATATGCTCCGGTACACCGCCGCCTTCCATAGCAGCGCGGGAAAGCAGAGTACAAAGCTCGGTAGCACGAAGTTTTATGATTTCCAGACGGTTGCCCTGGGCAAAGAAAAGATATCCCAGCAAATCATTCAAAATGGCCTTTGCCTCCGGAATACATCCGGTTTTTACTTTGGTAATCAAGTCTTTTTCCTTGTCATAAGGATAGTTTTGCATATCCGTTTCGCCACAATTCTTGTACATCTGTATGGATTCATTGATTTTAGATTGCTGGTGGAATTTTTCCTGATTCATAATCAAATGCTGCTTGCTGTCGGCAATTAAGCCGGAAAACAGGCAGTAAAGCAACCGGCTGATTTGGGTTACTTTGTTTGGTGGTAATACCGGCACAGTGGAAATGGTGTCGTACAGTTCCAAAAGACCCTGCACCGGAATGTGGTATCTCTTTTCCAAATCTAAAAACAAAAGGGAATCTGCTTCTTCCATTAAAAAGGGACCTACCAGCACAGACCCGAAGATGGTGGTTTTATTAACCAGCGGAAAAATAATATGGCTCAGCCCTGCGTGACAGGAAAAGATGTAGGTTTCTCCCAATTCATATGCCTGATGTGCCGCTTTGCTGTGGAGTTTCTCACAGGTGTCGTTGGCAGGAAGATATTTTCCAAACAGGTTGCAAAAACTACCGGAGACACCAAAGGAAGACAAAGGAGCACCATTTTCATCCATGACTTGAATGGGCAATTCCATACAGGTGTAAAACGCTTCCAATGCTTCTTTTAATTTTTCTTCTTTCATAAAGGAATAAAGATATGGTTCTTTCATGTTTCCCTCTCAAATCTAAAAAAAGTTTTTGAATTTCCAAAAAAAATTATAAAAACAATTACAAAAAATGTCATAATGAATATATCATAATGATACAAAAACCACAACCGGAATGTAAGGAGAATGGGTATGGCATTAATACAGGAAATATCAGAATTTTTACAAAAAGGAAGAGCCAAGAATGTAAAGGCTTTGGTGGAACAGGCGATTGCAGAAAATTATAACCCCAAAGAAATTTTAGAGGACGGTTTGTTGTCCGGTATGATGGTTATCGGTGAAAAGTTCAAAAAGAATGAAATCTTTGTGCCGGAGGTGTTGGTGGCAACCAGGGCGTTGAATGCAGGGCTTGCGGTGTTGGAACCAAAACTTGCAGAGATTGGCAACCAACCGGTAGGTCGTGCTGTCATTGGCACGGTAAAAGGGGATTTACATGATATTGGTAAGAATCTGGTGTCCATGATGTTGCGGGGTGCCGGCTTTGAAGTAACGGACTTGGGTGTGGATGTGGATGCAGATACCTTTATTGCAAGTGCAGAAGAAGTAGGGGCAGATATGATTTGCATGTCTGCATTGCTTACTACGACTATGCCGGGAATGAAAGATGTGATTGATGGACTGGTAACAAAAGGACTCAGAGAGAAATATATTGTAATGATAGGCGGAGCACCTATCAATGACAGTTTTGCCCGGCAAATCGGTGCAGATTATTACACACCGGATGCGGCTACCTGTGCAGAAGTAGCGAAGAAAGCTATGTTAGAGAAAAAGGCTTAAAATAGTTGAAATTTGAATTTCTTTCCACTATACTGGGGATAGGCAAGCACAATAAAAATACTGTGACGAGAGAAAGGCATGCGTATGGGTACTGTATTTAACATACAACGTTTTTCTATCCATGATGGACCGGGAATCCGGACAACTGTGTTTCTGAAAGGATGTAACAACAGATGTCTGTGGTGCCACAATCCGGAATCATTACAGATTAAGCCTCAGATACAAACCTACTGGAATAAATGTATCGGCTGCGGTTCGTGTTTTTCTATCTGCCCTAACGGGTGTCATAAAATTATGGTAGATGGAGAGCAAGGGGAGCGCATCTTTCAAAGAGAACAGTGCGTAGGTTGCGGGAAATGCGTGGATTCTTGCTTTGCCAATGCATTAGTGTTATGTGGAGAGGAACGCTCCGCTCAGCAAGTGTTGCAAGAGGTACTACAGGATGAGCCTTACTATAAACAATCGGGAGGCGGCGTGACCATTTCCGGTGGAGAACCATTTTTGCAGTTTGATTTTTTAATAGAACTTTTAAAACTTTTCAAAAAACACAATTTACATACGACCATACAAACCGCACTGAACATTCCTTTTGAAAGGGTGCTGACAGCAGCGCCTTATGTGGATTTGTTTCTATGCGATTTTAAAATTTATGACCCCACATTGCATGAAAAATATGTAGGCAATGACGGCGCACGCATTCGGGAAAATTTAAAACGATTGCCTGAATTGTCTGCTTTGGGTTGTGAATATGCCGTTAGAACACCGGTTATTGGCGGAGTCAATGATACGGAGGAAGAAATTGGAAATATGGTAGCATTTTTGCAGGAGTTTGTGCATCCGTTATATTACGAATTGATGCCTTATCACAATTTGGGATTGTCAAAATCAGAAACCCTTGGGATGAAGCAAGAAGCGTTTTTCACACCATCAGAAGAAAAAATGGAAGCCCTTCGGGCGTTAATCAAGTAGAAAGAGGTGGCCTTTATGAAACAAATTTACAAAGATTGTATCAACAGCATGAGAGAAACCAAGCTTATGTACAACCAGATGAAACTGGATAAAATCGGGTATATTGATAACGATGACCACGGTATGATTCCATTACCTCATTGTGAGGGGTTTCCACCCTATGAAGGCTCTCCTGACGGAAAGGCTTACGGCCCTAAGGCCATCGGCCATAATTTCCGGCTTTGGCTCACAGAATATCATCCTGCTTATATTAATCCCAACAGTGCGTTGGCGGGGGCTTGGTTTGGGACGGTGCCCGGACTTGGTGGCTGGCGTCCGGAAGACAGGCCGGAACATTTGCGAGAACTGCATGCAAAGTATAATTTTGTGCAGACAGGCATTGGTGCCATGAATCATATGTGCCCGGATATGCGCATTGGCTTAGACTTGGGTTTTACCGGTGTGCTGGAAAAAATCCGTCGGTTCCGTTATTTAAACAATCCGGAGAATACGGATTTTTACGATGGGGAAGAGGATACAGTATTGGGCATGTTGGCCTTTATAGAACGGCATGCAAAGGCAGCCAAGGAAATGGCCTTGACAGAGGAAGACCCCTTTAAAAAGGCAAATTTGGAAAAAATAGCAGAGGTTAACGAAAATCTGTTAACCCAACCGCCAAAAACATTGCGGGAAGCAGTGCAGTTCCTTTGCTGGTTCCAAACTTTCTCCAGAATGTATTATACCAGCGGTGCCATGGGCCAGTTGGATGAATTATTGCGCCCTTATTATGAGGCGGACAGCAAGGCGGGTATTATTACGGATGATGAAGTGGTTTGGTATATTGCCAGCTTGCTGATTAATGACACCCACTATTCTCAAATCGGCGGGCCTCATCCTGCAGACGGACACGACTTGTCCAGCCAAATGTCCTTTTTGATTTTAGAAGCGGTGCATCAACTCCGCATTCCTTCTCACATTGCATTGCGTTTGCATGATAGATACAATCCGGACTTGTTCCATAGAGCGGTGACCTATTTATTTGAGGACGGTACCGGTGTCAATTATTCCTGCTCCGGTGGTTTGGATGCGGGCTATCGGAAAAATAGTGCTCCTTTGGGGTTGGCCAGACTTCGTGCCAAAGTCGGCTGTAACTGGACGGCGCTTCCGGGAGTTGAGTATTGTTTGCAGGACGTGTCCAGAGTTTGTTTGGTAAAGCCTTTGTTGCTGGCTTTGGATGATATGATGGCAGATCCGGCCAATGAAAGAAGTATGGAAGCGTTATGGGCACGGTATTGTGAACATTTGCAGATTTCTGTAGATATTATGAAGGATGGTATGGATTGGCATATGGCACACCACGGACGGAACACACCGGAAATGGTCATCAATTTATTCTGTCACGGTCCTATTGAAAGAGGTTTGGATGCGGTGGATGGCGGTGTGGATATTTATAATCTGAATGCCGACGGCGTTGGTCTTGCTACGGTGGCGGACTCTTTTGGTGCTATTGAACAGCGGGTGGTCAATGAAAAGAGAATTACATGGGAAGAACTCTATGAAGTTTTGAAAAATAACTATGAAGGCCAGGAAGCCATCCGTCTTATGATGAAAAATATTCCTCGTTACGGCAACGGCGGTACGTTATCCGATGCTTGGGCGGATAAAATTGCTGACAAGTATACACACTTGATGAAAGATACGCCTACCAAAGATGGTTATGAAATGATTCCGGGACTGTTTTCTCATGGCGTCATCGGCTGGTTAGGGCAGAATTTAGGGGCAACCCCCAACGGCAGAAAGGCAGGGGAGGCCATTTCCCACAGCGCGGACCC
>CAYMRI010000019.1:0-7007 GCA_964392835.1 uncultured Eubacteriales bacterium
CTTTTGATGCAGAATCGGATATTACGCCTATTTCAGCTACCGTTCCTTTCTCTATTTAATTGTCAAGGTTCAGGTGAAGGTGTCTCTCAAGGCCGTCCGGACTTTGCCTTTTTTGACCCTTTCACTTCTATAAGGTAAAAAAGTCGAGGTTTGCTGAAAAATTTTTTGAAAAATTTTAAAATATTTTTTTCACGCCACTTTCTTTTCTTCTAAGCTCCCTATTAATAGTGTTTTTAGCTTTAATAAAATTTTTTCTTTTCGGTAATGTATGGTTGTCGGGTGCACCTTCAGCTCCACACCTACCTCCCGCTCTGTCCTTCCTTTCCAAAACAGCTCTTCCACCAGCATTTTTTCCTCCGGTGCCAGTTGTGCCATGCTGCTTGTCAGTTGCTCCAACAGCAGTTTCTGTTCCACCATATCCTCGACAGACAATGCGGTGTCTTCCAAAATTTCCTCCCCGGTGTATTCGTCAGTGTCCAGGGCGTAGTAGTAGGCAAGTTTGTGTTTGCTGTCCAACTTTTGTAAATAGGCCCAGCGATTTTGTTCTTTATAGTAGTCCTGATACTGTTCCCGGCTGACAGGGAAGGAAATATCATAAAGACGTAAAAAATATGTTTGTTGTTCCATCTGCCTTTTGCTCCTCTCTTTTGTTTGCAAAAACAAAAAAAGAACCTGACAAATAGACCCATCACATTTCTGTGATGAAATCCATTTATCAGGTTCCTCTTGACTGTTTAACAAGTCCAACTCTCTTGCGCCGTTACGGCATCAATAAATGTTCCTTCTTCAATTTTGTTTCACAAAAGCACTTTTCTTATGCGCTTTTTGTATCTTTGCTTGTGCCTTTTGTCCCTTTCTTTGCGTTACTGTTACAAATGCAAATCCCCTTTTCTTCTATTTTCATCCATAATGGCAGATTGCATTTGGGGCACTGCGTGCGAATTTCCGTGCTGGGCGTTACATGCATAATTACCCATCCGCAAAAGGGACATGTAATTCTATACTCCATTTCCTAATTCCTCCTAATGTCTTTTAAAATCTTAACTGCTACACCCTGTATCTGTACATTCTTAGCGTAAATGTCCTGATACGTTTCATTTTCCGGGTGCAATCGGATACATTGCCGTTGCTCGTCTCTATAATAGGTCTTTAAGGTAGCGTCATCCTCTAACAAAGCAACTACAATGTCTCCTTCCTCCGCAGTATTCTGTTGCCGAATCAGCACCAAGTCTCCATCATAAATATCTGCATTTATCATGGAATCTCCTTTGGCTCGTAAGAAGAAAAATTTCCCTTCTCCCAAAAGCGCTGTTGGCAATTCTACATACATTTCTACATCTTCTTGTGCAAAGGTGGGTGCTCCACAGGCAATTCTACCCAAAACCGCAATCATAGTGGAATCAAAGCGCGCCTTTTCTATGAATGCAGTGGATACCCCTTCCTTTCCGTCATACTGCAACATACCGGTTTCGTGCATAGTATGTAAATATCGGTAGGCCGTGGTCTTGCCAATACCAACCCCCTGTGCAATTTCTCTGAGACTGGGCGTGATCTTATACTGCAGGTAAAAATCATTTACAAATGTTTGTATTGCCGTCATGGTCTCTTTCTTCTTTTGTGGCATAAGGTACTTCTCCTTTCATGTGGAACGCTCCGTTCCACTTGTGTTTCCATTATATACCACGAACAAATGTTTGTCAAACACTTTTTACATAATGCATTATAAAAGTTAATCATGACAAGAAGTGTCATGATTAGAAAAGAAATTTTTTCACACAGAGAAGTTTCCTATTCCTCCGAAAGAATTTGATTTAGGAGATTCTCGTATTTTTTCCATCTCAATGCTGTTTTGGTAAAAATAGGTCGGTTTCTTGGATGATTCCCTTTTTTCCGATGCCGTGTTACAATAGCAACATGATGAACATGAACTGGAAGCAATTTTTGAAATCGAAACAATTTTATATCATACTGGCCTCGGTGCTGTTGGCCCTTGTGGTCACGGTGCTGTCTGCCATTTTTGCAGCCAATCCGGATATTACGGAACAATACATTGCCAGAGGGTGGTACCGGATGATTTCCCAGCCCATAAGCGCTTTCTTTGGGCTGTTTCCCTTTTCCATGGCAGAAGTGTTGATTATCGCTGCCATCGTAGCCGTTTTGACTTACCTGATTGTGTGCATAATAAAGACCGTGCGCAATAAGCGCAGAAAAGCGGAGCAACCCTACAAGCCCCTGCTGAACTTCATTACCCTGGCCCTCTGCTTGGCATCTATTTTGTATAGCGCCTTTTACGCCCTTTGGGCGTGGAATTTTTCCCGACACACCTTGGAAGAGAATTTGCAGTATACGGTACAGGAATCTTCCGAGGAAGAACTGGCAGACCTTTGCCGGGAGCTGGCAGAACACATCAACCGCCTACGACCCTTGGTGGAAGAAACAGAAGATGGCGTGATGCGCATTGCAGATACCAAAGAAGATTTGGCAAAGCGGGCGGACGCAGGCTATGAAAACCTGGCTGCAACGGAAAGTGACACCATAGATTATCAGGCGCTTTTTGGTGGCACCTATTGCCAACCCCAGTATTTAATGACCTCTACCGCCTTTTGTTATATGGGCATTACCGGGATTTTTATCCCCTATACCTTTGAGGCCAATGTGAACAGCCGGACGCCGGATTGTTCCCTGCCGCATACCATGATGCATGAAATGGCACATCAACAGGGTTTTCCTCGGGAAGATGAGGCAAACTTCGTTGCCTTTCTGGCCTGCCGTGCCCATGACGATGTGGATTTTCAATATTCCGGTTATTATGTAGCCTATATCTATTCCATTAATGCCCTGTATTCTCACAATGCTGACCTGGCTTGGGAAATTCATGCTACAGTAGATGGGGGATACCACCGGGATTCCTCAGCCAGCAACGCCTTCTGGAACCAGTTTGAAGGACCGGTAGAGGAAATTGCCACTTCTGTAAACAATTCCTATCTGCAGGCAAACGGACAGGATGATGGTGTCCACAGTTACGGCCGCATGGTAGATTGGCTGTTGGCAGAACGGCGGGCGAGACTGGAATAGTATGTGTGCCGTTGTAAAGTTTCTGCATTCCGGTGCCTTTTGAGGAAAAATGCAGAAACAATGGGCCAAAAAGGGTAAAAGTTTCTGCATTTTGGCTTGATTTTGAAAAAAATGCAGAAACAATGGCAAAAGTTTCTGCACTTCTCGGCGAAATCGACTAAAACGCAGAAACCACGACCACGACACAATACAATAGAAAAAGGAGAGAACCATGATGAACCTAACACAAGCGCAAAAAGACATGGCCATGCAAATTGACCAAACCTTATTAAAACCTTATGTAACAGAGCAGGAGCTGGCGGCTTTTATAGAAAAAAGTCTGCCCTATGATTTCCACACTCTGATGGTGTATTCTGCCCAGGTGCCTTTTTGCAAGCCCTTTTTAAAAGGCAGCGTGACAAATCTGGGTTGTGTAGTAGGCTTCCCTTCCGGACAGGTTTCCATTGAGGCAAAATGCTTCGAGGCGGCGCAGGCAATGGAACAAGGCGCCGACGAGATTGACTATGTGGTGAACCTGACCAAATTAAAAAGTGGGGATACCGCTTATGTGCTGGAAGAAATGAAAAAGATTACCGAGTTGTGCCACCAGGCAGGCAAGCTTTGCAAGGTGATTACAGAAACCTGCTATTTGACCCGGGAGGAAAAATTGGTTTTATGCCGGGCTGCCGCAGAAACACGGATTGACTTCCTAAAAACTTCCACCGGCTTTGGCAGCGGCGGCGCAACCGTAGAGGATGTGCAGTTGTTTGCCGCAAATGCGCCGGTGCTGGTAAAGGCGTCCGGCGGCATAAGGGATGCAAAGGCCGCCGGAGAAATGATAAAAGCCGGCGCAAGTCGGATTGGGACCAGCGCCGGCATCGCTATTGTAGATGCGCTTATTTCATGATTACACAGAAAATTGGTCTTCTTCGTAAGAGGCCTTTATCTCCGCAAGATTTTGAACGGCAGTAATGACATCGTCGTAAAAACAGGCTTCTCCCAGTTCCTGGGTGAGGCCTTCTTTATTAAATTTATCTTTTACTTCCGTATTCACGCCGCAGAACAACATTTGAATGCCTTTTCCTCGGAACTCTTCCTGGAGCGCACTTAATTCTTCAATGGCGCTGTCGTCCACACTGGGCACACCACGCAAGCCAAAAATAAAAGTATCCACATCTTCCAGGTTGTGCAAAGCCTCTGTCAGCTTGTCCTGCGTGCCAAAGAAAAGTGGGCCGGTCAGATAGATAATACGGGCTCTATCGTAATCCCCGGTAATATCCAGTGCAGAAAAACGTTCCGGTCGAATATCTTTTACCGTAATTTCCAAACGGCAGCTCTTTAACACAAAGAACAGCATAGCCGCTACAATACCAATGACAATGGCAACCGTCAAATCAAACACCACTGTGGAAATCATGGTAATGAAGAATTGTAAAATGGCAGTATATGACTTGTGGGAGAAGAATTTTTTAATGGACGCCCATTCATTCATACGAAAGGCGGTTACCATTAACACCCCTGCCAAGGCTGCCAAAGGAATTCTGGACATAACGCCGCCTAACAGGAACATGGAAAGCAGCAAAGTAATGGAGTGAAAAACGCTGACCAATCTGGTTTGTCCACCGGATTTAATGGCAACGGAAGTTCTGGCAATGGCAGCTGTAGCCGGTACACCGCCAAACAGTGGAATTACCATGTTGCCGATACCCTGGGCCACCAACTCCCGGGTGGCATCTAATTTTTCCCCCTTCATTTTTCCCGCACTGGCACCGCAAAGCAAGCTTTCAATCATCCCCAAAGCCGCAATCGAGATAGCCGGCATAATCAAACTTGTGATATTGGAAAAATCAAACCCTTTCAGCAGCAGACTGTCCCCTGTCATAATGCTTTGTGGAATGGACCCTACTTCCGCTACAGTAGAGGTGGCCGCATCCGGATTTAAAATAAAGTTTACGATGCAAGCTACAACGATACTTGCCAAAGAAGATGGAAAAACGGCATTCCATTTTTTCGGATACACCACCATAATCAGCACCACAATAGCGCCGAACAGGAATGCCCACCAGTTGGGAGAAAAACCAAGCTCTCCATAGGAAATCAGCTTGGCAATGGCGTTTTCTCCTTGGGATACCGTGCCGAAGAAGTTGTCCACTTGCCCTAAGGCAATAATAATAGCAATCCCGGAGGTAAAGCCGGTAATGACCGGTGCCGGTATATAGGAAACCAGCTTACCTACTTTAAACAGCGCCGCCAAAAGCAGGAGCACACCGGATAAAAATCCAGCCAGAAGCACCCCGCCAATGCCGTACTGTGCCGACAAGGTCAGCAAGATGGCGGACATGGCTCCCGTCGGACCGGAAATCTGATAGGAAGCACCGCCTAAAATACCAATGATAATCCCTGCAAAGATAGCCGTAATCATACCGGAAGCCGCATCTGCCCCGGAGCTGACACCAAACGCAAGCGCTAATGGCAAAGCCACCGCCGCAACCGTAAGCCCTGCCATCAAATCTTTGGTAAACTTAGAGCCGTTGTATCCTGCAAACTCTTTTTTCAAATCTGCTACATATTTTTTTATCATTTTGTCACATCCTCTGCTTCTTATATACAACTTTATACGACTTCGTTATGTTTTTCACATACTTGTCGTTTTAAATATATGAATAAATTGTGAAGATGTCAAGGGAGCAACATATAATTTTATAAATATCATTTACCCGTGATTCTAGAATAGATATGACCAACCCACCTAAGGCATCCACAATCCTATCTGTCATGGTGTCCACCACCGCAGTGCGACAAAGTATTGGCTACACAACAAATGTGGCTACACCCAAAACAAAAATCATGTGTCTCTCCTTCTTATTGTAACTTCTTCGCCACCTCCATCAATTCTCCCAAGATGGCATATAAAAATGCCTGATAAGGGCAGTACCCTTCCTTGCTATGATAAAAGTCCCGATACCGTTTGCAACCGCCGCCACAGAGTTTGAAAACTTTACAAGTGGCACACTGAGGATGTAAGGTTGCTTCCGGCTGTAAAAACGCTTTGGTCGCCGGTGCCTGCTCCATTTCTCCAAAGGACATTTCCCAAATATTCCCACAACGGTAGTCATCCAGCACATAAAAATCGCAGGGGTACACCCCTCCATCCGCCTCAATCACCCATTGCTGGCTACAACGGCCCAACAACCCGCATTGCTGGGAAGGATAGCCTTTGAGTAGCATGACCAAATTATCAAACAAGCGAACACTGATATAATTGCCCCCCTCCAGCTGGCGCTTCCAGCCACGGAACGTAGTAACGAGAAATGATGCGTAATCTTGAGGCGTCAATGCGTATTTTTCCTCACCGGAACCTGCAAAAGGACTTAAACAAGGAATAAACTGAAGATACTGAAACCGTTTTGCCACATACCAGTTCCATATTTTTTCCGGTTTTCTTGCCATGGCTCTGGTAACCACCGATAAGATATTATATTCCACTTGATGCCGTTCCATGCATTGTATGGATTGGGCAATACAACTGTAAGTGCCTACGCCTTTGCTGTCCACCCGATGTAGGTCGTGAAGCTCCGCACTGCCATCCAAAGACAGTCCCACCAAAAAATTGTGTTGGTGTAAAAAGCAACACCAAGCTTCATCCAACACCAATCCATTGGTCTGTATGGAATAGGACACAGTTTGTGCCGGCAATTTTCGTTTTGCAACTTGTTCCACAAAAAAAATATAAAAAGAAAGGCCTGCCAAGGTGGGTTCTCCTCCTTGAAAAGCAAAATGTATTTGTGCAGTTTCGCCAACATACTCCCAAACACGCGTCAGTAACTGCTCCACCGTAGCTTCCGTCATAATACCATAAGATGGTGTCATCCGATTTTCCGCCACATCGTGATAAAAACAATATTTGCACCGCATATTGCAAAGAGAAGATGCTGGTTTGATTAGCAAAGAAA
>CAYMRI010000019.1:7017-18992 GCA_964392835.1 uncultured Eubacteriales bacterium
AGAAATGGCGTCCATGGTTATAAAAACCCCTCCATTTCATCAAACATTGCTGCGGCTTTTTCATCCTCTGTCTCCAAACCGCTGGTGCTCTGTACCGGAATCGCTGTGCCTAAATGGTGAGGCGGGCGTTGTGCAATTTCCACATCCCACACAGCCTTGGTCCGTGCCAAAGTTTCCCGCACCTCGTTATAAACCCTCCCTGCATAATTGTCTAAGTCAGAAGTAATACCAACCACTTCCATACCAAGTTGGCTTCCTAAATACACAGACCGGAAAATATGAAATTCCTGGGTAACCACCACGGCTCGTTCTACTTGAAAAATATCTCTGGCCCGATACATACTGTCATAGGTGTTAAACCCGGCGTGGTCCATAAAAATATCTTCCCGCGGCACACCCAGTTCCATCAGAAAGGTCTTCATGGCTACCACTTCGTCATATCCTTCCTGCCCGTGGTCTCCGGACACAATAATTTTAGAAGCATATCCCCGGTTGTACACTTCATAGCCGGTAAGTAATCTATCCCTTAAAACGGCAGAAACCGTGGTGTCGGAATATACCCGTGCTCCCAGAATAATTACCGCATCGTAGGGTTCTTCTTCTGCCAGTAAGGTGTCCATGGTTTCATAAGACGCAACCCCTGCGGTTGTGGCCATACTTTTCACATAGCCCTGTATCATCATTACAAACAAAAAGGCAACCAGACATAGGGTAATTGCTACTATGCCCAGTTTGCCAATCAATCGAATCCACTTATGCTGCCACAATTTCTTCATCGTTTCTACCAAATGCCATTTCCTTACACTAAAGTGTCCAATTCCTTTACCATTTCTCCAAATCGTTCTAAACCCGCTTCTACCGCTGCCGGTGTGGACAAATCCACCCCTGCATCCTTTAACAAATCCAAGGGATACTTAGAACCGCCGCTTGCCAGAAAGTTCAAATACCGTTCTACTGCCGGTTGTCCTTCTTTTAAGATGGCAGTAGACAATGCGGTTGCCGCAGAAAAACCGGTGGCATACTGATAGACATAAAAACTTCTGTAAAAGTGGGGAATTCTTGCCCACTCAATTGCAATGGTCTTGTCCACCGTTACCTGTCTGCCGAAATATTTTTCATTCAAACCATAATAAATTTCACACAACAAATCGGTGGTCAACGCTTCCCCTGCAGCCGCTTTCCCGTGTACAATCTGCTCAAACTCTGCAAACATGGTCTGCCGGAAAACCGTTCCCCGGAATTCTTCCAAATAGTGATTGAGCAAATATGCCCGCTCCTTCTTATCTTCTGTATGTTGCAACAAATACTGAATCAACAGACTTTCGTTAACGGTGGATGCCACCTCTGCCACAAACAGGGTGTACGTGGCATTTGTGTAGTGCTGTTTTTTGTGAGAATAATAGGTATGCATGGCATGTCCCATTTCATGTGCCAGGGTAAACACAGAATCTGTGTTCCCGGAGAAGTTTAGCAGCACATACGGATGGGTTAAATAGGTTCCCCAAGCATAGGCCCCGCCGGTCTTTCCTTCATTTTCATACACATCAATCCAGCCACTGTTAAAAGCATCCTTCACATCCGCCACATATTGTTCCCCCAAAGGCGCCAATGCCCTTAACACAATTTCCTTTGCTTCTTCAAAGGTGTACTTTTTCTCAATATCAGAAACCATAGGAACATACAAGTCGTACATGTGGAGTTCGTCCAGCCCCAACGCTCTTTTGCGCACCGCCAGATAGTCGTCCAACTTGGGCAGATTGGCATTGATGGTGGCAATTAGATTGTCGTAAACGGAGAGGTCAATATTGTTGCCGTGTAAAGAAGCTTCCAAAGAAGAATCATATTTCCGCACCGTTGCCTGGAACTTATCGCTTTTTACATTGGCCGCATACATGGCAGCCAGGGTGTTCCGAACAGCATCATAGGATTTGTACAAAGCATCGAAGGCTTCTTTTCTTACCCGGCGGTCTTTGCTTTCCATAAATGCAATATAGCGGCCTTTTGTCAAAGTCACTTCATTGTCTGCTTCATCTGTTACATTGTCAAAGCGGATATCCGCATCGTTGAACATGTTAAAAATATCGTGGGCAGCATCGGTAATATCGCTTGCCTGGGCCAACAAGGTTTCTTCCGCCGGCGAAAGCACATGCTCCTTGTTGTGCTGGATTTTTTCAAAGGTAAATCGATACACCTCTAATCCCGGCTCTTGCTGCATATAGGATTCCAACGTTTCCGGGGAAATGGCTGTCAGTTCCGGTAGGAAAAACGCAATGGCTGCAAATACTTGGGTAATGACAGCGTTGCACCGTTCTACCATGCTCTGATAGAGGCCGTTGGCATTATCCTCGTCCCGACGCATTCTGGCATAGACAAATATTTTTTCCGCCAAAGCGTCCATTGCATCCCTATCCGTCAATGCCGCATACAAAGTAGCCGCACTTTCTGCCAGCTTGCCTTCATAAGCCGCCACGTTTTTGGAAAGTTCCACCACCTTTTTTAAATCATCTTCCCAAAGTTGATTGTTTTTGTAAATGTCTTCTAACCGCCATTTATCCTGAATATCAATTTCTTCTCTCTTTTTTACCGTTTGCATGTTGCAAAACTCCCTTCTCTTCCTTTATATATGTAAGTTTTTTTGTAAACTTTTCTTCAATCGCTTCTTCTTTTCAATATAACACAATACGCCTGCTATGACAAAGCAGGAAATAAAAACAATGACAGACCAGTATTCAAATTGTTTGGGCAATTGCAGTATCCTGGTTTCGTAAATCCATTCTAATATTTCAACCACCACGCAAAGCAACCCACTCAGCGCCAATACCATTGCACTTAAATACAGCTTTCGCTGCAAGGCACCAAACATACGCAGATACGCCAGCAAATTACAGATGCCATATAAAAGGACAGCAATGGGCATGCCAAGCACCCAAATCCACCCGTAATTTCCGGTATACCAGCCAATGGTAACAAAGAGGGCTATCAACAAGCCTAAATCTGCTGCTGTGTAGAGGGCAAAATATTTTTTCTCAAACAAAACCGGCAAAAAGAATATGCCCCAGCTGAGAAAAATGCCCACCGTGGCGATGATTGACCAGGAAAAAACGCCGTCCAGCATCCAGTCAACCAACAGACACACAAGCAATGGAATGGCATATAAGATGGAAGCCACAGAGACCACAAAGCTTCTGTCCACAATATTTTTCAAACTATCCCGCCGCTGGGGATAGGGGCGTTCCGCTTCTGTTGTAACGCCGCTTTCTTGTTGCAATTCCATAGGATTCACAACCGGACACTGGCACAAAGGACATTTTGCTTCCGATTCTGCTAATTTCACGCCACAATTGACACAATAAGACATATTGTTACACCTCCTGATTGCTTTCAATGGTTACCGGGATTCCAAGATTCACCAGTTCCCGGAAAAACGCGCGTTCCACATAGGGCTCTGCAATACCACGACTGAATGTAATGGCCATGTTGTCCCCAAAGCCGATAACGCCGCAATTCACATTGGTAAACCGAGACCGGCCCAACATGAAATCAAACCGTTCCATATGGGCTGCCATTTCCTGGGGTAAATCCACCCTGCCCAAGTTGGAAAGGGTGCTGGTATTTCTGCTGTCCCCTACAAATTTATATACGAAGTTCATCACCGGGTCTTTGATGACCACCGGCACCAGTCGAAGGAATAAATTCCGCTCCGACTGCACATTTTTGCTGATTTTGGCATTGAGATATTTTTCATTTAACGCTCTTTGGAAATAGTGGTGAATTTCTGCAAACACTTCTTCCTGGGTAAACGCTCCGTAATTTGGGTCAATGCCCGTAATGACAAAGTAGGCAAAGTTCCGCATGGTATCCGTATTGTAAAACGCTCTTAAATTCACCGGCAAGGACAGCATAACCGGCCGTTTCTTCCTTGGGTTTTCATCCTGCTGCACTTTATACAGCACATAGCAGTAAATCCCCGCCAGATATTCTGTTATGGTCAGGTGTTTTTCTTTTGCCTTTTGCGCTACGATGGCGCTTGGCACCAACCCCGTGGTCACATGTACTGTATCAAAGGGTTCTTTGGTGCCTTTCAGATAGTAGGCCCGCTTGTCCGCCCTTTTTTCATTGACTGTAAACTTGGAAAATTTATTATGCCCGTCCTCCATTTCAGAGGATTTTGGCTTATCATCACAATTTAAAATGCCTTTGTGCGTTGGAATTTCGTTTCCTTTTTGTTTGAGATATTCTGCGCAAAGTGTTTTTAAAAATGTCAATGCTCCCGTTCCATCGGTCATAGCATGAAAAACTTCCAGCGCCACTCTTTTGTTATAAACCCGCACCCGAAACTGAAAACCGTCGTTTTCTTCTTTGGAAACTTTCATGCAGGGGTTTGACACATCTTCTTGTACTTTGGGCGTCTTGCCCACATTTTGTTCTATATAATACCAAAAAATCCCTTTTTTCAGCTGATAGGAAATGGCGGGAATCCGCTTTGCCGTGCGTTCCAGCGCTTTTTGCATCGTTTCTTTATCAATGGGTTCTTTGAATGTGGCAGACACGCGAAAAACCGCCGCCCACACAGAGGTGGAGGTAGGCGGGTAAATTTTGGCGGCGTTATCCAGTTTGTACCATTTGCGAATGGGTTCTCGTTTGGTTGTCATAGCCTCTCCCTGGAACATAGCGTTTGTATTTTTTATTGTACCATAGATTTTCGCAGGCTTCAAACGTTTGCGCCAGTGCCGGCGGAGATGTCGACAACGGCAAGGATATGTGAAGCGCCAATGTGGGGCGCTACTACTTTTGGGCCATTTTTACCGTAAAAAGCGTAAATGCTACTGCTTTTGAGCCAAATTTTTAAAAAAAGTAGTAGCATTGTGAACGGAAGTGATCTCTGTGGCCAGAAGCGAACACTATGCTCTGCGGCGGGTCGAAGAGGACTGAAAAGAACAAGGAGATACGACCGAGCGGAGCAGATAGCCTCGGGAAATATTTCCCAAAATTGACCTTGTGCCGAGTTTGACATACACTTATGGATTAAGAAAGGAGGTAGGTGCGCGTGGATTGTGTGGAAAACATGATTATGCAGGATTACATGCGGTATTGTCAGATCTTGCAGGCAATGGAAACAGAACTGCAACAGTTGCCAAAGGGAACCTTGGTGTTTCGGACCTCTCGCAATCGTCAATATTGTCATTTGCAATGTAGAGATGCAAGCGGTGTCCATAATCAAAGAGTACAGGAAAAGGAAATAGAGGGCATACAACGGCTACTGGCTCGCCGTGAAGTTTTGCAAAAATCTATAAAAAAGATTCAATTCTGGCTTTCTGTCTGTGAAAAAAATTTTTCTCGTCTTTCTTCTTTTATGATTCCCCCGAATACGGCTGTTTTTGCAGATCCGGAAAAACCATATTCCACATTGGCTGGCTTCTTTGTTCGTTCCAAGTCGGAGGTACTTATTGCCAACGCTCTCTATGCCGCAAGCCTTTCCTTTACATATGAAAAACCATTGTTTCTCCCGGATTCCGGCACTCCTGTTTACCCGGATTTTACCATTTCTACGCCGCTTTATCATAAGACCGTTTATTGGGAGCATCTTGGGCTTATGGATCATGAAGATTACCGGACCAAGTGGCATCAGAAGGAACGCCGGTACGCGGCCGCCGGTATTTCGCCCCGTACCGGCAACCTGATTATTACCCAAGAGTCCCACGACGCCCCATTTGACTTAGCGGTCGTCATGGGAAAAATCGCGTGGCTACGACAACAGTAAACACAACAGGAACCGCCACAGGAAACGCCACAGGAAACGCCACAGAAAACGCCACGCGGAGTCCTCCGGGCACGCCGGCCAGAAGTGTCAGCGCTACTACATTTTGCCTTATTTTTCTAAAAAAAGCGCAAATGCTACTGCATTTCGCAGATTTTTTTTCAAAATGTAGTAGCGCTGTATCAAAAAACGGCCTCAACCGCCCCTTACCCCAACGAATTTTCCTTTTTCGGGATGCGGATGATAAATTCCAGGTATTCGCCCCTGTCAAACTGGGCGGCTTTGGCGCTGACACCGGATTCCTTTAACATTTCTACAGACTCCCGGATGGTGTTGACAAAGATGCGCAAATCCTTAATCACTCGCTTAACTTGGGGTTGTGGCTGAAATGCAGAGGGGGACTGGGATTGCCCGTGCGCCTGTCCCCCTCCCTGCGGCCGCGCTTCAACCGTGGCACCGCGGCCCTTTCCCGGCGCGGAACCCGCGCCGGCAGCGTCGGCGGGCAGCAAGGCAGCGTTCAGCCCGCCGTCAAAATCATCCTGTAAGTGGGCAAAGGCATCTTCGTCGCCTACCTTGACCCGCTCTACCAGGTCCTCGGTGCGCTTTACATTCAAACCATTATCGCAAACCTCCCGCAAAATGCGCAATTGCATCTGCTCATCCTCTATTTTTAATAAGGAACGGGCATGACGCTCTGTTAAATTGTTATCTAAAATAATTTTTCGAACCATGGGAGATAACCGCAGCAAACGAATCTTGTTGGCTACCGCAGACTGGCTCTTTCCGATTTTGCGCGCCAGATTCTCCTGGGTCAGCCCATGCTCACAGATTAAAGAAGCATATCCCTCTGCCTCTTCGATAAAATTCAAATCTTCTCTCTGCAGATTTTCAATGAGGGCAATCACCGCAGAATCGTTGTCATTTAAAACCACCGGAATACAAGGAATACACTTGAGCCCTGCAATTTGTGCTGCTCGCAACCGCCGCTCACCTGCCACCAGCTCATAAAAACCGTTGCTCTGCTTGCGTACATTAATCGGTTGCAGCACACCATAAGCCCGAATGGACTCCGCCAGTTCCATCAAAGCGGTTTTGTTGAAATTTTTTCTCGGCTGATAAGGGTTTGGTCTGATTTGGTCAATGGCCACATACTCAATTTCCCCTGCCTCCTGATGCTTTCCGTTTTTATGCGCGGGTGCGTTGTAGCTGTATTTCGCATAATCTACCTTTAGTGTACTTTCCATAGTCTTTATCCTCCGTAAAAAATATTGTTCTTACGGGTTCATAGTACTTGGAAATGCTACATTTTTCCATATTTCCCACAAAGAATCGTTCGACAAAAAACGAGGGTGGCGCACCGCAACCCTCGCAAAGTATGTCACTATAGTGGTTCTTTTGTAGGCTTTCCCGCTTTCCTGGGGAATTTTGTCGGAGTTTGTCGAACTTTTTTTACCAAAACGATGGTTCTTTGCATCTCTCCGCCGTACAATTTAAAGGTTTTGCAGTCCATTATTTCCCCGCCAAGAAGCTTCAAAGCATTTCCCGCATCCTTTAATTCCTCTAAATCGCTGCCCTTCATGGCCAAAAACATGCCACCCACCTTTACAAAAGGCAGGCAATACTCCAATAAAACCGGAAGTTTTGCCACCGCCCGGGCAGTGCAGACATCAAACTGCTCTCGGTATAAGGGGTTTTTCCCGGCATCCTCCGCACGGCTGTGCAAACAAGTATACTCAGATGCACCAACGGACGACAACACATGCTTCAAAAACTGAATCCGCTTATCCAAAGAATCCAGCAAAGTCAACTGCATGGAAGGGTTGACGATTTTTAAAGGAATCCCCGGAAATCCTGCGCCGGTACCTACATCAATCAAAGAAAACGCCTTATCCGCAGGCAAATAGGGTTGCAAAGACAAAGAATCTGCAAAATGCTTTACAATCACTTCTTCCTCTTTGGTGATGGCAGTCAGATTTATTTTTTCATTCCACTCCCGCAACAAATCTCCATACAATAAAAAATTGTCACACTGTTTTTCGCTTAAAGTAACCCCATATTCTGCCACAGCGGCTCTTAATAATTCCCGTAACGCCATGTGCCTCATTCCTCTCTATGATTCAAATAAACCAACAACACGGAAATATCCGCCGGAGAAACCCCGGAAATTCTGGATGCCTGTCCCAAAGAAGCGGGTTTCATGGCATTCAATTTCTGCTGCGCCTCTAAACAAAGGCTTTTTACCTGGGTATAATCCAAATCCATGGGCAAGCGCTTCCGTTCCAGCTTCTTAAACTGGGCAACCTGCACTTCTTGTCTCTTGATGTAACCCTCATACTTAATACAAATCCCCACCTGCTCCTGTACCGCCGCCGGCAATTCCGGTCTCTCCGGGTCAACGGGAGCCAAAGCCTCATAACTCAACTGCGGTCTGCAAACCAATTCCGCCAATTTGACACCATTGGAAATAGGCGTGGTACCGTAAGACGCCAACAATGCATTGACCTCCCTGGTAGGACCCAGATTTTTATGCTTCACTCTTTCAATTTCTTCCTCTATCCATTTCTTTTTCTGCAAAAACGCCGCATAGCGCTCCTCATCCACCAATCCGATTTTATGGCCGATTTCTGTCAGTCGCATATCCGCATTGTCCTGCCGCAACAACAAGCGATATTCCGCTCTGGAAGTCATCATACGATAAGGCTCTTTGGTTCCCTTGGTTACCAAATCATCAATCAAAACCCCAATATAGGCTTGCGAACGATCCAGTACCACAGGCTCTAAGCCAGCAAGTTTCCGTGCGGCATTGATACCCGCCATAATTCCCTGGCCGGCGGCCTCCTCATAGCCGGAGCTGCCGTTAATTTGGCCTGCGCAGAACATGCCGTCGATATGTTTCATTTCCAAAGACAACTGCAATTGGGTGGAATCAATAGCGTCATACTCAATGGCATAAGCGGTCCGCATCACTTCTGCGTTCTCCAATCCCGGTACGGAATGCAACATGGCCGTCTGCACATCTTCCGGCAAGCTGCTGGAAAAACCTTGAATATACATTTCTTCCGTATCCAGCCCCATTGGCTCTACAAAAAGCTGATGACTCTCTTTTTCTGCAAATCGCATAATTTTGTCCTCAATGGACGGGCAGTACCGGGGGCCAACGCCCTCAATTAACCCCCCATACAAAGGAGAACGGTGAATGTTTTCCTGAATAATTTTATGGGTTTCCGCTGTGGTTCTGGTGAGCCAGCAATCCACCTGGTCAATGTCCAACCCCGCCTCATTGGTAAAGGAAAAAGGTGTAATTTTTGCATCTCCATGTTGAATATCCATTTTTGAAAAATCCACACTACGGCGGTTTACACGGGCCGGCGTTCCGGTTTTTAACCGCATTAAAGTAACACCCATTTCTTCCAAACAGTCAGAAAGTCTGTTGGCAGGAAAGATGCCATCCGGTCCACTGGAAAAGGCCACATCGCCAATGATGATTTTTCCTTTTAAATAGGTTCCTGTGGTTAAAATCACAGCCTTACACCCATATTCTGTGCCGGTGTGGGTAACCACTCCGGTAATTTTCTTCTTGCCGTCTACTTCTTCATAAAGCAGCTTTACAATTTCCCCTTGCTTCACATACAGATTTTCCTGCTGCTCCAAAGTGTGCTTCATGGTCATCTGATAACGGCGTCTGTCAATTTGCGCCCGCAAAGAATAAACAGCGGGGCCCTTGGACGCATTTAAAATCTTGGATTGAATGGTGTTTTTATCTGCCGCTTTTCCCATTTCGCCGCCCAATGCATCAATTTCCCGAACCAGTTGCCCTTTGGCGGTACCGCCGATGTTAGGGTTACAGGGCATGTTGGCAATACTATCCAAATTCATGGTAAAAATGGCAGTGGAATACCCCATCCTTGCCCCGGCCAATGCTGCTTCACAGCCTGCATGTCCTGCGCCTACAACACAAATATCAAAATCTCCTGCATGATACGCCATTTTTTGTCACACCCCTTTATTTTCCCAAACAAAATGTGGAAAAAATTCTATCAACCAAATCTTCTGAAATGCTGGTTCCCATAATTTCTCCCAAGTATTCCGCTGTATTGCGAAGGTCAATAGAAATCATATCCAACGGCATTCCCATTTCCAGCGCATCCAATGCGCTTTGTAAACTTTCCATACTTTGTGTCATTAAATGGGCATGTCTTTCCGCCGTAATTAAAATTTCCGAATTATTTTCCAGCTTTCCTTGGAAGAATAATGTCTTTACCGCTTCTTTGATGTCTGCCACACCAAGCTGTTCTTTCAAAGAAGTCCCTATCACCTGACAATGTTCGGAAAGCAAGCCTTGTGCCAGTAATTGTGCGGACACCGCTTCCTTTTTTTCCAAAGAAGCCAAATCTTCTTTGTTTAAAATCACAATGACCTTTTTAGACTGCAATGCTTCCAGCAACTCTGTATCCACCGGATTTTCTTCTGCCAAAGAAAGTACATAGAACACCAAATCCGCATCTTTTACAGAATCTTTTGCCCGCTGTACCCCCATTTGCTCTACCACATCCGCAGTTTGCCGAATGCCGGCGGTATCCATGACATTGAGTAAAATACCATCCATATTGATTTCTTCTGTAATAATATCTCTGGTGGTTCCCGGAATATCTGTCACAATGGCTCTGTCAAACCCCGCCAACGCATTGAGCAACGTGGATTTTCCCACATTGGGCCGACCGATAATGGCAGTTTGAATGCCTTTTTTCAACAAACGGCCTGTACGGTAAGATTGTAATGCCTTTTCCAACTCCTGATAAATGGAAGAAAGTTCCTCCCGGGCAATGACCCCCGTTGGCAGTTCATCATCATGTTCCGGATAGTCTACCGTAACTTCCACTCGGGCCATTACTGTAAGCAATCTGTCAATAATACCATTTAAATACGCAGAAACCTGTCCGGATAACTGAGAAAGGGCGGCATCATGGCTTTGCTTTGTCTTTGCAGCAATCATATCCATGACCGCTTCTGCCTGGGTCAAGTCAATTCTTCCGTTTAAAAATGCCCGTTTGGTAAATTCACCGGGTTGGGCCGGCCGAGCGCCGTTACGATACAGCAATGCCAGAATTTCCTGTTGGGCAACTACGCTGCCATGACAGTTAATTTCAATCACATCTTCCCGGGTATAGGTGGCAGGGGCCAGCATTTTGCTCAGCATGACCTCATCCAACATCTTTCCCGTTTTGGAATCTACGATTTTTCCGTATTGAATGGTATGACTTTTCATGTCCCGAACCGGGGTCTTTGCGTGAAAAATACCGTCGGTTACCCCAACGGCATCTTTTCCACTAATTCTTATGATTCCGATTCCACCAAGTCCTTGTGCGGTTGCAATTGCTGCAATGGTATCCTGTTCGTATAACATAGCTTTATTTTTTCACTCTGATAACAACTTTTCTGTTAGGTTCTTCCCCAACACTGATGGTTTCAATGGTAAACCGTTCCTGCAAAGCAGAATGGATAATTCTTCTTTCATAAGGCGTCATAGGCTCTAAGGTAACGCTCTTTTTGTATTTTTCCACCTTATCTGCCATTCTGTAAGCCAAAGCAATTAAGGTATCTTCTCTTTTTTGTCTGTAGTTTTCTACATCTACAATGACTCTCTTAAATTCATCTTTCTCTTTGTTTACTACCAGGCTGGTCAAATATTGAATGGCATCCAACGTTTCTCCCCGTCTGCCGATTAACAATCCAACATTGTCACCGGAAATTTCCACTTTCACAGCTTCTTCTGTTTCAGAAACGGAAACGGTTGCCTCAATATCCATTTTATCTAAGATATCGCCGATAAAGTTTCCTGCATCTGCCTTTGCATCTGCAATGACCGTTACTTTTACTTTTGCTTCCTTGTTACCAAACAAACCAAGCACCCCTTTGGTGCCTTCTTCCATAATTTCTACTTCTACTTCTTCCCTGCTGACTTCTAATTCTTCCAAAGCAAGGGAAATCGCTTCCTCTACGGTTTTGCCTGTTTTCTCTACATACATTCCCATTATACTTTTCTCCCTTTTGTTTCTATAATCCTATCCGGCTGTTCCGGATCTTTTTTGTTCAAAATAAAATGAAGGATATATTGTTGTGCAATCTGGAAAAGATTACCGGTAATCCAGTAAAGACCTAAAGAAGCAGGTACATTAAATGCCATAAACAAAATCATAATAGGCATTACAAAACTCAT
>CAYMRI010000020.1:0-18073 GCA_964392835.1 uncultured Eubacteriales bacterium
CCAGGGATACACCAAGGAACCGCAAATTACAGGAATGTTAATTTGCTGTTCTTTTAAAATAACACCTGCAACGATTAACAGAATGCCTAACAAAGTATAGCCAATGTTGGTAATATATTTTTTCTGTGGTAACTTTAATAGAAAATGCCCAATCATCATACAAAGAGACAGGCAGTGTAAAATGCCGAACAAAATGGTGTAAAGATTGTTGGGGTCTACATAATGTTCGTACATAGCAGTGACGTAGGTAACTACCATGGCGAAAAAGAAAAGTTGCAAACCCCGCTTTAAATTGTTACGACTGAAACAACAGCAGATACCGGAAATCAAAATAAACAGATTGCCGCCGTAATTCATGACCAGCAATACAATTTTTTCAAAATTAGGGACATCTGCCAAAATATTGATATTAAAGTAGGCTTTTAAGGCATAATTCATATGAATAAATACCATGCCAAGGACGGCAAGACCTCGCAGAAAATCCAATTCCCACACTCTGTTTCGCTTAGACACCACATTGTTTGTTTCTGTCATATTGCTTTTACAATCCTTTCCCTTAACATACCGCACTATTGTATCATGTTTTACAAGCTTCGTCTATGGAAATGCATCCGCATGTTTAGAGAAAAACAAGCATAAATATGAGCAGAAGCAGTGCGAGGAAGTGTTTTTTATGAAAAAAATTCTGACATATCTGTTGACAGTCTCTTTATTACTGTCTTTTTTTGTTGTTCCGGTTTATGGGGACGATGTACTGCCGCCGGAGGAATTCCAGACAGATTTAACCTTTGAAACGGTGGTTACCACAGTGGAACAACCTATCTTAAATGCCCAAAGCGCCATTTTAATCGAGGCGAGTACCGGGCGGATTTTGTATGAGAAAAACGCCGAAGAAAAATGTGCCATGGCCAGTACGACCAAAATCATGACAGCACTGGTGGCAATTGAAAATGGAAATTTACAGGATGTGGTTACCATCAGTAAACATGCTGCTGCCACATCAGGCTCCACCATCAATCTGCAGATTGGTGAGCAGATTACGGTAAATGATTTGTTGTATGGACTAATGTTAAGTTCCGGAAATGATGCTGCGGTAGCTCTGGCAGAACACATAGCCGGCAGTGAAGAAGCATTTTTAGCTATGATGAACCAAAAAGCAAGTTCTCTTGGTCTTGTTAATACCCATTTTGCTACAGTACACGGGCTTGACCATGAACAGCATTATTCTACCGCATATGACATGGCAATATTGGCTTCTGTTTGCATGAAAAACGAAACCTTCCGCACCATTGTTTCCACCACAGAAACCCATATTTCTCAAAGATCACTGCACAATACCAATGATTTGCTCTTTACTTATGCAGGGGCTACCGGCATCAAAACGGGCTATACGGGAAACGCAGGCAGATGCCTGATTTCTTCTGCAAAAAGGGATGGAATGGAAATGATTGCTGTGGTATTGGGGTGTGAAAGTAAAACCACACGTTTTTCCGACAGTCGGAAGTTATTGGATTACGGATTTAAAAACTATGAGATGACTACAGTATTAGAAGCAGGAGAAGTGATTATGGATATGCAGTTAATAAAGGGAAAAAAGGAAAATGTACAGCTTCTTTGTTCTGATACGGTGGTTTTGCCTATGGCTGCATGGGAAAAATCCGATTATGAAGTGCATATGGTGGCACAGCAAGTGCAAGATGCACCCTGTTTGCGTGGTGAGGTTGTAGGTACCCTTTATATTTCCTGCCAAGATACACCTATCGCTTCCTGCCAGCTGATTGTAGGCGAAAGTGTGGCACGAAAAGGGTTTTGGGACTTTTGGCAAGAAGTTGCCAAAGCATTTTGGGGTGTTTTTTAAGGGAAAAAGTGTACTGTGAGAATTATTTCCCGGTTCTATTTTTGAAAGCCTTCCTTGTGTGACAATAAAGAAAAAGCATAAGGAAGGTGATTTTTATGACAACCTTGGAAGCGGCGATTATTGTTCCCCTTGTTATTTGTCTCCTTTGTGTATTTGTTTTGGGAATACTTCAGATTTTTCAAGCGGCCTGCACAGAGCTAATAACTATACGACAAGAAAGTGAGACGGTGGTACGGCAACCGGCAGCGGTTATCCGAAATACTGATTTGATACTTTCTTACCTGGAAAGAATACAGGATGCTTGGGAGGAAGGGGAATGAGTGCTTTTTTGGCAGTTTTATTAAGCATAATTTTATTATTCCAAAATACGCTTTGTATGCTGACGGGATACTTAGGCGCCGGTGGAATGGTAGACAAGTTGCTGGAACAGAGTGGGTATTCGGTATTAGCAGATTTTGATGGTAGCGTAAAAAAACAATATGGCCTATATATGTTGTATCAGGATGGGGAGACAACAAAAGACAAGCTTTCTGCATATCTCACGAAAAACTTAGAAAATGAGGCGGAGTTTGGTTTGCCGGATGTACATTTGGAAGAAATGCAGGTTGCGGCAGAAGGATTTTCCTATCTACCCCATTTGGAACAACAGATTTTGGAATATTGCAAATATCGAATTCCTTTGGCCGGTGTGGAAGAATTTTTAGAACGGACAGAGGGTTTGTTTGGATTTTTACTGTCAGATGCCACGGATTTTGTATTGCCCGATACGGATACCACAGAAGCGTATGATGCTGAAAAAGAATATGATACGCAATATTATGAAAGTTTTGACATGCGACAGGAATCACAGGAAAATTTAAAAGGAATGTTGGAGCGAAAAGAAGAAGGGGTATATATATCCGACCAGGACTTTGCCGCATTACCTTCCCAAAATTTAGTCAGCGGAGAAGCTTTAGGATGGATGGCGGCTTTAGAGCGCTTTGCTAATCTGGATTTGGAAGGTGAAAATACCATTGAAACAGCAAAGATGTGTATGAATGATCTTGGGCTTACAGGCCTTGGAGAGGCAATGTATGAAGACTATCTCATCAATGAATATATTTTAAGTATTTTTAATAGTAAAACGCAAACCAATCGAGCAGAAAGCTATCTGCACTGGGAAGTGGAATATATTATTTTGGGCAATCAAGGAGATGACAGTAATGCTACTTATCTGAAAATGCTGATTTTACTTTTGCGTTTTGTGCTAAATACCATTTTTATTTATCAACAGGAAGATATGGTTACAGTTGCAGACATTGCCGGATATCTAGCTACTATATGGGCATATTTTGAGGGACAACCTATTGTAAAGCACAGCATTTTGGCTGCATGGAGTTTTATGGAATCCTGGCATGATTATGATTTGCTGCTGCAAGGGGAAAAGGTGCCTGTTTATAAAACAAATGCAACATGGCACTATTGGCTTTCCTATGCAGAAGATGGTGCAGAGGATACGATATCTTTGTATTATAAAGATTATTTACGCATCTTTCTTTTGCTGGTACCCCGAGAAGTAAAACTGGCCAGAATTCTGGATTTGATACAGGTAAATGAATCTCGCAATAATAGTAAATTTCAGATTTTGCAGTCGGTTACGGTTTTTCAGGTGGAAGTTGTTTGTACCTATGATGAGAAAAGAAAGTGGGAAATAGAAGCGGAGGGAACCTATGGGTATGAAGCGATTGGGTAATGCAGAGGGCTCTATTACTGTGGAAATGGCTATTTTGCTTCCTGTTTTACTGGTGGTTTTGTTGTTTGGCTGTGTTTCCATTTCTTTTTATGTGCAATATTTTCAAGTGCAACAATGTTTTTACAGCACGGCGGAAACGATGACGGATTATGCTTATATTTACCACGAAAAGACCATTTCCAAGTTAACGACACAGTGGAAAGCGGCAATTAGCGAAGAAACAGATTCTTTTTGGAAGGAATTATTGGCCGGTATACCGGAACAAATGCAGGCATTGATTGACGTGCAGTCTTATATAAGTGCGTACGAAAATGATTTGCTGGACCAGGCGGAAAGTCAGATATATCTGCCAATCGCTTGGAGCATTTTTCAATATCATTTGCAACAAGCAGAACTGGCAGATTCCGTATCTGTCGTAAATTTCAGTGACAGTACTTTCTTTTTGGACGGTTCTGAAATACTGTTGGACTTGACATGTGAATTGCCGTTTCCTTTACCACTTCTACGGAAAAATACAGTGCAAGTGCATTATCGTATTCTGGTTAATGGTTGGGTAAACGGAATCGGCGGAGAACAATTGGAAACGGATGAAATTTGGGAAGCAGACAATTTTACAAGGGGAAAATATATTCGCAATTTATATGGCAGCAATCTGCCGGACAACTTTCCTACCATTGCCAAATTTGAAAATGGTAGGGCAACCATGATTAAAAGTGTGGATTTTCGCAAAGAAACTTATCAGAAAGAAGGCGCATTATCCTCCAATGTAATTGCTATGTTGGAGACACTGTATCGGTATCAAGGGCAAAACACACCGTATGGAGCAGAACAAATTGTTATTTTGCCTGCGCAAATACAAGAAAAAGAATTGCTTCTTGCAATTCCAAATGCAGAACAAAGCGAGATGATACAAGCAGAATTTGAACAGGCAAAAAGTTGGGCACAAATGCATCAACTTATTTTCACAATTGTAAAATTGTGATACTATAAATAGCAAAAGCAAAGTTTAAGGAGAAATTATCATGACATTATACGATAGAGCTGTTAAAGCAGTAGAATACATTCAGAAACAGATTTCTGCGTATCCCCACATTGCAAACCCTAACATTGCAGTAGTGTTAGGGTCCGGGTTGGGTGCCTGCGCCAAAGCAATTGAAAACCGAGTGGAAATTCCTTATGCAGAAATTCCTTTGTTTCCGCAATCTACTGTAGAGGGGCATGCCGGTAATTTGATTTTCGGCACTTTGGAAGGGAAAGCAATTGTCGCTATGCAGGGTAGGTTTCATTTGTACGAAGGATATGGCACAGAAGATGTTACACTGCCTGTTCGGGTATTTCAAATGCTTGGTGTAAAGACATTTATTGTGACCAATGCAGCAGGTGCAATTAATCTGCAGTACCATGTTGGCGATTTTATGATTATCAAGGACCATATCAGTCTTTTTTGTCCCTCTCCATTAAAAGGACAAAATGAAAAAAGCTTTGGAACCAGATTTCCTTCCATGAGTTGTGCTTATGATAAAGAATACGTTTTGTTAGCACAGCAGATTGCAGAAGAATTGGGAATTTCGGTGCAGCAAGGTGTTTATTGTTATTGTCAGGGACCTATGTTTGAGACTCCGGCGGAAATCCGGGCACTGCGTACTTTAGGGGCAGATGCGGCGGGAATGTCTACTGTGCCGGAGGTGATTGCGGCAGTGCACGGCGGCATGAGAGTGTTAGGGATTTCTTGCATGACCAATATGGCAGCGGGTATCCTGGATATACCATTGACCCATGCGGAAGTGATGGAGACGGGAAGAAAAGTGGAAAGAGATTTTTCAAAGTTTGTTCGGGAAATTGTTGCCAGAATTTAGGAAATTTTTTAGTATGATAACGATAACATAATACAATGGGAGTGACAGGTATGAGACCCAAAATGGGATTTGTCCTGCTACTTTTGGCTGCTGTTTGTATTTTATCTGTTTACAGTTGCATGGAAGCGGTACCTGCTGCCTTGACAACCGTACAGACAGAAGACATTTCGTATCATACATACCGCTATTCTATGAACCATATTACGGATATTCAGATTTCCGTAAAAGATGCCGCAATCTATTTTTACACGGAACCCAAAAGGGATGAGATTGTTATACAGGTAAAGGGTGCAGCCATAGAAGGAGCGGAAACAGAAAAGAGCGTCGTTTTAGAAAGTACTGCCGAACAAGCGTGCCAAATAGATGTTTATTTGCCGGAACGTTTTTATAATATTCAAATGGCAGGAGACAATTTGACTGTAAATACCATTCATACCATGCGGGGTACTATGAAAATTCAGGCCAATTGTCTTGATGTCCAACTGGATGACTATTGTGGGGGCATTTCTTTTTTTGCAAAAACTGGATGCGTATCCTTGAAAAACGGGAATTTGCAAAAAACTTCCTATGTTACTTTGGCCGAAAAAGGGAATATCTACTTGGATACCAAAATAACGGATACAACCGGTATTTCTTCCTTTTCCACCGGACATGGCACTGTAAAAGTACAAACGAATGCTTTGGAGGAAAACACTTTCTTTGAAGTGACAGCGCTTTCTGTATTTGGCACTTATGCGCCGCTGGATGCAACCAAAAGGAGAAATTGCGCGTTCCCCAAAGTGCAAATTTTCTCTCAAAATGGCATTGTATATTTTATGAATTAGTGTTATTATTTAGACATATTTTAGACTATTTGGAGGAAATAATATGAAAAAAAGTTTGATTGGAATTACAATGGTCTTGGTGCTGGTCTGCACACTGGTACTGGGCAGCGTTCAGGTGTTTGCCGGTATTTCCCCTTATCAGGAAATTCTCTTTGCGGATGAACCGGATGATTATGAAACTGAGATCGGCAATGAATTTCACCAGGATATTTTAAAGTTTGAAGGTAACTTGGGTGGTGTGTTTGATGGCGCTTGGTTGGAATATGATGGTTTTTCCTTTGGCGGTGTTGGTGCGGTTTCTATTATCGTAAATTACTGTAACAATTCCGGTAGATGTGCAGATGATTCTCAATTGGAAGTTTGGCTTGACGGTATGAGCACAGATGATGGCGGTGTAAAAGTTGCTACTGTGGATTTGCCGGCAACCGGCGGAAACTGGGATACATATGTAGATGTAGAAGCGAACTTGGATACCGTTGTTACCGGTGACCACGACATTTATATGGTTCTGGTGGGATCTACTTCCACTGATAGACCTTTTGTTTCTAACATGATGTCTTTTGAATTTGTAAAGGGGGAAGGCGAAGAGCCTACTGAGGAACCTACCGCAACGCCGGAAGCAACCGAAGAAGCAACCGCAACACCAGAAGCAACTGCGGAAGTTACAGAAGAACCCACTGAAACCCCGAAGCAGACCACAGATGCTCCGAAAACAATGACTCCTGCAACTTCTGCATCTGCAACCCAAGTTACAGATGCAGGTCAGGATGGAGATTCTACTATGGTGATTGTAATAGTAGTTGTTGCAGTTGTTGTAATCGCTGCTGCAGTCGCTGCATTCGTTATCATCAAAAAGAAGAAGGGCTAATTGATCGAGTATCTATTTACCGCTTTATCGACGAAAAAATGATGACAAACCCTATGTTTCGAAAGCGCATAGGGTTTTTTGTTTACAACTTTTCGGCCGGTACGGTGGGGCTATGCGGTCAAAATACAGCACAACAACGTGACACTATCGTATTATTAACTTGTATTGAAGTTACAATAAATTCGTGGTAAAATTTACAGTTGTATTTTATTACGAAGGAGAAAGAAGGAAAACAAAAGAGTATGGTAAGAGAAGACATTCGAAATATTGCAATTATTGCCCACGTTGACCATGGTAAGACCACTATGGTGGATGCTATGTTAAAACAGTGCGGTTCTTTCCGTGAAAATGAACAAGTAGAAGAAAGAGTCATGGACTCCAATGATTTGGAAAAGGAAAGAGGGATTACCATTTTGGCCAAGAATACCTCTTTGCGTTATAAAGGACATAAAATCAATGTGGTAGACACACCGGGACACGCTGACTTCGGGGGTGAAGTGGATCAGGTGTTGAAAATGGTGGATGGTGTTCTTTTGTTGGTAGACGCCTTTGAAGGCGCTATGCCACAAACCCGTTTTGTATTGCGAAAAGCGTTACAATTAGGATTAAAACCTATTGTGGTAGTAAATAAAATTGACAGGGATGGTGCAAGACCGGCAGAAGTGGTAGATGAAGTATTAGAACTGTTTATGGAATTGGGTGCTGACGACGACCAATTGGATTTTCCTGTGGTATATGCCTCTGCCAGAGATGGCTATGCCATGAAGGAAGTAGGAGCGGAAAGTGCTACATTAGAGCCCTTGTTTGAAGATATTTTAACCTACATTCCGGCACCAAAAGGAGAAGTTGAAGCACCACTGCAACTTTTGGTTTCCAATATTGACTATGATGAATATGTAGGAAGGATTGCTATTGGCCGTATTGAACGCGGTACCATCAAATTAGGACAGCAGGCAGTGATTTGCAGTTACGGCAGGGAAGAAAAACCAAGACAAATTAAGATTACAAAACTATATACTTTCGATGGCTTAAAAAGAGCAGAAGCAGAAAGTGCAATGCTTGGTGACATTGTTGCTGTTTCCGGTGTGGCGGATATTACCATTGGGGATACCCTATGTGATGTAGGTGAGCCGGAACCGTTACCATTTGTGGAAATTGACGAACCAACCTTGTCCATGACATTTTCTGTGAATAACAGTCCATTTGCAGGAACAGAAGGACAGTTTGTGACTTCCAGACATTTGCGTGCAAGATTGTATAAAGAACTGGAAACCAATTTAAGTATGCGTGTGGAAGACACGGAATCTCCGGATGCATTAAAGGTTTCCGGCAGAGGGGAATTGCATCTGTCTATCTTAATTGAAACCATGCGTCGGGAAGGCTATGAATTCCAGGTTTCCAAACCGCGGGTTATTTATAAAGAAGTAGAAGGTCGCCTGTATGAGCCGATTGAAATTTTGGTTATCGATGTGCCGGAAGATTATATGGGTGTCGTTATGGAAAAATTAGGCACCAGAAAAGCAGAAATGACCAATATGACTTCTGCAACCCAAGGCTATGTTCGGTTGGAGTACCGCATTCCGGCAAGAGGATTGATTGGTTACCGCTCGGAATTTTTGACGGATACCCGGGGAAATGGTATAATGAATCAGATGTTTAGCGGATTTGAAGAATATAAAGGGGATATTAATTTCAGAACCAGAGGTTCCATGGTAGCTTGGGAAACAGGGGAAGCCGTTACTTACGGATTATATAATGCCCAGGAAAGAGGAGATCTTTTTATTACTCCGGGAACCAAAGTGTATGAAGGTATGATTGTAGGGGAAAATGCTCGGAATGAAGATATTGTTGTAAACGTATGTAAGAAAAAACATGTTACCAATATGCGGGCATCCGGTTCGGATGAAGCCTTAAAGTTAATTCCTCCAAAAGTTTTAAGCTTGGAGCAGGCATTAGAATTTATTGCGGATGATGAATTGGTGGAAATGACGCCTAAAAACATCCGCCTTCGGAAGAAGATTTTACAAACAGAGTTACGGGCAAAAGCAAGAGCTGCAAAATAAAAGGGGTTTATATGCATACGGAAAAGGACCAACCAAAATCCATAACAAAAGTGCAGGAACAGCAAGCACAACCGGAGGATTCCAAAGAGGAAGTTGTTATCAAACGTCCTTTTTGGTTGCCTTTGATTGCTTGTCTGACAGCGCTGGCTGTCGCATGTTTTGCATTTACCTACACTTCTATTTTGGCGGATTTTAATCATGAAGCGGCAAAAGGGGAAATTGTGATTGCAGAAGACGAACGCATTTTGTTTGTCATTGAAGATGGTAACGGTACGACTACCATTGCTACCAGATTAAAGGAATTGGGACTGATTTCCAATGTAAACTTCTTTAAAATTCTTTCCAAATATGAAGGGTATGACGGAACGTATAAGACCGGAAGTCATTATTTAAAAAAAGGTTTGGATATGCGGGATATTATGAAAATTCTCTCCGGCACCACGGAGACTATTAAAGTAACCTTTCCGGAAGGCTTTACGGTGAAGAAAATAGCTGCCAGACTGGAAGCAAATGGTTTATGTACCCAGGATGCATTTTTGCAGGAAGTAAACGACTGTATTTCTGATGAAAAATTTATGGCAGAATATTCTTTCTTACAGGGATTGGATTTTTCCAACCGGGATTATGCCCTGGAAGGATATTTGTTCCCGGATACCTATTATTTTGATTTATCTGCAAAGCCCAGAGATATCATTACCATGATGCTGGATAATTTTTATGACCAGTATTTAATCAGTTATTATACCAAAGCCGAAGCGTTAGGTTTTACCATGGATGATGTAATTAAACTGGCATCAATTGTAGAAAAAGAGTGTAAGGTGTCTTCGGAGAGAAGAAAGGTAGCCGGTGTTTTCTATAACCGTATGTTTAAGACACAGGATAATACCTTAAAATATCTGCAATCCTGTGCCACATTGCAATATATCATTGAACGGGATACCGGCGCCATAAAAGATGTATTAACCTTGGAAGATGAGAAGATTGAAGATGTATACAATACATATTTGTACCAAGGGTTGACACCGGGGCCGATTTGTTCTCCGGGTATTGCATCCATTAAGGCTGTTTTGAATATGGAAGACCATGATTATTATTTCTTTGTATTGGATAGCAGAACCTCTGCAGGAACCCATTTGTTTGCAAAGACATTGGAACAGCATGAAAAGAATCAGGAGTTGCTGAAGGAAGAAGAATGATAGTAACAGAAGAAATGAATCAATTTATTAGGTCCGCTATCAAGCCGTCTGAAGGTCTGTTGGCCGAAATGGAAGCTTATGCCAAAGAACATTATGTTCCCATTGCCAGACCGGAAACAGCGGCTTTTTTGCGTACAGTATGTGCTATGAAACGCCCCTTGCGCATTTTAGAGGCTGGTACGGCAATAGGGTATTCTTCTATCATTATGGCACAGTACCTGGCAGAAGGCGGTATTATCGACACTGTGGAAATCAACGAGGATACAGCGGAACTTGCAAAACGCAATATTGCAGAAGCCGGTTGCAGTGAAAAGATTCATGTGATTGTGGCAGATGCGGTAGATGTTTTTCAATGCTTAGAGAAGAAATATGACATTGTTTTTTTGGATGCAGCCAAAGGACAGTATAAAACTATGTTAGCAGATGCCAAGCGGGTCTTAAAAGTGGGAGGTATCCTCATTTCCGATAATGTTTTATTTGATGGTAAAGTATCGGAAGAAGGCTTTATTCCCCATAAACACAGAACCATTGTAGTAAACATGCGGGAATATATACAAACCCTGATGGAAGACCCTTGTTTTGAAACATCCCTATTGTCTGTGGGAGATGGGATGACCCTTTCCGTAAAATTAGCAGAAGAAGGAGAAGTTTAAATTATGATAGAACTTTTAGCGCCCGGTGGGAATTTAGAAAAGCTCAAAATGGGCATTTTATATGGTGCTGATGCTGTGTATATCGGTGGAGAAGCGTTTGGCCTTCGTGCAAAAGCGGATAATTTTTCCATGGAAGAAATGAAAGAAGGTTTGGATTTTGCCCATGCTCGTGGAAAAAAAGTATATGTCACCATGAATATTATTGCCCATAATGAAGATTTCAATGATATGGCTGAGTATATCAGAGAGCTGGATGCTATGGGTGTGGATGCTGTGTTGGTGGCAGACCCCGGCGTGTTTGCTCTGGTGCGGGAAACTGCCCCCAATTTACCGGTGCACATTAGTACACAAGCAAACAACACCAATTTTAGAAGCGCCCGTTTTTGGCAGAATTTAGGCGCCAGTCGTGTGGTGGTTGCAAGGGAATTATCCTGTGCGGAAATTGCAGAAATCCACAAAGAAAATCCTACATTGGAAATTGAAGCCTTTGTCCATGGGGCTATGTGTATTTCTTATTCCGGACGGTGTCTGCTTAGTGGTTATATGGCCGGTCGGGATTCTAACCGAGGGGATTGTGCCCAAGCTTGCCGTTGGAATTATCATTTGATGGAAGAGAGAAGACCGGGAGAATATTATCCGGTGTATGAAAATGAAAGAGGTACCTTTATTTTTAACTCCAAAGACTTATGTTTGCTGCAACACATTCCGGAATTAATAAAAGCCGGTGTCTGCAGTTTAAAAATAGAGGGCAGAATGAAAAGCTCCTTTTATGTGGCGTCTGTGGTACGGGCTTATCGTATGGCTATTGATGCATATTTACAAAATCCGGACACCTGGCAGTATGACCCCAAGTGGCTGGAAGAAGCCTCCAAGGCCAGTCATAGAGAGTATACAGAAGGATTTTTCAATGGCATTCCCCATCCGGAAGAAGCACAAAATTACGGCACAAGCTCTTATGTCCGTGGCTATGCTTTTGTAGGCCTTTGCCAAAACTATAACAAAGAAACCGGCTATATTACCTTGGAACAGAAAAATAAGGTTTCCATAGGAGATACCATTGAAATTGTCATGCCTTCCGGTAAACAATTTTCCCAGGAAATTACCAGCATGTTGGATGAAAACGGAACCCCCATTGAAAGTGCACCCCATGCACAAATGCAGTTTCAGATTTTAACCAATCGGGAAGTGGAACCGTATTCTATGGTGCAAAAACCAACCGAATAATAAAAACCATACGCCGCATACTAATTGTATCAATTTACCAAAAGGTGGCGTGTATATGAAATGGAATCAGAGATATCGTTGGGTCGCCGGGCTGACAGCGCTTGCATTGGCTTTGGGCGGCCTTCGCTTTTTTCAAATTTGTATTTTGAAGCATGAAGTTTATGCAAAAGCAGCGGAACAACAAAGGGTTTATGGGGTTGCGCTGGACGGGGAGCGAGGGAATATTTTTGATCGTAACATGATTCCCATTACCAATCGAACCGAAGAAACCATAGTTTATGAAATGCCAAATGCGTCGGAATATACGATACACACCACAAAACGTTATGGTGCAGATTCCATTGCAAAATATGTGACCGGCTACTTAAATGGCAGTGGTGACGGAGTGACCGGGGTAGAGGCATTTTTCAACGAACAACTGAAAACAGAAGGAACCAGACAAATTGTAATGGTGCGGGATGCGAAAAATAATCCCATACAAGGATTTGGCTATACCATTACCGATGCGGAAGCACCAAATTGTCATGTAAAGCTAACTTTGGATTACTATTTGCAGTCAGCTTGTGAAACTGTGTTTTCCCAAAATCAGTTGACTGGGGCCTTTGTGATGCAGGATGTAGAAACCGGAGATATTTTGGCTATGGGGTCCTATCCAACTTATGAACATGAGAAAATCGCAGACTATCTGGAAAGCGAAAACGGCGAACTGACCAATCGGGCTACCTCTGCTTACAGTTTAGGGTCTGTTTATAAAATGGTGGTTGCTGCCTGTGCAATAGAAGAAGGGTTGGATTTAGATTACAGTTATTACTGTGCCGGATATGAAGAGGTGGACGGATTGCCTTTTCGGTGTCACAGTTATGCAACCGGCGGACATGGTGTTTTAAGTTTAAGACAAGGGTTTGCCCAGTCTTGTAATGCTTATTTTATTGATTTGGGGTTGCAACTTGGCATGGAGCGTCTGGTACATTATGGCTCTTTATTTGGTTTTGGTGCAAAAACAGGATTAGAAGCACAAGGAATTACTGAGAGTGCAGGCAATTTGCCGGATATTAATGGTATTGTCAATAATCGGGCTGTTGCCAATTTGTCTATTGGACAGGGAGAACTGCTGGCTACCCCTTTGCAGGTCACAAATGCCATGACAGCCATTGCAAACGGAGGTGTCTTGTTGCAACCTAATATTGTAGAATGCTTGTTAGACAGCGATGGAAATGTGCTAGAGTGGGTGAAAAAGGAATCTGCTACTCGCATCTTGAAAGCGAGTACTGCAGATACAGTGGCTGGCTTATTAGAAGAAGTGACAGTATCCGGAACTGCAGCCGGAGCAATTTCTGCTGCAGGACTATCCGGCATTTACGGCAAAACGGGAAGCGCTGAAACCGGGCATTATGACGACGCCGGCAATCAAATTGTACATTCCTGGTTTTCTGGATATTTTTCCGTCGGTGATGCACAGTATACGTTGACTGTTTTTCTGGAAAACGGCGTTACTTTGGGACAATCGGCTACAAAAATCTTTGCAGAAATTGTTTCTGCGACAAGCACAATCTGACAAATTACTTCATAAAATGTGTCTATAGCGACATTTTATGGAGTATTGAAAAATGAACTCTTTCCCGAAGCCTTTATCGAAAGCGGAAGAAGCGGCCTATTTACTACGATTTTCTCAAGGGGATGAAACTGCACGAAATATATTGATTGAACGAAATTTACGGCTTGTAGCCCATGTGGTAAAAAAATATGCACAGACTACGAACAAAGAAAGTGATGATTTGATTTCCATTGGCACTATAGGATTGATTAAAGGGATTACCACATTTGACTGCGGAAAAGGGGCCAGGCTTGCTACTTACGCCATTCGTTGCATTGAAAATGAAATTTTAATGTATTTACGTGCTTGTAAAAAAACAGGTTCTGATATTTCCCTGCAGGAACCGGTTGGTGTAGACAAAGAGGGAAATGAGCTGTCTATGATTGATTTATTGGGTTCGGACGGCAGTAATATTTCAGAAGAAGTGGAATTGCGTTTAGAAGTGGGAAATTTATATCAACAGCTTAAAAAAGTTTTGAAAGAAAGAGAGTTGGAAATTATACGTATGCGCTACGGCTTAGACGGTCGGGGAGAAATGACACAAAAAGAGGTAGGAGAATTCTTGGGCATCAGTCGCTCCTATGTTTCCAGAATTGAAAAGAAAGCACTGGGGAAATTAGCAAAAGCCATGTGTTGACAAACAAATTTTTCTTTGCCACAATAATGGAATGAGAAACTTCGGGAGGCGTAAGGTATGCTGTTTGAGGATATTTCCATTATCAATAGTCAATTTGAAGTAGAAGCACATAAATATGTAGGTGTGTTAGAGGATAAAATTGTATATATCGGCGATGAAAAGCCCCGGGAAGCGTATGGACGGTGCTATAATGGCACCAACAAATTACTGATGCCGGGGTTTGTCAATGCACATGCACATACCCCCATGACCCTCATGCGTGGATATAGTGAAAATAAGACCTTGCAGGATTGGCTGTTCAACTCTATTTTTCCATTTGAGGCAAAAATGACGGGGGAAGATGTCTACAACGGTATGATGCTTGGGATTGCGGAAATGTTACGCTTTGGCATTGTCTCTACAACTGATATGTATTTTAAACTGGAAGATATGTGTCGAGCGGCATATGAAACAGGTACCAAGTTTAATATCTGTAACGGCACCACAGCTTTTGATGAAAAGGATTTTAGTGAAAACAATGCATATCGGGAAACAGAAGCGGTTTTAAAGGCTTACCATGGTGCGAAAAACGGTAATATTTTAATTGATGCGTCCATTCATGCAGAATACACCTCTAATCCTAAAGTGGTGGCACAGGTGGCAGAATATGCCAAAGAAAAGGGCCTGCGTGTGCAAATCCACTTATCGGAAACCAAATTGGAGCATGAGGAGTGTATTGGTCGCCATGGAAAAACGCCTACGCAGTATTTTGCGGATTTAGGTTTATTTGATATACCGGTAACGGCTGCCCATGGGGTTTGGCTGACAAAAGAGGATATGCAGATTCTGTCTGAAAAAGGCGCAACCGTTGCCCATAATCCTGTCAGCAATTTGAAACTGGCCAGCGGTGTGTGCAATGGGCCTGCTTTGTTAGATTATGGCGTCAATCTGGCCCTTGGTACAGACGGAATGGCCAGCAACAATAATTTAAATTTATTAGAAGAAATGAAACTGTTTGCTGTTTTACATAAAGGAGTGCAATATGACCCACTGCTCATTACACCGGCGCAGGTACTGCATGCGGCAACCCGGGCAGGGTTCCTGGCACAGGGGCGTACAGATTCCGGTTTGCTTGCCCAAGGCTATCAGGCAGATTTAATTGTGATGGATATGGACAGACCTTATTATTATCCGGTTCACAACCTGCTGCATAATGTGATTTATGCAGGGCAGGGAACAGATATCTGCCTTACCATGGTGAACGGACAAGTTCTTTATGAAAATGGAAATTATACAACTTTGGATATTGAAAAAGTAACCTTTGATGCCTGTGAGAGTACAAAGCGGATTTTGGGTGATTTGTAAGACTGGAGTGGATGTGTCCTTTAACTACATTTTATGCTAAATGTGCTATTTTGTAGTTAAAAATCCTGGCTTCCATGCATGTTTTAACTACATTCTGTTCTAAAATTGTTAATTTGTAGTTAAATTTAACTACATTTCGTTGTAAAAGCATCATTTTGTAGTTAATCACCGGAGATTTAGCAAATCTTTAACTACATTTTATACTAAAAATGTCATTTTGTAGTTAAAAGCATGGACTTGACATTGTTATTTGTTTGATTGCAAGAAAAAATTACTTTAACACATCCGGATTTACCAGATTACATGGGGTTCCAGCAAGGAACCCTTTTATATTCTCACAAACAATATCCAACAATCGTTGACGAGTTTCCATGGGTGCCCAAGCAACATGTGGCGTTATCGTTAGATTAGGAACGCCATATAATACACAATCCTGTGCCATTGGCTCTGTTTCCAATACATCAACAGCAGCCCCGGCCAAATGTCCGGATTCCAAAGCTGCCTTTAAATCTTCTTCTACCAAAACGCCACCACGGGCTGTGTTGACAAAGAATGCACCTTGTTTCATTTTTCCAAACGTTTCTGCACAAAACATGTGCTGAGACTGCTTATTTAAGGGACAATGAACAGAAACAATATCCGACTGTGCCAGTAAAGTATCTAACGACACAAAATGAGAGGCATCCACCAAAGAATCAGGGCCAGGTGTTCGGGTATAAACCAGAACCTGCATTTCAAACGCAAGTGCAATTTTAGCAACCGCTTTGGCAATATTACCATATCCAATCAAACCAATGGTACGGCCAGCCAATTCCGCAGTTGGAAAAATAAAAGGGGAGAAGGTGTTACTTTTCTTCCAGCCTTCATCCTTTACAAAATGATTATAATTCGCAATTTGACTATAGTGGTTTAAAATCAATGCAAATGTATGCTGTGCTACTGCATTGGTAGAATAACTGCCGGCATTGCATACCCAAATGCCGTTTGCAGTACAGTAATCCACATCCACATTGTTGTAGCCGGTAGCAAATAAACCAATATATTTTACGTTGGGTGCTTGGGATAATACGTTGGCATCCAGCAATGATTTATTGGTCAACACAATGTCTGCGTCTGCAATTCTTGCCGGTAATTCCTCGTAGGAAGTGGCATCAAATAGAGATACCTCACCGTATTGGTTTAACACGGTGAGGTCTAAATCTCCTTGGGTAACTGTTTTACAATCTGTTACAACTATTTTCATTTTAATTCTCTTGCGCCGTCGCCGATTTCACAAACATAGAATTTCGGTGTTAAACCGGTAAGTGCTTCATAATTCTTTCCAACTGTTTCAATAAAGGTTTCAACTGCATCATCACGAACGATATTAACAGTACATCCGCCAAAACCTGCACCGGTCATACGTGCACCGATGGTGCCATCAATTTTCATGGCTTCTGCTACCATAGTATCCAATTCAAAACCGGTTACTTCATATAAATCGCGAATGGAATCGTTTGCTTCCTTCATTACTTTACCAAAGCCAACTACATCGTTTGCTTCCAATAAATCAGCGGAAATTAAGCAACGTGCATTTTCATAAACCACGTGCTGCGCTCTGCGACGAATGACTTCATCTTCAATTTTATCTTTATACTGTTCAAATTCTTCCGGCGTAATTGCGCACAAATTCGGTTTGCCGGGTAAGTATTCGGACAAAATTGCAAAAGCCTTATCCACTTCGCTTCTGCGTTCATTATATTTGGATTCCGCCAAAGAACGCTTCTTGCAGGTATTACCGATAACAATTTTACAACCATCCAGCTTTAACGGTATGTAGCGATATTCTAAAGTTTCGCAGTTGAGCAAAATAGCATTGTCTTTCTTACCCATAGCGGAAGCAAATTGATCCATGATACCGCAGCTTACATTGCAGAAGTTGTTTTCAGCACCTTGACCGTAAACAGCAAAGTTTACCAAATTGATTTCGTTTTCCGGAGAACCCATGGTTGCAAATGCAATGGCAGTTACCAATTCAATGGAAGCGGAAGAGGAAAGACCGGAGCCAAAAGGAATGGTGCCGTCATATACCACATCGCAACCAACCAATTGATACCCATTTTTCAAAAGCTCATTAGCAACCCCTGCCTGATAATTTCCCCATTTCAAAGAACGGGCAGCGTCAATAGCATTTAAATCGAAAGAATACACACCCTCCAAATCGGTTGCAGCCATACGCATGGTG
>CAYMRI010000021.1:0-17729 GCA_964392835.1 uncultured Eubacteriales bacterium
CAAAATATCGCTATTGGTACTTCCCGGTGTAGGGGCCAACATTACCCCATATTTTCCAGCATTTTCCCCGGATTCTACTCTACCGTAGGATTGGTTTTCGCCCAAAGCCGGCAATGTAAACGCATCCACAGAAGCAACACTTTCCGTGGACAACACCACATTTTCACCATTGGCTGACAGCTTAAAATTAGTATGGCAGGTAATGCCGTTAGATTCTACTTTATCCTTTCCGGAAGCAAAAACCACCAAATAGCTGTGCGCTCCAATACTTACATCAGGGAACTGCCATTTAGTAGAATCATAGGCGCTGTCAGATAAATAATATCCAGCCAAATCAATTTCTGTGTCTGTATTATTATAAAGTTCAATCCAATCACTGTATTCCCCATCTTCATCCGCCAAGGCAGATTGATTACTGGACATGACTTCATTAATATACAAACTTTTTTCTGAGGATTCTTCTTCAAAAAGGCCACAACTACCAAGCAGGCTTGTACATAAAACAGTCAGGCTTAACAATCCTGCCACAATCTTTCCATTTCTGCCTTTGTTGCTTCTCTTCATGCTAGATGTCTCCTTTGTTCATGTTTTTCAAATCATACGGGGTTTCCTGATACACATAGTAATTTAACCAATTCACATACAGCAAATTGGCATGTGCCTTCCAGCGCACTACCGGCTCTTTAGATGGATCATCCTCTTGAAAATAATTGGCAGGAACCGCAATGTCCAACCCCTTATCTCTGTCCCGGAAATACTCTTTTGCTAAAGTATCTTTGTCATATTCGGAATGCCCTGTCACAAAAATCTGTCTTCCATCCTTGGATGCCACAATATACACGCCGGACTGCTCCGATTCAGACAAGATTTCCAGTTCCGGGCACTTTAAAATATCTTCTTTTCTTGTTTCCGTGTGTCGGGACTGTGGCACATAAAAAACATCATCAAACCCACGCATGAGTTTCACATTTTCCTTTGTCTTTTTATGTGGAAAAACGCCAAACATTTTCTGTTCCAAGGGATGCTTGGGAATTCCATAGTGATAATATAGCCCGGCTTGCGCGCCCCAACAAATATGATAGGTGGAAAAAACATTGTGCCGACTCCACTTCATAATCGCCGTTAATTCTTTCCAGTAATCCACTTCCTCAAAAGCCATATGCTCCACTGGGGCCCCTGTAATAATCAACCCATCAAATTTTTCATGGCAAACTTCATCAAAGGTTTTATAAAAAGTCTTAATGTGGCTGACAGGCGTATTTTTAGAGTGGTAGCTTTTGGGATGAAGCAAAGTAACTTCCACCTGCAATGGTGAATTCCCTATGAGCCGTAGCAACTGGGTTTCCGTGTCAATTTTGGTAGGCATCAAATTTAAAATTGCAATGCGAAGAGGCCTTATATCCTGATATAAGGCCTTCAATTCATCCATAACAAAAATATTTTCACGATTTAACACTTCAGTTGCCGGCAAATCAGCCGGAATCTTAATAGGCATACCGACGGCTCCTGTACTTCTTATTTATAATTATACTTATACTTGTAGTTATAATAATAACTACCATTTCTAGCTCTTTCTACACGAGTCATAACAAAGCCCAATACTTTTGCATTAATCTTTTCCAGTTCCTCCAACCCTTTGGTCACTTCTTCATAAAGAGGGACCCCTGCAGAAATCACATAAAGTGCTGCATCACAGTGCTTGGAAATCAATGCAGCGTCGGTAAACAACCCAACCGGCGGCGTATCCACAATAATAATTTCATATTCTTCCTTTAAATATTCCACCAATTTACCCATAGCACTGGAACCTAACAGTTCCGGTGGGTTCGGCGGGCGAATGCCTGCCGGCATAACATCCAGATTTTCAATCACATCCGGAATAATCATGGAAGTCCAATCGCCATCGGTCACTAAAGCAGAAGTCAAACCTTTTACCGTTTTAATTTTAAATCGTCTGTGTACTTTTGGTCTTCTTAAGTCCCCATCCACCAAAATGGTGCGGTAGCCTGATTTTGCAAAAGCAATTGCCAAATTGATAGCGTTGGTGGTCTTACCTTCCCCCGGCACAGAACTGGTAAGTGCAATACATTTACTTTCTCCCTCCAAGCCGGAGAACAAAATGTTGGTACGAATGGATTTCATTGCCTCCGCAACTACTTCGCCGCCAAGGAAATAGTCCTCTTCCTCGTTTCCTACATATTCCTCTTCCTTTTCATTGGTCTTATTCTTGTGTCTCTTTTGGGTTCCCGCATTTTCAAAATCCGGAATGGTTCCCAACAACACATATTTTTCATATCGCTTCTTCAAATCTTCCGGATACCGTACTTTTCTGTCCAACAAATCAATGGCAATGGCAATTACAACACCTACTAATAATCCAGCGGCAAATCCCAAAGCAATATTCTTTTTCTTATTCGGAGACACCGGAGAGGATGCAACTGTTGCTTCTTCAATAATATTGACATTTTCCAACTTCATCAACTCTGTTGCCTGTTTTGCAAAAGCTCTTGCCACTTCATTTACATAAGCTGCTGCATATTCCGGATTCTTATTGGTCGTCTTAATATAGAAAAATCGCGTATCCGGGATAGCGGTAACAGTAATGGAAGACACTGCCTCTGCCACGTTATATCCTTGGTCTTTCAAAGCATTTCTTGCTTGCTGAATGACCGGCTTAGAGTTCGCCAACTCCGTATAGTCACTAATTAAATAATTACTGGTAACCAGGTTCTGATAGGCACTGGGAGCGGATTCTGAGGTAGGCTCTTGATAAATAAAAATCTTGGCCTGTGAAGAATACATAGGAGTTGCAAGAAAAAAGCTATAAATACCCATCACTAGGGCGCTCGCAACGCAAAGTATTAAAATCATTTTCCATCTCTTCTTTACCGAATATAATAAAGCAAATAAATCAAGCTCTTCCATGCGTCCCTCTCCTATGCTCAAATTCACTAAATTCTATTTTTCCCATGCTTAGTACCCACGAGTATGGTTATTTTACCATGTTTCCACAACAAATTCAATGCTTTTACGCTTAATATCTGCACGTACTGCCTGAGCCATGACTTTGTCACCGATTTGATATTTTTTCCCTGTATGCTTGCCATACAGTGTATACTGAGACTCATTATATTGATAATAGTCATCATAGAGACTTTCCATAGGCACCATGCCTTCAATTAAATCTTCCGTTTCCACAAACATTCCGAAATTGGCCACCCCGGAAACAATGCAAGGAAACGTTTCGCCCAAATGTTTTACCATATACTCCGTCATTTTCAACTTCACAGAATCCCGTTCCACCTGTTCTGCTGCTCGCTCCCGCTCAGAGCAATGGTCCGCAATTTCCGGCAAGGTTTTCCGGTAATGGTTCTGCTGTACATCATCCATTTTCCCGTCCAGCACCTCTTTGATAATTCGATGAATCACCAAATCCGGATACCGCCGGATGGGAGAAGTAAAATGGCTGTAATACTGGGTTCCCAAGCCAAAATGCAGGCCTTGTTCTGCCGTGTATCTTGCTTTTTGCATAGAACGTAGCATGGCTGAACTGATTACCCGTTCTTCCTTCTTCCCTTTCACCTTCACAAGCAAGTTCTGCAGTTCTCTGGGATGCACCCCTTTTTGTTTTGCCCCTTTTAGGCCATACCCCAGAATCTGTACAAATTCTGTAAACCGCCGCATTTTTTCTTCTTCCGGCTCCTCATGCACACGATAAAGGAAAGGCATGTCCAGCCAGTAAAAATGTTCCGCCACTGTTTCATTGCAAATCAGCATCATTTCTTCAATCATCCGGTTGGCAATGGTCAACTCTCGGCGTACAATTTCCACAGGCTTGTCCTTTTCATCCAAAATTATTTTTGCCTCCGGAATATCCAAATCAATGGCGCCCCGCTCCATCCTTTTTTGCCGCAACAGCAATGTAAGTTCTTTCATCGCCTGCAATGTGGGCACCAATGGTGCATACCGCTGACAAAGAGCTTCCTCCTGTTCCTCTAAAATCTTATACACATCAGTATAGGTCATTTGCTCCCGGGAACAAATCACACCTTTTACAATGTCATGAGAAACCACTTCTCCTTGCCGGTTAATTTCCATAAGCACAGATAAAGTTAAACGTTCCACATTAGGATTTAAACTGCAAATACCGTTAGAAAGTGCTTTGGGAAGCATAGGAGACACTCGGTCCACGGGGTAAACACTGGTTCCCCGTTCATAGGCACTTTGGTCCAGCAAAGAACCCGCCTTCACATAATGGCTCACATCGGCAATGTGCACGCCCAAAAGAAAATTTCCATTTTCCAGTGGCTTTACAGAAACCGCATCATCAATGTCCTTGGTATCTTCCCCGTCAATGGTAAAAACAATGTCGTCCCGAAAATCCTGCCTACCTTCCAAATCCGTAGCCGAAAGGGTCTGGGGAATGTGCGCCGCCTCTTGTAATACTGCCTGCTCAAAGCGGTCGGAGAAACCTTGTTCCCGCAAAATCGCCAGCACATCGACACCTTGTTCTCCTTTATGTCCCAGAATTTCTACAACGCAGGCCTTCTCCACATCCACTACCACACGGTCGCCGTGCCGGGCACCACCATTTTTCTCTTGATAGATCCAGATATCTTCATCCTTTCCATTTTCCGGTACTGCCACCCCGTGTTGTCTTTTTTCATAGTAGGTACAAACCAACTGCCGAGCATTCCGCTTCAGAATCCTTACAATTTCCCCTTCGGAGCGATGTTCCCCTCTGCCTTTCTTTATCAGCTTTACTGCCACCAAATCTTTGTGCATGGCGCCGCGCAAAGCTTTCGGTGCGATAAAAATATCCTCTCCGGTCTTATCTGAAAATTGTACAAAGCCAAAGCCTCTGGGATGTTTTTGCAATGTTCCAACGACATACCCCATCATGGCAGGGGACACACATTTTCCTTTTGCTGTATAAACAAGCATGCCTGCATCTTCCATCCGTGACAATGCTTCTTGTAAAACTGCTTCCTCTGCTTCTTCCACCTGTAGCAGCACTGCCATTTGTTTAGGAAATAGGGGACGGTACAAATCATCCGCCATTATTTCTGCAATTGTATCCATCAACTCTTCTGTTGTTCTCACAAATTTTCCTTTCTAACAAAAAAATAAACGCTGCAACTAGTATGCGCAGCGTTCATATTTTTCTTTCCAATAACATTCCTACAATGATTAAAACTTTATAACCAAGAATGCCAATACCAAAGATAATACCAAGAATGCGGCTGCACCGATTGCAGTCCATTTCTTCAACTTTGCATCAATGGTTCTTCCTTTATTCTTCCCGAAAAACGTTTCAGCAGTACCGGCAATTGCTCCGGACAATCCTTGCTGCTTTGAGTTTTGGAACAATACAACAATTACCAAACCCACACATAAAATTACATATATCCCTGCTAAAACAATTTTTAAAATATCCATTTTCTCTACCTCCAGTTTGTTTCGCAAATGCCATTCTAGCATATGCCTGATAGAATTTCAAGCACTATTTTTTATTTTTTCATTTTTCGTTATGATTCAAAAATAAACGAATGTAACTTCTCCACATTCTTAACCCAATTTTCCTGTGACATCCAAAGCACGCTGGCTGTGGTAATTTTGTCTGTTTCAAATGTGCCGGCAACAGGAATCTGTAGTTGCTTGATTTCTGTGGCACCAATAGAAAGCACATTGCCCAAATAGGTGGTCAGTTCTGCCAAGGAAACATTGGTTCTGGTATATTGCATACACTGCTCCGCAATGGATAGCAATGTATTCAAGTCCTGATCCTTCATCTTGTCAAAAATTTGTTGAATGACATATCGCTGTCTTGCGGTTCTGGCATAGTCATTGTTCACGGTTACTTCATTGCCGTCTGCATCTGTGTAGGTAAAACCGCCAACCATACGGCATCTTGCATATTCTAAGGCCATCCAGCCATCTAACAAATTGAGACCTTCTTTGGCATTTTTACGATTGGGGCCTGCTTCGTCCAATCTTCTGCCACGAATATAGGCTGCTTCTGCTGCAGAAAGCTCTATTTCTACGCCGCCGATGAGTTCTACAATTTCACGAAACAAGGAAAAATTTACGACGGCATATTTATCAATTTGAATATTATAGTTATGGGCAATGGTCTCAATTAAAAAGGATGCATCTCCAACCGCATAAGCCGTATTCAATTTTCTCCAACCATATGCTCTACCCTTACTGTCTGTACCCGGAAGTTCCACATAGGTATCCCGTAGCAAAGAAGTCAGTTTCAAAGATTTGTGTTTCATATCAATGGTTGCAATCATCATAGAGTCGGAACGCCCCCGCTCACTGGTATCTGCGGCATCGCAACCAATCAACAAAATATTCACAATGGAAGCATCCTGTGCAATGGGCTTATCATGTTCAATGGTATAGGAAGGATTCATGCCGCCATAATCTTCATCTTCTACTTCATCCACATCCAGTCGGATATGGTCCAGAATATCATCCACTTGATACTGTCCCAGCAGATAATTGAATTGCACCCCTTGAAACAGCAATACCATAACCAATATTACAACGATTGTAGAACAAATAATTTTTATCGCTTTCATTTAACACTCTTTCTGCCTTTCTTAAGTCTCATCCTTGTCGTCATTTTTACGCTTTTTTGATTTTACCACATAACACAAAATAAATCCAACTGTCCCGCCAACCAAGAACATACCGATGGCGCAAAATGCAAATGCTGCTTGTACGGTAAACAATCCATTGTATTCTATAGACCCGTTTGGACTTGCCGTAGGTGTGGAGGTCCCGGCTATTCCTGTTGTATTCGTAGTTGTCGCAGGCGTTTCAGTCACTGTACCGGAAGGCGCTTCGGAAGCCGTTTCGGAAGGCGTCTCTGTTGCAGTCTGGTTCGGAGTCTCTACATCCGGCGTTGTTTCCGCTGGTGTTTCTCCTGCCGTTGTCGTTTCTGTAGGCACCGTTGTGGTGGTAGGTGGTGTCGTAGTTACCGGCGCAGAAGTAGGTGCCTTTGTCGGCGATTTAGTAGGTTCCTTTGTAGGCGTCGGCGTTGCTGCTGCCCGTGTCACTGTAATGGTATACGTTTTTGTAGTAGCACCATCTTCTGCAGTCACTTTCACACTAACTGTATTCTTCCCCACAGACAAATTGGTTTTCCCCGTTCCGGTTACTTTTGCATTAGAATCTGTTGCCGTTGCATTTACCGTAATAGAAGAAACATTGTTGGCTACACTGACTGTATATGCAGTAGTGCCGCAAGCAAATTTCGGGCTTAATGTACCGGTGTTGACCGATAATGCCTTTAACGTAGCATCGGTGGAAATAGCGCTTACAGTAAGCGATTTACTTACAGACACATTTTCAACAGGAACGCCCTCCCAGGTTACAAATTCTACGGTCGCCGCTTTTAAAGCTGCACTGCCGGCTTTCTTTGCCTTAAAGGTCAATGAAAAAGAAAATTGAGAAACACCGGATGTGCTATTCGTAACCATATATATCTTCCCATCCGCATATTCATTGGCATTATCTCCTGATACAAAAGTCAACAATGAACTATCATAGGTTACTTCGGCTTCAATGGACCCCATTTCTGTTCCTCCGCCGGAAAAAATAACCGTGGCCGTTATCGTGTTTCCCACTTTGACCGTACTGCTGCTAAAGCTGATAGAAGCGCTCGGTGCTGCATAAATCGCCATGGGCTGTAACAGGAAACACTGCATCAGCAGGCACAGTACCAAACAACAAATTCCCAATGCTTTCCACTTTTGTTTCATAATATTTCAGTTCCTTTCTTTTGTTACGCAATTACAATCATCTTTAGTAAGTGCTTCTGCACCTGCAACAAATCCATGGCAGAAATTCTACCATCCCCATTTACATCTGCGGCAATGGAATAGGCATCTTGCAGTGTAATTAATTTCAACAAATGCTTTTGCACCTGTAATAAATCCATAGCAGAAATCCTGCCGTCTCCATTGACATCTCCAAGTAATACTACTTGAAGGCTTTCTATGGTTTTATCGCCATAAAGCAACCTTACTTCATATCTTGTCCCTACATTACCGGATGTCACTTCCGTACCGGTAGCATCATATATCTTTACAACACCCAATCCATTATTGCCGGAAAAGGCAGCTGCAACCGCTGACACCTGGGTCTGTTGCTTGAACCCCGTTACAATTCCATTGGCATGGTCAATGGAATAGGCGCTGCTAATCAAAGTGCTTGGCCCCTCCAACTCTACCGCATCTTCCAAAGCAGTCAGCTTGTCCAAAGAAGCCGTCTGCACCAACGTTTTTTGCCCCTCCGACAAACTTTCATACGCCTGTCTTGCCTGTAAAACGCCCTCTGCATCTTCTTTGGTTGTCGCATTTGCCTCGGGCAAGGCCGCAATCAAAGCCATCACATTTCCTGCGGCAGTCACATCTGTCATACTCTGGGTCAGCTTCCCGTCATAGGTAATCCGATGCATATCTCCATAGTAAATAAAGTTTCCGTTATTTTCATAAATATGAGAAAAATACAAATAAGAATCTGTGGCGTTCAGGCAGGCCGCATAAATAGCTGACACATCCGTATCCGTATAGATATCGTCCACTTCCAAACTGCCGATGATACCTTCTTTGGCATTCATGGAAAAATAAATCAAACCATTGGATGCCGCCAAATGACTGCAAGTATAGGTAGTAAAGTTATACCCCTTCTGGGATGCGCTGCCGGAAGCGCTGATACGGTACACCCGGGAGTTGGACGCCTGAATATAGAATACATATCCCTCATACACCAGCATTTGATACACTTCAACAGAAGAAATGGCAGTTGCTGCCCCTGTTGCAATGACCATTCTGTAAATCAATCCATCCGCAAGGCTGATATAATAGGCGTTTCCTTCTACAATATTTAAATTATAGGCGGTAACCGTGCTGCTTAACAGTTTGCTATCAGTCCCTGTCAAGGAACAGGACTTTATCTTCCAACCGTCCGTAATACTAATATAATAAATAGTGGTATTTACCACATTCACATAGGCACATTGATCCGTACTGATTTGGGTCCGGCCGGTGCCGTCAATTTTCACAGAATACAGCGTGCTGTTCTCCGACAGATTCACATAGTAAACCACATCATTGATTACATTAATATATTGCACTTCGTCGTCACAAATCTTTGCATAGGCCGTGCCGTCTTCTTTCATGGTATATAAGCGGTTACCGTCAGCGGAGTTGGCAAAATAAATTTTCCCATTGTATTCGCTGACTAACCCATAATTGGACAAATTGGAATTGGTATTACCGTAAACATAAGCAGACGCCCCAAAAGCATCCACTAAAGAGAGCAAATGCGGGTAACATACAGACCATATTATCATGATTGCAAGCAACATACTGCAAGTTCTGCGCTTTAAGTTCATAACAGCCTCCTACCTGCAAAATTGTATCATAAAGCCTCTGTCTTTGCAACTTTGGATGGCTATTGAAGCATCCGTTCTATAACATGCTCTGTACATTGATCCATAGCAGCAAAATCCATGGTGTCGGTATAATACGCTTCAATGGCACTGTGGATTTTTTGTACCCTTCCCAGATGACCTTGCGCCTTTTCCATGAGTTCCTGTATGCGAAAACGGTCATACTCCAATTCCTTTTGATAGGGTTCTATGACAAAATCATTGTAATAGACATCCAATGCATATTCGCCGAATACTTCACAATCTAACACCTTGTGATACCCATTGTATGTGGTAAATGCCAAAGAAAGTTTTGGAATCAGCAGATGTTCCGTGCAATCCGGTGACATGGGACAGCGATAGCTTTCCACGCAAAAACCTCTTTTGCGTGCTTCCGACTGTATCTCTTCCAGTACCTGAGCGGCACCGCGCCCAAAATCGCACCGCAAGGCATATACCTTGACACCGCGAAGCAAGCTGGATAGCAGGCTTACCACACCTTTTGCCGTAATGGCTGTGCCAAACATCCGTCGCATCGTCCCCATTCGGTAGGATACATCCATATCATGAAAAAACTGTTGGCAAAGTTTTTCCGTCCATTGCTGCAATTTTCCCTGGCACAAAGCCTGCTGGGCCAATTGCTCCACATTGTCCTGAACCTCCTTTGCCGCCTTTAAATACTGGCGTGCACGCTGCAGGCAAACTGTTTTTTCTAAGTTTAAAGCAGCGATTTCCCGCTTATGCCGCCGCAGTGCTTCCTCATCCCAAAAATCCCCTAAATTAATAATAGAATCCCGCGCACCCGGAAGACACATATCCACTACATGAGGTGCCGTACCATCCAAAACCGTTTTTCCAAGTTCCGGAATCCGTACTCCATCCAAACTGTCCGGGTCGGCCGAACAGCGAATCACTTCTACATCATAACCTTCCTGCATAGCAGCTTTTGCGATTTTCTTCATCATGCGGGATTTCCCCGTTCCCGGCCCGCCTTTTAATATGTAAAGTTCCCGTTCCTCTTCTCCGATAATATCTTCAAAAAAATTCACAAACCCCACAGGTGTCATGCCACCTGCAAAGAACTGTCGCTCCCTTCCTAACAGCATCCCTCTCAGCCCCAAATCCTTTGGTTCTGTTATAGAGTATGCACACCAAATTATCTGTGTGCTTTCTTTGCTTCCTGCCAGAATAAACCCGGCTCTAATTGTAAATCAAACCGCTTTGCCGGATACAGCATATAAAGTTGTTTCTTTGCCCGGGTCATAGCCACATAGAAAAGTCTTCGTTCTTCCCGCAGTTCCTCTTCCCCGCAATGTTTTGGAAATTCTCCTGCATACAAATCAATCACAAATACCGTATCATATTCCAGCCCTTTGGCAGAATGCACCGTACTTAAGTTTACTTTTTCCGTGTGTTTGCTTGCGCAGGCAGCTTCTACTGCCAATTGGAATTGTTCAAAAAGGAGTTGTACCTGTCCGCAACGCTGTAAACCCGCCACCAAATAAGTCCATGCACTGACATAACGCAGCATATCCCCATAGCGCAGAGACATTTTTTCACAACGGGAACGGAGCTGTTTTAGATACCCATTTTGCAAATACTCCCGTAACACCTTTTCCGGCTTCCGTTCAAAAATACGCTTTTGTTCCGTTTCAAAGGCAAACAGAGCCAACATTTCTTTGGTGACAAAAGAGGCGAAGAAATTGCCAATCCCACCGGAGACCGCAAAAGGAATTTCCTGCTTGTAGCACAAGAGCATAGGCAGGACGGCGGAGGCGCCGTTGCGATATAAAATGCCGCAGGTTCCTGCTGTTTTCCGGCTGATGTTTGCATACAAAAAGTCCATCCAATCCCTGTCATTCAAAAATGCTTTACACTTAGGCCGTTTCCCTTTGCCGTTTTCTGTGAAAAATGTTTTTCCAAGCCGCACCTCATTTTTGCGAATGAGGGCATCGGAAGCCCCTACAATCTGCTCTGTGGAGCGATAATTCTGTTTCAGAGAATAAGTGATGCAATTGGAAAAATACCGTTCCAGATAGACAATGGATTCCGGCTTTGCCCCTCGAAAGCCATAAATTCCCTGGTCATCATCCCCTACCAAAAACACATCCGTCCCCAGCATGGTTAGAATTTCCATTTGCACTTGCGACAAGTCCTGCCCTTCATCTACTTGGAAAAATCCATATTTTTTCTGAATTTCCTGCAGGATTGCCGGATTTTGCTGTAAGATTGTCCGGGCTTCAAACAACATATCGTCAAAATCAATATAATGTTGCGCTTTCTTGTATGCTTCGTAAGCATCGTAAACTGCCTGTATATTTTTAAAATTGGACGTAGAAAGATTGGTACCGGATGCCACCAGTCCGTTTTTCATGCGACTGATTTCATTGGCCAGCTTTTTGCGTTCTGCCGGCTGTAGAAAAATGTCATTGTGTTTTTCATATAAGGCAACCAGAATCTGCTCCCGGTTGGCTTCTTCCATTCTTGTAAAAGAGATGCCACTCCGTTTTTCATATCGGGAAATAATACCGTTGCAAAAAGCGTGAAAGGTAGAAAAATCCACCTGCTTGCCGGCAGGCGTGCTGTTCTGATATACCCTCTCATACCGCTGGGCCATTTCTTTTGCCGCGGCCCGGTTAAAGGCCACGGTCAGAATACCTGCCTTTGGGATTTGCCCTTGTGTCATTTGGTGAACCAGATAGGCACACCTTGCCGTAATGACGGTGGTTTTTCCCGAGCCCGGTCCTGCCAGCACCAAAGCCGGCCCATAGGTATGGCAAATCGCCTCTTTCTGCTCCTTGTTGGGGGAAATCCGGAATTGTGCTAAAAACGCCTCTACTTCCACGAGCTTCTCCTTATTTGTACTTTGGATTTCTTTGGCTCATTGACTTTCTGTTTTAAAATTTGATATACCGTCGCTGTGGTAGGCACAGCAACTAACATACCGGGAATACCAAAAAGACCACCGCCCACGGTAACTGCCGTCAACACCCAAATTCCCGGTAGTCCAATGGATTTCCCCACAACCTTGGGATAAATCAGATTGCCTTCCAATTGTTGCAATACAACAATAAAAATCAAAAATCCAATGGCCTTCATAGGCGAAGAAGCCGTCAGAATCATAAATGCACCAACGCCGGCGCCAATATACGCTCCGGCAACGGGAATCAAGGCGGTAAATCCAATGAGGGTCCCAATCATAACCGCATAAGGGAACCGGAAAATCCACATGCCGATGATACAAAGCACACCTAAAATCACCGCTTCCACACATTGCCCTACAATAAAACGATGAAAACTGTTGTTGAGGGAGAACAATACATATTGAATTTTTTCTTTCCAAGCAGGCCGCAAATACCGATTTGCCAATTTTTCAAACTGCCCTGCCAACCGTTCTTTGCCGGTCAACAGATACACTGCAAAGATACAGCCGATAACCAGCTTTGCAATGGTAGAAATGACAGAGGAGACTGCGGAAATTGCCATTTGCGCCGCACCGCCCAATCCTTCCAAAATCACCCCTGCCACCTGGGTCACTTTGCTTTGCCAATCAATACTGGATAAGGATTCTAACAACTCTTCTGTCACCAGACCGGATAGAGCTTCTTGTTGTTTCAGCCATGCTACAGCCGTATCGACTGCTCCGGGCACTTCTGCTGCCAACAGTTTGATACAGGCAATCAATTCCGGTATTACCAAATAAATTACCAGTGCGATAATACCCACCAAGGTCATCATAGCCCCCACCATGCACACCGGGCGGCGACTTTTTATCCAAAATTTTGCTTTCGCTTTTGGGAAATAATGCCGTTCATAAAAGGACATTAAAATGTTCAAAAAATAAGCAATGATACAACCGAAAATCAGTGCCTGGGCTGCATCCAACAGCAAAGAAAGCATTTTTGTCAGAGAGGCCCAGTAATAGATTCCTAAAAACACAACAAAAACCGTGATACCCAGCCGAATACAAGTTTTCCATTCTACTTTCATCTGTCAAAACTCCTTTGCCAAATTTGCTTTTATTATAGTCTATGCCCTCTTGATTTGCAAATACCAACCCACCCATGGGAAATTTGAAAAAAACATGGCTTCATGGTATACTTTTTAAGATAATATGGAAATTACGAAAGAAAAGAAAGAGAACGACTTTATGCAATTTAGTGAGATACAATTATCAAAACCGGTGCAACGTGCTGTGAAAGATATGGGTTTTTCCGAAATGACCCCCATTCAGTCTATGTCCATTCCGCTTTTGATGGAGGGAAAAGATGTCATCGGCCAAGCAAAGACCGGCACCGGAAAGACAGCTGCATTCATGCTTCCTGCCATCGAATCCATTGATACGGATTTGCACCGTACCCAGGTGTTGGTGCTTTGCCCCACCCGGGAATTGGCAATGCAGATTTGTGAGGAAACCAGGAAGTTTACAAAATACACCCAGGGCATCGCCTGCGAAGTGGTATACGGCGGCGAACCTATTGACCGTCAGATTCGTGGCTTGCGTCGCAACCCTGCCATTGTCATTGGTACCCCCGGTCGTGTACTGGACCACATCCGGCGTCGTGTCCTCCGTTTAAAAACATTAAAAACCATTATTTTGGATGAGGCAGACGAAATGCTGAACATGGGATTTCGGGGCGACATCGAAACCGTATTGTCCGCTATCCCGGCCCAACGGCAAACCGTACTTTTTTCTGCCACCATGCCAAAAGAGGTTCTGGAACTTGGAAAGACCTATCAGAAAGATCCGGTACATCTGCAAGTCAAGGCGGATTCCTTGACAGTTTCCGGTATTGAACAATATTATGTAGATTTGCCCAAAACTTCCAAAATAAAGGCCGTTGAGGTTTTAGTGGAGGCTCGCCGTCCCAAGCGTGCTTTGGTATTTTGTAACACCAAGCGGCAAGTGGACATTGTGCAAACCCAGCTTTTGAAAAAAGGCATGAAAGTAGATTGTCTCCACGGGGATATGTCTCAAAAAGTCCGCACCAGTGTCATGGCAAAGTTTAAAAAAGGCGAGCTTTCTTTGCTCATCGCCACCGATGTGGCTGCCCGTGGCATTGATGTAAAGGATGTGGAAATGGTCATCAATTACGACATTCCCAACGACATGGATTTTTATGTGCACAGAATCGGTCGAACTGCCCGTGCAGGAAAAACCGGTGTTGCCATCACTTTTGCCTGTGGCGCAGAGCAATTGGCGGAAGTTCGCTCCCTGGAGCGTTTTACCAATTCCAAAATACGCCCTATGAAGTTGTCCGGCATTTCTATTGATTCCAACGACCATGCCGACGGCACACCTCTAATACCGAAGCGAAACAAGTATCAGCCCAAGAAGTCTTCTTCGAAAGGCACGAGTTCCGAAGCGGCTGTGACGGTTGTCCCCCCTGCTGCGGCTGCGGTGCCGGTGGAGGCTACAGTGCCGGTCGAGAAAAAGCCTAAGAGGGAGAAGAAGCCCTCCAAGAAAAAAGGCAAAAAGCAGAAGCCGCAAGTGCAGGATTCAAAAGTGCAGGATTCACAGAAAACAGAGAAGAAGGCGCAGAAATCCCAAAAGAAAGCGAAAAAGGCCGAGGTTCCTGCAAACAAGCAGAAAAATCCTTCTGCAGAGAGCAAAGAGGACTTAGCACGGCACATTGCCATCCAGCACGCCAAAAAGCGCCGTGAGGAAGGCTCTCGTCCTCGCAACGACGCGCCCAAAATGTCTTTAGAAGAATATTTTAAAATGTCCGAAGAGAAAAACAAAGCTAAGTCCCGCACCCGCTACAACGGGTTCCGGGGATAACTTTGTCTCTTTCCCTTTCCCCGCCGTCCGTTAACGCTTTTTTGCTGAAAATGGGCTTTTTGCGTTAAAAGAAAAAGCCCCATGCCTAGGGGCACGGGGTGACGCTTTTGGGTAGGTTAGCGAGAAAAATATGTAGTATCACCCATGTAACATTCTGTATAATGTAAAATAGTGTCTACCGCCATATACATAACTAATATGAAACATACAATCATTACCAATGTGCAAATAAAACTTACCATGCGCAATTTCTTCTTATTTTTTCTTTTTGCATCATTTACTTCTGGTTCAAATGCATAGGCATAGTTAGCAGCAATTGTAGCAGGAGAACCAAAATATAGAACTAGCTGTTCATAATCATATTCCCGACGAGTTTCTTTCATATTCTCATAAATGGATTTCTCATACTGCGCTAAAAACTTTTCCCTATCCTTACGAGATCCAAACAATGATTTATCCACTTCCTTTAGGTATCGTTTTATATCCTTTTGTAACTGCGTCATAATCCGTATCTCCTAATTCCAATCAAACTCGTGTAATATTACCATAAGCATCGCAGGTAAGACCAATGGTGTCTGATTCTGTTACTGTGGTAATAAAAAGAACTGTTTTCTTAAATTTATAGTAGCCATATGCGGTCGTTATATCCAAGGAGGTGCTATGCTCTACCATAGACCACTGGGAATTATAAACATTATAGTCATCCCAACGATTCTGCACTTGGGAGCTGACGCCTTCCCGATACAGAAAGTTTGCATACAAAGTATAATCCCACTGTGCTACATCGCTTCCATTATAAAGAGTTACCGTTCTGTACCCCGATGTAGCAATCGTGCTGCTCCATGGAGACACATCGGAAGTAGTGGTAACAATTTCTTCCACCAAATAACTGCCGTCTTCATAAACTGCAACAATATTTTCTGTGGTTTCTACTGCAGCTACCGGGACTACGGAAATACCCAGTACTGCGATTGTCAATAAAACTGCTAAAAATTTTTTCATAATAAATAACATCTCCTTTTCAAATAATAGAATAAAATAAAGTGCGTGTCCACCTATTTTATGTAAGTAGGAATAGGTGGAGCCAATTGTTGTAATAGATACAGCGCCAAAAAGAATACGATAAACAATACCACCAACCCACAAAGCGTCCAAAGCATGATTTTTCCAATTCGTCTGTTATTTGGAATTTGCTCATTTAAAAATTCTGCCTCCAACTGATAAGAAGCAGCAATATCTTCCGGTTTTCCAAAGTAATTTTCTATACCATCCATCGTGCATCCGGAATATTCTGCCACATAGGCCTCAACATTTTCCCTTATTAATTTTAAGATTTTGCGTTTTTCTTTTGCTTTCCCTTTCAATGCCATATAAATTTCAAAATAATAGTGATTCAAATTCATTTTCAATATCTTTTTCCATCCCTTTCTATAAATTACTTTTCGCTATATTGTAAACTCCAGGGCACAAATAAATGTAAAAACCGAAATCTTCGCTTTTTACATTTCATCTGCACATCTGTAATTGTAAAAATGTTATTCTGCTATTTGGTCAGCACTTTCCTGTTCGTTGGCTGGATCAAAATAGACAACATGATTGATACCTTCGGTAATGGCTTGATATTCTTTTACCAAAGCTTCCAGATATTCTCTACCCAGGGGTTCCAAATGATAGTACACACGAGTTCTCTTCTTGCCCGCCAATTCCTTATGGTCGGAAATAAGACCCTTTTCCATTAAACGATAAAGAGATGGATACATAGAGCCCTCTTGCAAAATATAACGACCCTTGCTACGGCTGAACAAATCATGTACGATTTGATAACCATACTTATCCGAGTCTTTTAGCATAGAAAGAAGCATCAATTCAATTGTACCACGCTTTAAATTTTCTTGAATCAGTACCATAATATTCGTTCCTTTCATTACACTTAATGTTGTTATTTTATCCAAATTTCATGAAAAAGTCAATGTCAAAAAGTAACTACAATTTTTTCGAAAAAATGCTGTCAACTGTAACAGAAGGGATTGCGCAAAAACGCAGAAGCAAACCGCAAAGCACAATTATCAAATGTAGCTGCGAAGAAGTAAAAGAAACAATAAAAAGCCGGATATACCAGTTCAGGCTGATGCAAATATAATTGAACTTGGCGACCCAATTTTTTAACTGCATTTTCTTCAAAAATGCCATTTTTGTAGTTAATCCTTTCCCTATAATGCACATGTAACAATCCATTTAACTACAAACAGTTTGAAAAACACCAATCCGTAGTTAACTTTAACTACATTTTTCTGTGAAAACACTGCTTTGTAGTTAAAAACTCTATGGGATGATTCCCTGGCAAAGATTTTTAACTACAAATTCCTTAAAAAATATCAATTTGAAGTTAACGAAGCGCCACCAGCCACACCGCACCGGCAAACACAAGAAAATTGTACAGGAAAATCATGAAAAAGAAAATGCAACAAGGGGCAGTAACAAAGAAAGGGGTAAAATGTATGG
>CAYMRI010000022.1:0-17450 GCA_964392835.1 uncultured Eubacteriales bacterium
AATACCGTTTCGAATCATAAATTTATTATTACCCGTAGGCTGAATTTCAAAATAATCATAGAACTCCGTCAGTTTCATGAGTTCCGGCTTATTGTGCAAAATGGCTTGATAAATTTCTCCTGCTTCACAGGCACTGCCGATAATCAGTCCCTCACGGTACTGATTGATGAGTTTTTTCGGCATTCTGGGCTTTTTGTAAAAATACTCCAGGTAAGATTTAGAAATCAATTTATATAGGTTTTTCAAGCCCACCAAATCTTTTACTAAAATAATACAGTGATAAGTTGGCACCTTTTTAAAATCAAAATCCGCCAAATCTTCACAATCATCGTCATTTACCAAATAACATTCCAGGCCGTACAAAATCTTAATATCCAGTTTCCCCTGCTTTACCGTCAGATAAGCTTCCGGATAAGCCTGCACCACGCCGTGGTCGGTAATAGCAACCGCTTTATGACCCCAGGCCGCCGCCTGTTTTACCAAATCGCTAACATCGGAAACCGCATCCATGTTACTCATTTTGGTATGCATATGTAGTTCCACTCTCTTTTCAGGTGCATCATCTATTTCTTTCGGCGGCTTGTCCTCAATAATACATTGTGCTTTCACACTGACTTCTCGAATAAAACTGTCATACTGGGCATCGCCGCAAAGCCGTACCCACTTACCCGGTTTTAACTGCTTTTTGCAATATTCTTCATCATCAGCCGTAGCAAAAAATTTCACCGTAATGGAGTTGGTATAGTCGGTCATTTCAAAGGAAACCAGCAAACCGTCGTCCTTAATGCCCCTGGCTTCATAACTGAAAATCTTTCCTTTAACTGCAATCTTTCCGGAATTCTCCGTAATATCGTTAATGGCCGTATATTCCCCGATAAAATCCCGCCCCAAAATAATCTTGTCGCCATCTTCCGTTTCTTCCGCAGCACGGCTTTCCACAATACTTTTCCGTTTCTTGGCAGGACCCTTTTGCACATAAACCGGTTTTTCTCCAACAATCATTTTGCCGGCTTCTTTTGCCTGTTTTCTGGCTTCCTGAGAAACCTGTTTTTCCTGTGTGTGTTTTGCTGCTTCTTCTGCTGCCTTTGCCGCTTCCGCTGCCTTTTGTTCTACCAGCGCTTCCATTTTGCTGCGGCTTTCTTCCGCTTGTTTCCGCTGTAATTCCAGCTCTTGCTCGCTCCAATGCCCCTCTCGCACCTGCACTCTGCAACCTGTATCAAACATTTTTTCCAAATAACGGTTCAGCCGTTCAAAACAAGGATTTAATTTGATTAAATCGGCAGTTTCCTTAGACATTTCCAGCCAAAGCACATTTCCCTGAAGAACCAATTTTGTTTCCCGTAATACGCCAATCATAGCCGGACTGCATACCTTCAAAAATTCTGTAATCCCATGATAGTCCTCCCCCACCACATCTGTCAGTTTGGTTCCTTGGGGTTGCATCACATACAAAACAGCATCGGAAAAATCATACGCTTGCTTTAATACCTGCTCGGCTTCCTGAATCTCCCGTAAAGTACAAATTTCCTGTGCCTGCATGGTCAAGCGGACTGCTCTGGTCTCCCGGTTAGCTTCTGCCTGCAAAATGCCGCAAGAAAGGATTGGTGATGCAGGCGCTATCTGCCCTGCTACTTCGTGAAAAATATCTGTTAACTTTTTGTTTGTTGCTTGTCCTGCCATAAAAAATCCCTCTCATTACTCTGAGAGGAATTTTATCATAAATTTATAAGCTGTAACATTTCATTTCTGTGATATTTTTTCAATTTCCGACACAAGTCGCTCTACAGCGCCGTCCATAGGAATCTTTTCCACAATTTCCCCCTTTTTAAAAAGCAGGAATTCCCCATTGCCGCCGGCAATACCGATATCCGCTTCTCTGGCTTCTCCCGGCCCGTTTACCGCACACCCCATAACTGCCACAGTTAATTGCTTTGAAACACCTTCTATTTTCTGTTCCAATTGTGACGCTACATCGATTACATTTACACGGCAGCGACCGCAGGTAGGACAGGAAACAAGGTTAATTCCGGTTTCCCGCAGGCCTAAGGCTTTTAAAATCTTCTGTCCGGCAACCACTTCCTGTACCGGGTCTGCAGTTAAAGATACTCGAATGGTATCTCCAATTCCTTCTGCCAGCAAAGCGCCAATCCCTACCGCAGATTTAATGGTGCCTGCATAAGCAGTTCCTGCTTCCGTTACACCCACATGCAAAGGATATGCGTATGTATCCGCCATCAAACGGTAGGCTTCAATGGTTTTCATGACGTCAGAAGCCTTCAAAGAAACCACAATATCATAAAAATCTTCCGCTTCCAGCATTTCGATATGCTTTTTCGCACTTTCTACCATGGCTTGTGCACAGGGAGATCCGTATCTTTCCAAAGCCTCTTTTTCCAAAGAGCCGGTGTTAATCCCAATACGAATGGGAATCTTTCTCTCTTTGGCAGCCTGCACCACCTGCCGTACCCGGTCTCTGTCACCAATATTTCCCGGGTTAATACGCACTTTATCCACACCGTTTTGGATACAGGTAAGCGCCAATCTATAATCAAAATGAATATCTGCCACCAAAGGAATCTGTACTTGCTTTCTGATTTCGCCGATTGCCTCTGCAGCTTCCGCATCAACCACCGCAAGACGCACAATATCACATCCGGCTTCCTGCAGGCGCCAGATTTGCTCACAGGTAGCCTTCACATCTCTGGTATCCGTACAAGTCATAGACTGTACAGAAATCGGCGCACCGCCTCCCATAGGCACATTGCCAATCACAACCTGACGGGTATTTTTTCGTTCCATACAAGCCCCCCTTAAAACAGATTTACAACATCCTTTATCAAAATCAAAATAGACAATCCGATTAACAATACAAATCCAACTGCCGAAATAATAGCTTCTGTTTCCGGTTTTATTTTCTTGCGGGTAATCCCTTCAATCAGTGTCATAACCAACCGTCCGCCGTCCAATGCCGGGAAGGGCAACAAATTAAACACCCCTAAGTTAACGCTGATTAAAATAGCCAATAACAAGAAGGTCAAGGCACCGGACGCAAATGAGGATGCAGAAGCAACCGTATCATTGACAATGGTAACCATACCTACCGGTCCTGTCACGTCATCTACAGAAGCTGTACCGTTAAACAGCCATACAAAAGATTTTACCGTAACTTTTACCATAGAAAAGGAAAACTGGAAAGAATCTCCCAAAAGTGTAAACACACCGTTTTCCATTTCATCCTTTTCCACGCCGTACAAAGAAATGCCTACATTTTTAGAGTCTTCATCCGATACAATGGTCACTTGCGTGCCATCCGGATTTTCAAATACATAGGTCAAAGGTGCTTCTAGATTTTCACGGTAATAGCGAAATTCTGTTAAATCATCTACCGGTTTTCCATTCATGCTCATCAGCTCTGCTTCCACGGCAAGACCGTTTTCAGACCCCAAGGAATCTGCCGCCACCTCGGCTACAAAGACGCCCTGTTGTAAATCTGTTTTGCTGTACACCTTGGTGCGGATACCTACATAGGACTCACTGCTAGCTGTCAGGTCCACGGTGCTTCCATCTGCTTTTTTAATGGTATAAGTATGATTACCGTCTTCGGTAGGAAACATAGATTCATAAACGCCACGTTCCATATCAGAAGAAATGCCGGAACCGTCTACTGCTACAATTTTATCTCCGGGTGCCACCCCTGCCAAATCCGCCGGCGAGCCCGGAATCACCTCTGCAATGGACAAAGAAGAATAGCCGGAGGTAGCAAACAGTACAATACTCAGCACAACGGCCAAAACAATATTCATACCGGCGCCTGCAACCAGCACTGCAGCCCGCTTATACCAAGGTTTGTTGGAAAAAGCCTTCTCATCCTCAGAAGTCGTCTCTTCCCCTTCCATAGAGCAAAAGCCGCCAATGGGAATGCAACGAAGAGAATAAACTGTTTCCCCTTTTTGAAAGGAAAAAATTTTAGGTCCCATGAATAGTGAAAACTCCAACACACGGACACCCATCAATTTTGCCACAATAAAGTGACCAAACTCATGGATAAACACCAATATACTTAACAATAATAATGTCAATAAGATTGAAACGACCACACTCATAAAATGCCTCCTACTCTGTCAACCACAAACTGTCTTGCCTCTTTATCCGCCTGCAGTACATCTTCTATGCATTGAATTGCACGATTTTTAGAAGCATGTGCCTCCATAGCTTCCTCAATATAATTTGCAATTTCCAAAAATCCAATTCTTCCTTGTAAAAATAATGCCACGCAAACTTCATTGGCGCCATTTAAACAAGCCGGCATAGTGCCCCCTGCTTCCATGGCCTGAAACGCCAACGGCAGGCATCGGAACGTTTCCATATCCGGTTGTTCAAAAGTAAGATTGCTGCAGGTAAGCAAATCCAAACTGGAAAATGCAGAGATAGTACGTTCCGGCCATGTTAAAGCCAAAGCAATAGGAAGCCGCATATCCGGGGTGCCCATTTGCGCAATCACTGCCCCATCATTATATTCCACCATAGAATGGATAATGCTCTGGGGATGCACCACAGGTTGTATTTTGGAAACCGGCACATCAAACAGCCAGGAAGCTTCTATGACTTCCAGTCCTTTATTCATTAAAGTCGCAGAATCAATGGTAATTTTGGCGCCCATATTCCAAGTTGGATGCTTCAACGCATCCTTTGCTTTCATATGTTGCAGTTCTTGACGATTTTTCCCACGGAAAGGACCGCCGGAAGCTGTCAGCAATATTTTTTTCACATCTTCCTTCCGATTTCCTGCTAAACATTGAAAAATAGCAGAGTGCTCACTGTCTACCGGAAACAATGTGACATTGTTTTGCTTTGCCAACTGCATCATGTAAGCCCCTGCTGTCACCAAAGTTTCTTTATTGGCCAGGGCAATTTGCTTTCCTTTTTGAATGGCATGTGCCGTAGGAACCAATCCCGCAATGCCAACGATAGCAGCCACACAGGTATCTGCTTCTTCTGCCTCTGCGCAGGCCACAACACCGGACTGTCCCCATGTCACTTCACAGGGAATCTTTTTTTCACGCAAACGCTTGGAAAGCTCCAAAGCCGCACTTTCCTGTTGCATAGCACAAAGGCGGGGACGGAATTCCAGTACCTGCTGTTCCATTTTATCTACATTTTGATTCGCTGAAAGGGCAACCACCCCGATTCCCGTTTCCCGTGCCACATCCAATGTTTGCACGCCAATAGAACCGGTGGAACCTAAGATTGCTATTTTTTTTTGTTTCATCCTATTCCTCTCTCTACCACATAAACTGCAACCTGCAGAAAGAAGTACACTGCCGGCGCCACAAAGAATAGACTGTCAAAACGGTCTAAAACACCGCCGTGACCGGGAAAAATCTTTCCGTAATCCTTTACACCGAAATGCCGCTTGATCATAGAAGCGGTCAAATCCCCTACTTGAGACAGAATACCGCAGGCAATCCCCAACAGAATATAAGTCCAAACAGGAACTTGGGCAAAAGCAGGAATAAAATGTGCCAATCCCAAACGACAGTACAGTGTCAATGTAATAATCACACCGATTATCCCGCCGATGCTTCCCTCTATAGATTTTTTGGGGCTGATTGCCGGACATAGTTTATGCTTTCCTAAGGTAACACCTACCAAATAAGCAAAGATATCCGTTGCCCATGCTCCAATCAGTGCCACAAACAACAAGGCTGCTGATGTTATTTTATCATCTCCAAGTTTATAAATTGTGAGCAAACTGTAAAACATGGAGGAAACTACCACACCGGAAAAAACAGTAATCACTCCATCAATAATGGTATGCTTCTTGGATTGATAGATACAAACCACAGTCACGACTGCGGCAATTGCATAAAAGCAAATGGAAGGATAATCTAATTGTTCAGAGAAAGTATACAATAAAATAGGGATTGCAAACAGAGGCGCAATCCACCTAACAGGATGATGTCCCTTGTTTTCCGTAGTCGTATAAAGCTCCCATGTGCCAATAACGGCAAAGACAGCAATGGCAATGCCAAAGACACCTTCTCCTAAAAAGAAGACCAAAAACATAAATGCAGTCATAATTAAGCTTGCAATCACTCTTACCAGCATACTCAAGTGCCTCCAAATCTTCTTTGTCTTTCTTGATAACTTAAAAGTGCTTTTTTCAGCTCTTCCTCATTAAAATCCGGCCAAAGTACATCCGTAAAATAAAATTCCGTATACGCCAGCTGATACAATAAAAAATTACTGATTCTTTCTTCTTTGCTGGTACGGATTAACAAATCCGGGTCCGGATAACCCCCGGTATATAAATGGTCTGCTATCGTACTTTCCTCAATTGCATCCACAGCAAGACTGCCTTTTGCCACTTCTCGGGCAATTTCGCGAACGGAATGCACCAATTCACTTCTGCCTCCGTAATTAATCGCCAAAAACAAAATCAGCCCGGTATTGGTAGCTGTCAACCGTTCTACCCGTTCCATTTCTTTTTGCAATTCCGCAGACAAACGAGTACGGTCCCCAATGACCTTAATGACCACATTGTCTCCACCGATTTCCTTTTCGGCATTTTGCAAAAACCCCAGCATCAAATCCATCAAAGCATCCACTTCAGCCTGCTCTCTGGACCAGTTTTCCGTGGAAAACGCATAAAATGTAATATATTTCACGCCATAGCGGTCAGCCGCTTTTACCATCCGCTTAAAGGTATATGCCCCTTCCTGATGGCCCACTTTGGTTGGTACATGATGTAGTTTTGCCCACCGGCGATTGCCATCAGGGATGATGGCAATATGAGTGGGCACTTTTGTAATTTCTATAGAATTTTGAGTTGTCTTTTGCTTCGAGTCTTTCTTCCAAAAACCTAACACAACGCTTAAATCTCCATAAGTTCTTTTTCTTTTTCCGCTACCAGCTTGTCAATTTCAGCAACCTTCTTATCGGTCATGTTCTGCAGTTCCTTTTCTGCATCTTTCAGATCATCTTCCGTAATGGTGCTGTCCTTCTTTAAGGATTTGAAAAATTCAATGGCATCTCGACGAATGGAACGAATTGCCACTTTGGACTCTTCCCCATTCTTCTTTACTGTCTTGGAAAGTTCCCGTCTTCTATCCTCTGTCAAAGGCGGAAATGTCAAACGCAATACTTTACCGTCATTATTGGGATTAATACCAATATCGGATTTTTGAATTTCCTTTTCCACTGCTTTTAAAACACTTGCATCCCATGGTTGAAACACAATGGTTCTTGCTTCCGGAACAGAAACACTACCTACCTGAGTTACCGGTGTAGGCACGCCATAGTATTCAATGGTCAACTTATTTAAAATTGCAGGATTCGCTCTGCCTGCTCGCATTGTAGTTAATTCTTCTGTTAAAAAAGCAATTGTTTTATCCATTTTTTCTGCAAATGGCTTATACAAAGACTTATCAATCATAACAATACCTCCTGTAAATATATATTTTTCAGTTTACAGATAGTTTACCATATTTTTCAATTGGTCACAAGAGTTCCTATTTTTTCTCCGCAAACTGCACGCACAATGTTATCCGGGTTCTTCACGCCGAATACCTGAATGGGAATATTGTTGTCTTTACACAAGGAAGTTGCGGTAGAATCCATAACGCCTAACTCTTGATTCAATACATCCAAATAGGTCAAGGTATCATACTTCTTTGCATCCGGGTTCTTGTTGGGGTCACTATCATAAACACCATCTACATTTTTCGCCAGCAAAATCACTTCAGCACCTACTTCAGCTGCTCTCAATGCTGCTGCTGTATCTGTAGAGAAAAACGGGTTACCGGTTCCGCATCCAAAAATAACAATTCTACCTTTTTCCAAATGTCTGGTTGCTTTTCTCTTGATGTAAGGCTCTGCAATTTGACGCATTTCAATGGCAGTTTGCACCCTGGTGGGCACCCCTTGTCTTTCCAATGCATCCTGCAACCCTAAAGAATTGATAACAGTTGCCAGCATACCCATGTGGTCTGCAGTAGAACGGTCCATTTTGACTCCGGTTCTGCCTCTCCAGAAATTTCCGCCGCCTACGACAATGGCAATTTCCACGCCCATTTCAAAAATCTCTTTGATTTTAGCACATGTGTTATCAATGGTATCGCCGTCAATTCCCATTTTGGAATCTCCTGCCAAAGCCTCTCCGCTCAACTTGATTAATACTCTTTTGTACTTCGGTTGTTTCATTTCCTCTGCCATATTCAGCTCTCCTTTTCGTTTATTATTACATTTTCCCTGAAAAAAAAGGGAACTGTTTCAGTTCCCTTCTTCCTATTTTTTTGAAAAATTATAATCCGGCTTGCTTTGCTACTTCTTCTGCGAAATTATCTTCTTTCTTTTCAATACCTTCGCCCTTTTCAAATCTTACAAAAGAACGAACAGTAACGGTAGCGCCCATAGCCTTGCCAACGCTGTTCAAATACTGGGTCACATTCATATCCGGGTCGATGATGTATGCCTGATCAACCAAGCAGATTTCCTTCATGTATTTTTCAATACGTCCGTCAACCATCTTATCCACAATCTTTTCCGGTTTGCCTTCTGCCAAAGCAGCAGCTCTTTGAATTGCTCTTTCATGTTCAATGAACTCAGCAGAAATAGCGGTTCTGTCTAAGAACTGAGGTTTTGCAGCAGCAACCTGCATTGCAATGTTCTTTGCAGCAACCTTTGCTTCATCAACATTTACATTTCCTTCGCAACCTAATTCTACCAATACACCAATCTTACCACCCATGTGGATGTAAGAAGTAGTAACGGAATCAGCCTTCTTGTCAACAATTGCAAAACGTCTGATGGACAAGTTTTCGGAAAGCTTTGCAATGATTTGCTTTGTGTATTCTTCAATGGTCATGCTTTCATCGTTCATGCACTTTTGAGCCAACAAAGTTTCTACATCAGCAGGTTTGTTAGCAGCAATTTGCATCATAACGTCTTTTGCAAATACTTGGAATGCATCACTCTTTGCAGCAAAATCAGTTTCACTGTTAATTTCTGCCAACACATAGGTGCCGTCTTCTGCTTCATAAGCAGCAACAATCCCTTCAGCAGCAATTCTGCCGGCTTTCTTTTCAGCCTTTGCCAATCCTCTTTCTCTCAAATAGTCAATTGCCTTATTGATATCGCCATCGGTTTCTACCAGAGCTTTCTTACACTCCATCATACCACAGCCTGTCATATCACGTAATTCTTTTACCATACTAGCTGTAACTGCCATATTCCTATTCCTCCTTTATCATATTGGACTCTTCTTCGCTGTTTCTTATTCAGCATCTGCTGCTTCCACAGTTTCTTCTGCAACTGCAACTTCTTCAGAAGCTTCTGCATCTGCAGGAACATCAGCATAGGATTCACCTTGTCTTGCTTCAATGATTGCATCTGCAATCTTAGCAGCAATCAGCTTAACAGCTCTGATAGCATCGTCGTTACCCGGAATTACATAGTCAACTTCATCGGGATCACAGTTGGTATCTACAATTGCAACAACAGGAATACCCAATCTCTTTGCTTCCATAATTGCATTCTTTTCTTTTCTCGGGTCAACAACGAACATAGCGCCCGGCAAATCTGTCATGGTCTTAATACCACCCAGGTTCTTTTCCAGCTTTTCCATTTCGCCCTTTAATTTGATAACTTCTTTCTTGGGAAGTACTTCAAAGATACCTTCTTCTTCCATCTTTTCCAATTGCTTTAATCTTGCAATTCTGGTTTGGATGGTCTTAAAGTTGGTGAGCATACCACCCAACCATCTGTTGTTTACATAATACTGTTCAGAACGAATTGCTTCTTCTGCCATGGATTCTTGCGCTTGCTTCTTGGTTCCTACGAACAAGATGCCCTTGCCGCTTTCAGCAACTTCTTTAATAAAGAAATATGCTTCATCCATTTTCTTAACGGTCTTCTGCAAGTCGATAATGTAGATACCGTTTCTTTCTGTGAAGATGTACTCTGCCATCTTAGGGTTCCATCTTCTGGTCTGGTGTCCAAAGTGAACACCTGCTTCTAACAATTGTTTCATAGAAATAACTGCCATTTTTTCTTTCCTCCTAAAATTTGTTTTTTTGTTCCTCCGAACTGTTCTGCTTGAAAGGAACCACATGGGCAACCCCTTTCAAATCCCAGTCGTGCGTAATGAACCATCGGTAAGTATATCACAAGGTTTTATGGGATGCAAGCAAAAAATAATATTCTTTCCCAACATTTTAAAAGATTTTAAAAGATGAACTTGACGCTTGCACTGAATCTTTTAACTACATTTTCTTCAAAAAAGCCATTTTTGTAGTTAAAACTTTGTATATGATATTCCTGTAGCAACCGATTTAACTGCAAACTGTTTGAAATCCACTGTTTTGTAGTTAAATTTATCTGCATTTTGTTAAAAAAATGCTTTTTGTAGTTAAAAATGTCCCCGCCGGCTCTCCAGCCCAAAATCTTTAACTACAAATTACTCCAAAACATCAATTTGTAGTTAAAACGTGCCTACTTTCCATTTATGCAAACTGCACACCGTCCGTTTCGCTCATGGAAGCCACAATCGCAAGGGATTCTACCCTTATCCCTTCTGCTTCGATTAACGCTCTCCCCTTTTGATGACCTTTTTCAATGGCAATGCCTGCCCCGCAAGGTACTGCACCCGCTTGCCGGATAATATCAATTAGCCCTAATACCGCTTGTCCGTTTGCCAAGAAATCATCCACAATTAAAATGCGCTCTCCCGGTTGCAAATATTTTTTGGAAATCCGCACAACATATTCTTTTTGTTTTGTAAAAGAATAAACACTGCTTTGATACACTTCTGCATCCTGGTTGCGGGATTCTGTTTTCTTAGCAAATACCACAGGTACATTGCCGAAATACTGTGACGCCACACATGCAATAGCAATACCGGAAGCTTCTATGGTAACAATTTTGTCAATTTTTTCATCGCCAAACAAACGATAAAATTCCTTCCCCATTTCGTTGAGCAAATCTACATCGATTTGATGGTTCAAAAACATGTCCACTTTTAAGATGTCCGTACCAAGTACAATGCCCTCTTGTGCAATTTTTTCCTCCAATAATTTCATAAAACCGTACCTTTACATCCTTTCACTGATTGCTCTTGCCACTGCCACCCCGCTGGCCCCTGCCTGAGACAGCCCTCTGGTAATGCCTGCGCCATCGCCGATGGCAAAGAAATTCGGCAGTTTGGTTTCCAACTGATTGGTCAATTCCGGACGCCCACTGTAGAACTTGACTTCTACACCGTAAAGTAACGTATCGTGGTTGGCCGTTCCCGGCGCAATCTTATCCAGGGCATAAATCATTTCGATAATATTGTCCAAATGCCGCTTGGTCAGCACCAAGCTTAAATCACCCGGTGTGGCTGTTAAGGTAGGTTTTGTAAAACTCTTTTGCAAACGATGTTCATTGGTACGAACCCCTTTGATTAAATCGCCGAACCGCTGTACCAGCACACCGCCACCCAACATGTTGGAAAGGGATGCAATTCGTTTTCCGTATTGATAAGGTTCCCGGAAAGGTTCTGTAAAACGGTTGCTGACCAGCAACGCAAAATTGGTATTTTCACTACGCAGGCTGGCATCGCTGAAACTATGACCGTTTACTGTAATAATGTTATCTACATTTTCACTTACCACATAGCCGTAAGGATTCATACAGAAAGTACGCACCAAATCGCCGTACTGCTTGGTACGAAATACCAGCTTTGCTTCATATACCACATCCGTAATCTGTTCAAATACCCGCGCCGGCACTTCCACCCGCACGCCGATATCCACCTGATTGTTAATTAAATGCAAGCCCAGTTTTTTACACTGGGTAGAAAACCACTCTGCACCGGAACGACCGGGGGCCGCAATCAAATAGGCACATTCCACCGTTTCCCCATCAGACAAATCCAACGCATAGCCATCAGCCTCTAAAACATGAATTTCCTCTACAGAAGTCAAAAACCGAAATTCTACCCGCTCTTTCAAAAATTCATATTGTGCCTTCAAAATTTCCAGGTTCTTTTCTGTCCCTAAATGTTTTACAGAGGCTTGTAGCAGGTGCAAATCATGCTCCAATGCCTTTCTCTCCAAGTCTTTTGCTTCTTTGGTATAGGTGGAAAAACGCTCTTCCGTTGCGCCAAACTGTACATTCACAGAGTCCACATATTCAATGAGCTCCATCACTTCTTTGTCCGGGATATAGTCATTGAGCCAGCCCCCAAAAGCGGTGGTAAAATTGAACTTTCCGTCCGAAAAAGCCCCGGCACCGCCAAAACCATTCATGACATCGCAGGCCTTGCACTTGACGCAAAGCATATTTTTCCCCTGAATAGGACAATGACGATGATAAATATCATGCCCTTTGTCCACCACCAATACTTTCTTTTCCGGATGCAGTCGCTGCATTTCATAGGCTGCAAAGATTCCCGCTGTTCCGGCACCTATAATGACTAAATCATACCGTTTCACGATTTATCCCTCCATATTATCAAAGGTTAACTGTGTAATACCGGAATCCTCCTCTTTCAGATAAGCACCGATTGCCGGTATATTCTTGGTTCTGTAATATTTTACATTGGTAATCCCAGATTGTTCCAAAGGCACAATCTTTACCAAATAACTGTTCTTCTTTGGTTTTAATACCTGAACCCCCTGTGATGTCCGGGTGCTCTTTTCTGCAATCTGCGCCGTAGAGAATACCAGCACTTTATTGAGATTGCTATATGCCACCAATTCCGCATCTTGGCTCATGTAGGTTAAGTCTACCAATTTAGAATTTGCATAATAGGCATTTGCCAGCTTCTTTCTGTTGGTCTTTGTGGCATAGCTGTCCAATGTAATTTTGGAAATCTTACCATTCTCATAAGCAAACAGCACATATCCCTTATAATCATCGGTTACTACAAACTTAATTACCCGTTCCTCCGGTTCCATTTGCAGCAGGTTATTCAAATACTCACCCATTACCCCGGCTTTACAATCGGGAATTTCATGTATCTTCATCTTGTAGCAATTTTGCTGGTTAGTGAAGAAGAGTATTTCCGATTTGTTATGCCATTCCTGTTCCTGGCAAATAAAATCTTCCGGTTTCAGTTTATGCTCCGGAGAAGAACGCAATGCAGTCAACGGAATCTTTTTAAAGTAGCCGTCATTGGTTAAGAACAATTTCAAATTATAATCTTCAATCATCTTATCAGCAGTAATGACAACTACGTCCTCGGCACCGATTAAAGTAGTTTTTCTGGGCGTACCATACTTCTTGGCAATTTCCGCCAATTGTTTTTTGATATAGGTGCGAATCCGTCTGTCGCTACCAAGCAAATCCCTCTTGTCGGCAATATCCTTTTCCAAGCCTTCAATTTCGCTGATTTTATTTAAAATATAATCCTTATTCAAATTACGCAGCTTAATTTCCGCCACAAATTCCGCCTGGATTTCATCAATGCCAAAGCCCCACATTAAGTTCGGGATAACCAATGCATCGCTCTCCGTTTCTCGGATAATTTTGATAGCTTTGTCAATGTCCAGTAAAATCTTCTTCAAGCCCTTTAACAAATGCAACCGGGCTTCCATTTTTTCAATTTCATACCGAAGCTGTCTGCTGATACATTCTGTACGGAACCGCAACCATTCCCGTAAAATTGCTTTAACGCCCAACACCTTAGGTTGTCCGTCAATCAACAAATTAAAGTTACAGCCAAAAGAATTCTGCAGCGGAGTCAATTTGTACAATTTGTTCATCAAATCTTCCGGGTCTGCCGTCTTTTTAATGTCAATGGTAATCTTTAAACCCTTTAAGTCTGTTTCATCACGAATGTCATTAATTTCTTTAATCTTGCCGGACTTTACCAATGCAATGACCGCATCAATAATATCTTCACTGGTGGTGCTGTAAGGGATTTCATAAATATCAATACAAGAATTCTTCTTATCAAACTGATATTTTGCACGAATAGAAAAACTACCTCTTCCCGTTTCCAGGATGTGTTGCATTTCCTCTTTTTTATATACAATTTCACCGCCGGTGGAAAAATCCGGAGCCTCAATGTATTCACTTAAATCGCAATCTTTATCTTCAATATAAGCAATGGTGGCATCACAGATTTCTTTTAAGTTAAAACTACAAATCTTGCTGGCCATACCAACTGCAATACCTTCATTTGCTGCTACTAAAATATTAGGAAATGTGGTAGGCAACAATACCGGTTCTTTCATGGTGCCATCGTAGTTGTCCACCATGTCCACCGTATTCTTATCCAAATCCTTAAAAATTTCATCACTGATTTTTGCCAATTTACACTCGGTATAACGAGGTGCTGCATAGGCCATATCTCTGGAATAGTGTTTTCCAAAACTTCCCTTAGATTCAATATAGGGCACCAATAAAGCTTCGTGTCCACGAGTTAAACGCACCAAGGTTTCATAAATGGCACCATCACCATGAGGATTTAATTTCATGGTTTCGCCAACTACGGTAGCACATTTTTTGGTACTACCCTGTTGCAACCCCATTTTATACATGGTATACAGTAGCTTTCTATGAGAAGGTTTAAAGCCGTCAATTTCCGGAATGGCACGGGAAACAATGACGCTCATGGCGTATGGCATGTAATTCTTCTCTAAAGTTTCTACAATTTTCTCTTTTACAATATGATTTTCCGCCATCTTTCTCTCTCCCTTACTCTACATCCAGCATATCCAGATATTTACCGCCGTTTTCTTCAATAAACGCTTTTCTTTCTGCCAAAGCATCTCCCAGCAAAATATCAAAATACTGAGCAGTCTTTTCTGCATCATCCGGCATGACTTGAATCAATCTTCTGGTTTCCGGATTCATGGTTGTTTGCCACATCATTTCCGGTTCGTTTTCGCCAAGACCTTTGGATCGTTGAATGGTATATTTTCCTTCCAGTCCTGCTAAAATCATAGCCTTTTCTTTTTCGTCAAATGCAAAATATGTTTTTCCCTTGCAGTTGATTTCATACAAAGGGGATTCCGCAATAAATACCTTGCCTGCTGTAATCAAAGTTGGTGTTAAACGATACAACATGGCCAAAATCAATGTTCTAATCTGATAACCATCCACGTCAGCATCGGTACAGATAATTACCTTGCTCCATTTTAAGTTGTTAATGTCAAAGGTATTAAATTCTTTGTTGTGTTTGCTCTTAGCTTCAATACCGCAACCCAATACCCGCAATAAATCCAAAATAATTTCGCTGTCCAAAATCTTATTGTAATCCGCTTTCAAACAGTTCAAAATCTTACCACGTACCGGAATTACCGCTTGGAATTCGGAATCACGACCGGTTTTTACGGAACCTAACGCAGAGTCACCTTCTACGATGTATACTTCCCGCCGGTTCACGTCTTTACTACGGCAGTCTACAAACTTCTTAACTCTGTTGGAAATATCCGTATTCCCCTGCAGCTTCTTCTTAACGTTGATTTTTTGTTTTTCAGCAGATTCACGGCTTCTCTTATTGACCAAAATCTGCTCAATTACCTTTTCCCCTTCCAGTTTGTTTTCAATGAAAAATACTTCCAACTGCCGCTTCATCATGTCTGTCATGGCATCTTGAATAAACTTGTTGGTAATGGCCTTTTTCGTCTGATTGGCATAACTGGTCTTTGTAGAAAAAGAGTTGGTTACAATAATCAAACTGTCCTGTACATCCTGGAACAGAATTTTGGACTCGTCCTTATTATATTTTCCTGCGTTTCGAATTGCTTTATCAATTTCTGCCACAAATGCATTCCGCACCGCCTTATCCGGAGAACCACCGTGTTCCAGGAAACTGGAATTATGATAATATTCCATCACATTCACTTCATTATGGAAACAGAATGCCATTTGTACCTTTAATTTATAATCCTCTTTATCTTCTCTGTCACGGCCTTTGGTAGAGCCTTCAAAATAACGAATGCCGGTAAATGCCTTTTCCCCAGCCAGTTCCTTCACATAATCCTGAATGCCGTTTTCATAGGTATATTCAAAATCCTGCTTGGTCACTTCGTCATGCAGCTTAAACAAAATACCGGCGTTGACAACAGCCTGTTTTTTCAACACGGTCTGAAAATATTCCAAAGACAAATCAATGTCGGTAAATACATCTAAGTCCGGTTTCCATTTTTGCATCGTTCCGGTAGAACGGTATTTGCATTCTTCTTTTTTCAAGCCGCCTACATTTTCGCCCTTTTCAAAATGTAATTCATATTTGAAGCCATCACGATAAACGGTAACATCAAAATATTCAGAACTGTATTGGGTCGCACAAGTACCAAGACCATTTAAGCCAAGGCTGTATTCATAATCCCCTTGTCCTTCATTGTTCTTGTACTTACCGCCGGCATACAATTCACAGAAAACCAGTTCCCAGTTATAGCGTTGTTCTTTATTGTTAAAATCCAAAGGAATCCCACGGCCGTAGTCCCGAATCATAATGGACTTGTCCTTGTACCGTGTCACTTCAATGACCTTACCGTATCCCTCTCTTGCTTCATCGATGGAGTTGGATAGAATTTCAAAGAAGGAATGCTCGCATCCTTCAATGCCGTCAGAACCAAAAATTACCGCCGGACGCAAACGCACCCGGTCCGCACCTTTTAATTGTGAAATGCTCTCGTTGTCATAAACATTTCCTTTTTTCTCTTTTGCCATTTAAAAACCGTCCTTTGACATATTTTTCTTAAGTACATCACCTACTTATTATGTCAAAAAGACGGTCTCTTGTCAATATTACGAACAGATGTTTTTCTATCGGTAATCACAACATATTGGGTTTTCTTAATTTGCGGTACTGGATATGTTGTTAAAACCGGAAAAACACCCCCGCGATACTAAAGTAAACCAGCAGTGCCAACGCGTCCACAATGGTAGTAATCATAGGACTTGCCATTAACGCCGGGTCCAATTTTAACTTTGTAGCAATCAGCGGTAACGTACAGCCAATCAGCTTTGCAATAATTACCGTCACAAACAAAGTCAACGATACCACTGTAGCAATTAAATAAATGTTGCCATCTACCGGGGTAATCAAATTGGTTAACAAAACTCTGACAAAGTTCAGCGCTGCCACGCCCACACCTACCATGATGCTGACACGAAATTCTTTCCACATAACTTTAAAAATATGCCGGAACTCCACTTCTCCAAGGGTAATACCACGAATAATGGAAACAGATGCCTGAGAACCGGAATTACCGCCGGTATCCATCAACATTGGAATATATGCAGTCAAAAACACCAGATTATTCACCACCAAAGAGGATTCGTAATGGGTAATAATCATGCCGGTAAAGGTAGCAGAAATCATTAAAATCATAAGCCACAGAATTCTCTTTCTTGCCAACGTAAACGGCGAAGCATCCATATAGGTTTCTTCCATAGGTTCCATAGCCGCCATCTTATAAATATCTTCCGTGGTTTCTTCTTCAATAACGTCC
>CAYMRI010000023.1:0-17212 GCA_964392835.1 uncultured Eubacteriales bacterium
TAAAGCGACAAGGTCCCGTTAATTTTTTAATACCGCGGGGAATGGCCTCCTTGGAATTGCCCCAGGGCTCTGCATCATAGCGGTAATCAAACTTTTTGGTAAACCAGTTCAACTCCTGCTGTACTCGTTCCATATTGTCCGCCTGCATTTTCAAAATCACACCTACCACCTGGTCCCGTTTCTTGCCATCCAGTTTCTTGGCATATTGCAACATTAACTTTAAATGTGGCAGGCAAAACCCTTTTTTCAGCTCAAACATTTTCCGAAATTCCGTTTGGGAAAAATACAAATCATAAATGACTTCTATGTAGCGGTTCATGGTATACTCCAGTTTATTACAAATATAGCATTTATGCTCATACTCTTCCAGATATGCCAAAACACGATCTATGGTAAAACTTCCCTTTGCAGCAGGGTCTTCCTTGGTTTCTTTGTCTGCCTTTCCCTTATCTTTATGAAAGAAAGAGGAAAGTTTTCCTGACAAGGTATTCTCCTTTGCACCTTCCGGCACCACGCCCATAATCCGGTTGAGCTTCTTATTCTGCTCTATCATATGGGTATCCATCATTAATGCCAGGCCCAGTTTGTTTTCCTGCTTATTATAAATCATTTCAAAATGCTTTCTGCAAAAACCCTGGTCATTGGTCAATTTCCGGTTGTCCGGTTCCATCAAAGAAGCTCCCAGAACATATTCCACATACTCATTTTCCAATTTGCGTTCCAGCTCACACAAAGGGCATTCACAGTCCTTTTCAAAAGCTTCTGATACCGGTATGGTGTAAATTGTATCTTGCATACAGTTTCGTCCTTTCTCTATCTCTGTTTTCTCATACAACTGCAATGGCAACGGAAATCAGAAACCCAATTACGGTTACCGCTGCCATAAACATAGCTTTTTGAAATTTCACCGGATTTTCGCCAAACTGCTTTACCCGGTTCATCTCCACAGGGGAGGCTTTTAAAATATATTGTTCCATCTGTTCCATCCGTTGCTGTTTGGTCAGTCCGTAGCCACCTTTTTTCTCTTCTTCCTCTGCTACTGCCAACTGCTTTATTACCCAGCGACCGGCCAAATCTCCAATGAGCAGGCCCACCGGAAGTGCCAGATACCACATAAAGGCCACAAAAGCTGCCACAGTTAAAATGGTACAAATGATATAGGTACTTACCACCAAAAAGGAAGCATATCGCATCTGACGGTTGACTTTCATAGTAATGGCAATGAGCACCATAGCAAGCAAAAATACCCCCAGCACAATATCCAACTTCAAAAAGGAAAAATACTCATTGAGCAGCCTCATTTTTTCCCTCCTTGGCCGGCACAATCAGCTTGCCTGCAATGACCAGCAGAGACTGGATATTCATGGCCGTCAAACTCTCTACTTCCTGCCACACTTTTTGTTTCACTGCCAGTAACGCTTCTTTAATATTGTAGCCGTAAATCAGTACCAGTTCCAATTCCATATGAATACCATCGGTGCCGTTATCTGCAATAAAGCGAGAGATACTGCCAATACCGGGAACGGAAAGGGCTATATGTTCCACAATTTGATAAATGGTATAATCCGAAATGGTGTAATTCCCCAAATAGCTGAAGGTAGGCCGCACCACAGATTTCTCACCCATTTCCTGATATTGTCCCAGACCTTTTCTCTTTAAAATTTTTAAAGGGTCCAACCAGAACCCGGAGAACGCCCGCTTTAATTCCATGGTTGGAACCGGAATGGCATGCATGCCTTTTTGCCGTCTGGTAATCAGGGCCTGCTGAATTTCAAAGTCACTGGCTACATCTTCAATATGTACCCATTCATCCACCCCATCATAACCCAAACGGCTGGCAATCCGCTCTACCATACCTTCGGAAGTCCCCAGAATCATCAAGCTTTCTGCTCGGTTCAAATCCAGTGCATTTCGCACTTCTCTTGCGTGCATTTCGCTTTGAAATACGGCACAACGAACGGATGCCAATTTGGTAGGTTCCTTCTTAGCCGAGGTCCCGGCTAAAATGGTGTTCCCACGAATCAGCAATCCATCGTCAATTAAATATTCAATTCCTTTTTCTTTGGCAACCCAGGAAGAGCGATGGCTTTTCCCGGTTCCGCTGGCGCCTACAAAGCCCACGATTTTCAAAGCTGTTTCCTCCAAAAAAACATTTACATTTGTATTTTACCACAAAGTGCACAGCCGTTACAAACGCTTATTTTTCCTCCAAACACCCTTTGAATGGTGGAAAGCAACTCTTGTTGTGCAAACAGTTGCGGATTATGCATCACAATGGTTCTGGGGGCAATGGTAAGCAGGGTGTCCAGCAGTACATCCCCCTGACAGGCATATACAATCACACCACCATCTGCATCCAGCAAATCCACCGTGTTGTTCTTCCGTGCAATAAAATGCACCGTATCATAAATCGGAATTTGTTCCTCCGCAAAATTTCTTAACAGCAGCAAAAACGCATCGTACTCCTGCTGCAACTCATAGGAATGGACTGCTTTGTCCACCAAATTGGTTAAATAGGCTTCATACTCCTTCAGTCGAAACCGCAAAATGCCTTCTATCATGGCCGTATCCTCTGTCTCCAAGTAAGCTCGGACCTTTTGCGCAATTCTGTCCTGAAAGGACTCTTTCTCCATATGGTTCTGCAAAAATTGTTGTACTGCCTGCTGTTCCTGAGACAGCAAATATCCATACCGACCTTCTATCAATCGACAAATGGCTTTCGGCTCATAACAGGTAACAATATAGTCTGCAAACGCCTGTGACAACGCATCAATAGGATTATTTCTTTCCATAAGCACTCCTGTTTCTTTGGCGTATACAGACAATATATGAATTTACGGGTTAAAGTGTGAAAAATAGCAAAGTCCCCAAATCAACGGGCTTTTCGTCTGTCAAGTTAATCAACTGAACACCGTTTTGTTGCAAAAATTCTTCTATTTCGGCACCGTTTTCCAAATAGTTTACATGTCCTGCCAGCACAAAATGGGTATCATCTATTCTGCCGGTGGCGCCGCCCAAAAAGCCGTAGTCCAACCCGGGGAGACGGATATTTTTCTGTGGTGGCAAAAGCAGGGTGTTGACTTTGTTTGTGGCATCCAGCACGTTTGCAATCCCCACATCTGCAGTTATCACCAAATCCTCTCTGACCACCGCCGTAGAGCAACAGGTGTACCCTTGGTTTACCTGCAGGCTTGTCAATCCTGCTTCTTGACATAACTTTTTTATCTGCATGTCTGTATAGCGCAAGTTATGCAGGAAGTATTGCCCAATCCGCACCCCATTATACGGAATATCATAAGGATATTCCCCTTGCAACGTCGTTTCGCCGGGAATCATAGTAAGACCGTATTTTTTTAATGTTACAATAAATTCCGCATCGCAATTCTTTGCATAAACCAAAGTATTCGGTGCAATTCTACAGAGTGAAATATCCGGATGACTTTGACAGGCACCGGCAAGATTCGGATGGGCAGGCATTTTTAAAATTTGAAATCCAAGCTTTTCAATTCCTTCCACAATTTGGCTATTTGCTTTTTCATCTATAATACACAGTTTGGTCATGCGTCCATTATATAAGTTTTTTGCATAGAACACAACTTTTTGTAAATACTAGCTTCCGGAGGGTTGCCATGACAACAATAAATTGTACTTTGAATTGCATACATCAACAGGACGGCCTTTGTGGACGAGAATGGGTATCTGACGATACCATTTCAAGCTCCCCTGAATGCGTGTTTTTCAAAGAAAAGGCATCCGTCCAAAGTGGGAACGGAACAAAAAAGGAGTTGTAAGCAAATGAGAAACGGTTTTGACAGAATTGCATTAATTCTTGTAATTATCGGTGCTTTAAACTGGTTGTCCGTAGGATTGTTTCAATATGATATTGTATCCGCAATCTTTGGTGGAACCGGCGCTTTGTTTTCCAGAATCATCTATTCCTTAGTGGGACTCAGTGGTTTGTATTCCATCAGCTTACTGTTTAGAAGCAGTGAACCCATACGGGAATAATTGGCAGAATAACATTGCGTATTCCAGGGATACTAGAAACTGTCCGGTAAAAAACGGACAAACAGCCAGCAGAAATGTAGGAGGACAGGATAATGTCAAGTAGAAGTAAGACACAGTTTGACAAAATGAAGTATGAAATTGCAAACGAAATCGGTGTAAATTTGAAAGATGGTTACAACGGTGATTTGACTTCCAAGGAAGCCGGATCTATCGGTGGTAACATCGTAAGAAAAGTATTTGAATCCTATACAGGCAACAACTACTACACTGGAAACAAAGTAAACAAATAAGTTTGCGAATCAGTACGAATGCAGCAATGAGCAATGCTCTTTGCGGCATATTTTTTTTGATGCATCATACAATAAACCAGATTGTATTTGTGAGGTTCTTCCCTTATGCTTCCCTCTATTCTACGCGTTGTCTTGGAGTTGGCACTGTTATCCTTTACAGTAGGCATCATCGTTTACTGGCCGGAGCTCTTTCCCCGTTGTACCCTATGCCACCGGGTAAAACCCCGATTTTTATTTTTCCTCCACAAAGACATTTCCTTCTCTTTGTCTCGCAAAGGCAATCGTTCCGTGTGTAAAAAATGCTGTATTGCCAGAAAAATAGAATCTTTTCCGGACCTGGAACAATACCGGGAAGTGCAAAAACGAGTTACCTATCAGACGAAGTCTACTTTTGAGGAAACTCCACCACATTGGTAACGTGGGTATGGTCTGCTAAATGTTTTTCGCAGTATTCATGGTCCCCGTAGCACTTACTGCAATAGCGGAAGGTCATATTGGGGTCATCCTTTTCCGTAATACCGCATACCGTACAACGATGCATGGTTGTTTTCTTTTGTTCCCGCTTTACCTTTGCTACCTTTTGATGGAACTTAGCATAGCGCACTTTCTGCTTTCCTCTGCGTGCCAAAACCACCCCAAAGAAAACCACCATATTGATCATGGAAAAGAGGTACACCACCCACATGGCAGGGGTTGCAGTTGCAAACAGCACAATAATACCCAGAAGATCAAGGATTGCCAGATATTTAATTTGGGTTGTAAAAATCCAAAATACCCGTATGGGTTCCTCTGCTCGATACCAGGCAAAGGGCAGGAACATACAAAGAGAGAACAGCATAGGTACGGAAGAAGTGGCTATCAAGCCTTCCCAACCCAGGAAATAGCCTAAAACCGTGGCTACACCAACGCCTGCTACGGAAGAAAAGATATACATGGTATACCGAAAACTTCCCCATTCTGCTTCCAAGGTACTGCCAACCCAATAGAAAAATAAAAGTTCAAAAACAAAAAAAACAATACTGGAAGGGGGCGTAAACAAATAGGTAATCAGCCGCCAAACCTGTCCTTCCATAATAGCTTGGGCATCATAAATCAGCAGTTCGTAAATATCATCCCGCACATATTGCAGAATAAAACAAAATATCTTTCCTAACACAAGATATACCGTTAAATTGGTAATGGAAAACTTCCGAAAATTTCTCTCAAAAAAATTCATTGACAATCTTCTCCTTCCTGCAACACCATCACTTGAAAGGTCTCATTTTCAAAAATGGGCACAAAGTGCATTTTTTCATAAAGATGCACAGCCCGTGGGTTGTCCTTTCTGACGCAAAGCCGGATGCCATCATCCGGAAAAAATCCTTTGGCCCCTTGGATACATCCTTCCACAAAGCCTCTCCCCAACCCTTTTCCGGTCAGTTCCGGCCGCAAGCCAAAGGCAATATCTGTATAACTTTCATCTTCAAAAATAGTTTCATTTTCATCACAAATTTTCTGTGCCGCAGGTCCCAAACAGAAAAACCCCACCAAATCGCCGGTATCTTCTGCTACGACTGCAAAATAATAGCCACAGCAAATTTGTTCCAATTCTGCTTCATTCCCTGCAAAACTGTACATTTCATAGGGTGCCGGATATTTCCAGGTATTGATTTCGTCAGCATACGCATCCGTCATTTCTTCCAGACGATACATCAATCTTCATCCTCTTCTACAATTACTTTCCGCTTAGGCTCTTCATAGACCGTTCTCTTAGGAGCAGAAGCCTGGGGTCTCTGGGGTTGCGCTGCCGGCCGTTGCTGGGTAGTGCGTTGTACCGGCTGTCCATTGGCCTGTTGCCGTCTTTGTGCCTGCAATGCTTCCCACTGCCGTCTTTGTGCCAACCGCCGTTCCTGCTCTGCTTTGGCTGCTTTTGTAGCCTCGCTCTCCTCCACCGTTACCATGTCTTCCTCTTCTTCCTCTACATTTTTCTCGTGGAAGGTATGGCCGATGGTCTTTTCTTCTCTCTTTTCTACTTCTTCTTCCGCAAACAAAGAAGTATCCATATCCGTCTTTCTTTGCTTCTTGGCAAAATAGGCATCCGGCAATGTCTGATTCCAGATAAGCTGTATTACCGCGCCTGTGGCAATTCCAAACGCCGCCCCTGCACAGGTAAACACCTGCCATGCAAAGTTTACCAGCAACCCAATCAAAAGCCCTAGTACTGCACCTGCCGCCATGCAAATTGGAATCATGTATTTTTTCATACCACTACCCTATCTTTCTCCTTATTTGGCATTATTAAACGCATTGACCAGATACGCATTGATAAATCCGTCAATAAAACCATCCATCACCTTTTCCACAGTCCCTTCTTCATAATTGGTTCTGTGGTCTTTTACCAAAGTATACGGGCAAAAAACATAGGAACGAATCTGGCTGCCCCAGGTAATTTCCAACTGTACACCCTTTAAATCTTCTATCTTATCTTTGTGTTCCCGCTCTTTGATTTCAAATAGCTTGGACTTTAACATTTTCATGGCCGTGTCCTTATTCTGGAACTGGGAACGTTCTGTCTGACACGCTACCACAATGCCGGTAGGAATATGGGTCAAACGCACTGCAGAAGAAGTTTTGTTAATGTGCTGACCGCCGGCACCGCTGGCACGGAACACGTCCATTTTAATATCTTCCGGGCGGATATCAATTTCAATATCATCATCAATTTCCGGCATGACTTCTACAGAACAGAAAGAGGTATGCCTTCTGCCCGCTGCATCAAAAGGAGAAATTCGCACAAGGCGGTGTACGCCATGTTCGCTTTTCAAATAGCCGTAGGCATTGTCTCCGTTAAACTGTATGGTCACACTTTTTACCCCTGCTTCTTCGCCATCAAGGATGTCAAGTATCTTTACTTCATACTCTTTCTTTTCTCCCCAACGGATATACATACGCATAATCATCTGTGCCCAGTCCTGTGCTTCCGTTCCGCCGGAACCTGCATGAATGGTTAAAATAGCATTATTTTTATCATACTGCCCTGTCAGCAAGGTTTCCAGTCTCAGATTGGAAAAATCTTGCTTGTACTGTTCCAACCCTTCTGCCACTTCCTCCACAATGGCGGCATCTTCTTCCTCCATACCCATTTCAATGAGTACCATTAAATCTTCGTACTGGGTCTCCAATTTTTGGAATTTCTCCAACTTGGTCTTCAGCGCCTTTGTCCTTTGCAGCACCTTTTGAGAATTTTCCTGGTCGTTCCAAAAATCCGGTTCTGTGGCTTTTTGTTCCAATTCCTCAATCTGGTTCTGCAAGCCATTAATATCCAAAGAATCCCGCAAATCCGTCAAGTCGTTTTGCAAGGCAGAAATTTCTAATTTAAATTGTTCTAATTCGATCACGCGATGTAATCCTCCTTATAGCCATGCTCTATTTTATGTATTTTATCATAGATTGGGCGACTTTGCCAATCCTGTTTGGAGGCACTGCCTTTGGGTTGTCTGCTTTTTTTGTAAAATTGAGATTTTTGCAGACAATTGTCTGCATTTTTGCCCCAAAAGAGGATTTTGCAGACAACCATCACCAACATTGCAAGCGTTCCACCCCTTCTCGCACCAATTCCACACTCAAAGGAACACTTTTAGTTTCATAGGTAACAATTAAATTATGATTCCATTCAGATATTTCATGCTGCGCATACAAATTCTTCTTCCAATCCCATTTGGAACGGTATTTATTATCATCCATTAGACCACAGTGTTCCCAATAGACAATTTTCTCAGTTTTAGGTGTTCGAATGGTAAAATCCGGCAGTAATGTATACTTACACCCCGCAAGCACCAACGGCTTTTCGTAAATATAAAAAATATTTGCATGATAAAGTTCATTGGCTATAATCACCTCTGCTTTGGAACGAACATAATCGCCCTTTAACGTAAGATAACCTTTCTCTTCTTTATCCAAAGCCAACTTTTTATCTTTAAATTGTGGATACTTCTTTTCCAAAAGTCCAATATGTGCTTTTAATATTTTGATGTTTTCTTTTAAATATTTGCGCCTTTCTATTTGCTGTTTCATATACTCAATTTGGTCTTCCTGAATAATCTGATTTCGGACTCGCCCATCTTGTTCCCTAAACTGCCAATAAGAATAACTTTTCCCCTTCGTTGTTCGAGAAGTTATAGCACCCTTCGGGATCTGTTGCAATTCCGCCTCCATCTTTTGCTTCTCTTTCTTACAATTCAAATATTCAAAAAAGATTAATTCCATAGCATACTCCACAAGATCATCACCTCTTTAAGGCAATGGTACACTATTTCCCAGCTACAGTTTTATATTTCCCGATATGAAAAATCGGGCCACCAAAGGTGACCCGATTCAAACAAACTATTTCACTTATCTCAACGCATCTTTGATGTTTTTAATCCACAAACCACCGATGACGGATCTGTGCTGGAAGTTGCACTGGTGTGCATCGTCCAAATCATACCAGTCGGTCATGGGGGTGCGGGAAATCATATCGTTGTATGCCTGCCACAAAGGTGCTACCATGGCTTCGAAGTCTTCCTTCTTGTCTGCTAACGTTGCAGCCCATACCAACCAGTCGGACTTGGTGTAATTTCTTCTGTTATCCAACGGGGTACCGTAACGCTGCATGTGTGTGGTTAAGTATTCCTTGATTTCTGTCTGGTAGAAGGAATCCGGGAACAAATTGAGACCGAATACCTTATCCCATACGGAGTTGTACTTCAAGCTGAAAGTACCTTCCCGGTCAAATGCCAATCTGGTAGATTTGCCTTCGCCGTTGGAAGCCATTTCCACCCACTTGGAAGCCATGTCCTTTGCCATAGCCAACAGCTTGTCAGCTTCTTCGTTTTCATTCCACATTCTGCAAACCAGACCATAGCTTGCAATACCCATAATTGCCTTAATGGACAGGTTACAGTTGTGTGCCAGGTGACCTGCAAAGTCATCTGTACAAAGCTGGTTACCCGGATCCATACCGTATTCTACCAAGTAATCCACCCAGGTCTTAAACAAAGCCTTGTGCTCGGTTGCAAAGCTGACATCACCGGAGAACAGGCTGGCAGCAGCCAACATTACAAGCATGTTACCGCATTCTTCAACCGGCATCTGTCCGTCAATAGATTCCATACCGTAAACCTGACCATTTACCTTAGGATAAGTTCCTACATCATGTGGTGCAAAGTTAAAGTTCCACATCTTATTGTTGGTAGCCAAAGCAATAATGGGACGAATCATACCCTTTACCAATTCCGGATTGTACTTTAAGAACAACGGAATGGAAGGATAGCTTACGTCTACAGTTGCAGCACAACCATTACTGAAGCATTCCTTAGAAATAAAGAGCAAATCACCGTTGGTATCAAATACCAGCTTGTGGGCAGCGATTGCCTGTCTGTAAGCTAGTTGCAACATCTCAGCGTATTTTTCACCGCCGTTTGCTACAGATTCTGCATACAATTCAGCATCGAATGCATCTGCTTTTGCAACCAACTCGTCATATTCTGCATAAGAAGCACAGATTGCTTCATTAATGGTGCCCCACTTATAGGTCCAGCAGGATTTTAATCTTCTGTGAAAGTATTCCAGAGAAATCACATCGTCATAAGCCATCACATATAACTCGCAAGCGCTGCCATTTGCCTTCACAGACAAATCGGTGGTTGCAGTTACCATGTTACATTCTACATAGCCCAGATTATTCTTATAAATTTCATCCATTCTCCAAGAAGGCCAGAAATCGTTAGGCACTACCCGCAAATCACACTTACCGGTGCTGATAACAGATTTTTCAGTACCGCAAAGATAAAAATAACCCCAGTCAATTCTAACGTTGTCACCAGCCTTATTTAAATACGGCTGTGTAATGGTTCCCATTTTACCTGCGCTGATGCCGTCGCCTACAGAAACCACTTCTGCACGGGTCTTGAACTGTTCTTTTCTGTCTACACAGATTTCATCTGTTACATCAAAAATAATCTGTACATCGTGCTTTTTGCCATCAATGGACTTAGATGTAATCTTCATGTAAGAGCAAGGTCTGGATAACAAATAGATATCATCCATAAATAGCGGAGATAAGAATTCTACTGTCAGGCTGATACCTGCTGCTTCAAACACATACTTGGTAGACATGGTCTTGATTTCCAAAGAAACTTGTTCCATAGGCGTTGCTGCGCCTCTGCCTGTTTCATTGGGTTTGCCGCAGAAATTATATTTTTCCCCATCGATGATTGCCAAGCCGGTCATGGTTTGTACATAGTTGGTCCAATGTCTGGTGGTCTCAGTGTTTAATTTTTCAGAGGGAGACCAAACGCTGAAATACGGATCATGTGTAATCAGCGGTACGGAAGGTGCTCTTAATTTCATAATACATTTTCTCCTTTTGTGTGATTTGTTTGTTCTATTTTATCGCATATCTGCAATGGATTCAATAAGCAAATTCTGCTTTCTTTCTATCATTTCAGGCAATCTTGTTAAGTAATCCTCTACACTTTTCACATTAAAGGCTCTGTCAATCTGATCGCCCTTTACAAATTTAGAAACCGCACCGGCGCCAAAGGCCAAAATAGTCTGGTCCTCTTCCATAATGTGCACATTATAGTAGCTCTGGTAGCCGGGTTTCGTATAAGACACATTCTCCAGATTGCCCAGCATATTTTTCTGTCGATACATATAAAAAGGGGCATAGCCCGCTTCATGCATTTTTTCATTGGCGGTAGCTATCATGCGTTCCACTTCTCCGCCGTCCGTCAACAAATAGTCGCCGCTGTATTTTTTCAAATCGGAAGCCCGCTTCACACTCATGGTATGTACCGTCACATTTTCCGGTTGCAACGCTAAAACACCTTCCAACGTTTTGAAAAACATGTCATAGGTTTCTCCCGGCAGGCCTGCAATCATGTCTACATTAATGTTATCGAAGCCGTGCAGCCGTGCCATGGCAAAGGCGGTTTGAAACTGCTCTACCGTATGCCGGCGGCCAATTAATTTTAAAGTTGTATCGTGCAATGTCTGAGGATTGACGCTAATGCGCATCACGCCGTTTTTCCGGATAGCCTGTAATTTTTCCGGCGTAATGGAATCGGGACGGCCTGCCTCTACACAAAATTCCCGCAGCTCGTCCGTAGGGTTCCAAATGCGCACAATGGCAGAAAGCAGTCTGTCTAACTGTGCAGCATCCAAAGAAGTTGGTGTGCCGCCGCCTACATAAATACTTTCAATAACATAATCTTTGTCGGTCATCAAGGCCTTTGTCTGCTCCATTTCTGCAATGACCGTGTCCACATAAGTGTCCACCACTTTGGCATATTTGCCAATGGGATTAGAGGTAAAAGAACAATACAGGCATCTGGTAGGACAAAAAGGAATGCCGATATAAAGCGAAATGCCGTTGGGTTTGGCCTCTGCCAACATCTCCTCCTGGGTTTTCGCCACTTCCATAGCCAGTTCTGCTTTGGGTAATGTAATAGAATATCTCCCCGTCAGTTCTTCCAGAATTTCATCTTGCGTCATACCCAAATTGCTTAACGTATTTACAATCTTTGCCGGGCGAATGCCGGTCATGCTACCCCAAGGAAGCTTTCTCCCTGTTCCTTCTTCAAAAATAGCATATAGCTCTGCTTTTAGTGCTTTTCTTCCTCGATTTAACAAAGGTGCTTCTTTGCCGTCAGAAAATAAAGGACGGTCACTGACCCGAAACACCTCTTCAAATAGCTTTCTTCCCTCTGCCATTATGCCAATGGTGAAAGAAACATCTTCTGCTTCTTCCGCAACATCAATCTGCAAAACAGCATCCTTCTGCCAATCCACGTCTTCTGTGGATACATAAAAAACCTGCTCTGCCGGGAAAAATGCCCCTACGATTTCATGGGTATGGTAACGAAACCGTTCATCCCCTAAAACTACATACAATTTATTCCAATGGTTCCATCCAGTAAATTTCATCTAATAACCTTTCTGTCTTGCATTTATGAATAATATTCTGCAATCGGTTGCTGCTGTCGTGACCGGGATATACCATAAACTCACCCGGAAAGGTAAACAATCTTTCAATGGACCGACGAAGTGCTTTACTGTCTCCACCGGGCAAATCCGTCCGGCCAAAATCGCCATCAAACAGAGTATCTCCTGTAAACAACATGTTGTTGCACAACAGGCAAATGCCACCCGGCGTATGTCCCGGCGTATGCAACACCGTCAGTTGCAAATCACCCACTTGTAAAATATTCCCTTCTGTCACTAATAAATCCGGCTGTGGAAATGTTCGAGGCAAGCCGAATAGATGAGATACATTAAGAGATGCACTTTGCAGCGCCGCAGCGTCCGCCTCATGTATTACCACTTTGGCGTTTGTCTTTCGTTGCAGTTCTTCCAGGTATGTCATGTGGTCAAAGTGCGCATGTGTCAACACAATATACTTAATACGCATACCTGCGCTGACAGCCTGTTCAAAAACTTCATCCGCACGGTTCCCTGCATCAATGACCACCGCTTCATCCTTATCCCCCAAAATATAGGTGTTGGTACCGGCCATGCCTTTGCTTAGCACTTTGAAAAACATCTGTACATCCCTCCTGTTGTCTTTTTCTCTAGTGTTTAATACGATCTACCTCAATTACACCGGATACACGCATGAGCTTATGAATTAATCGCTCTAACTGCTCCGTATTCTGTATATCCACCGTCACACTGATGACAGCATTATTCTCCTTATTTAGTTTTGCATTCACTGCCCGCACCACCAAATTAGAATCGGAAATCTGATTCATAATTTCCACTAACAGATTACTTCTGTCATAGGCAACCACAATCAAATCAGCAGGATAGGTGGTCTTGGCAACATGGGCCCAGGATACTTCAATCAAGCGTTCTTCACTATCCAGTCCGGAAAGCACATTCACGCAATCACTACGGTGTACGGAAACGCCTCTGCCTCTGGTAATGTACCCCACAATCGAATCCCCCGGCACCGGGTTACAGCACTTGGACAACCGCACCAGACAATGGTCTATGCCCTTTACAATAATGCCGTCACTGCCGGAATTCTTCCGCGGCTTATCAGAAACATATTCTTGTGCCACAACCAGATTCTTATTCAGTTCCTCCGGCTTTGCCTGTCTGTTGTATTCTTCACGCAAACGGGAAACAATCTTGTTGGAGGTAATACCCCCAAAGCCCACAGCGGAATACATATCGTCCATATTGGAAAAATGATATTTTTTCAGGATAGGTTCTACCCATTCCGAGCGGAACAAATCATTCCAAGGAATCCCATATTTCTTTACCTGCGCCTCCAGCATTTCGCGGCCATGCTTAATGTTGTCCTCTCGCATTTCCTTCTTAAACCAGTGGTTAATTTTGTTCTTTGCGTTAGAGGTTCTTACAATCTTCAGCCAGTCACGGCTGGGACCGTTAATCGCAGAAGATGTAATAATTTCTACAATATCCCCGTTTTTCAATTTATAATCCAAGGGTTTAATTTCGCCGTTAATCTTTGCCCCCATCATGCGGTTCCCGATAGCACTATGAATGCTGTAAGCAAAGTCTACCGGCGTAGAACCTGCAGGAAGATTGGAAACATCCCCTTTGGGCGTAAACACAAACACTTCGTCTGTAAATAAGTCCAGCTTAAAAGATTCCATAAACTCGCTGGCACTTTCCATTTCCTTGGATTCCTCCATCAATTGGCGAATCCAGGAAAGTTTAGAATCAAATTTTGCATCTGTCTTGCCTTCTGCCTTATAGCTCCAGTGGGACGCAATACCGGTTTCTGCCACCTTATGCATATCCCAGGTACGGATTTGCACTTCAAAAGGCACACCCTTGGGTCCAATCAGCGTATTATGCAAGGATTGATACATGTTCGGCTTCGGCATGGCAATATAGTCTTTGAATCTGTCCGGCATAGGCTTAAACAATTCATGCACCAAACCCAACACCGCATAACAGTCTTTTACCGTATCTACAATGACCCGGATGGCATATAAATCATAAATCTGATCCAATGTCTTTCCTTGCCGTATCATTTTTTTATGAATACTGTACAAATGCTTCGGTCGCCCATCTATTTGGGTTTTAATGCCCATTTCATCCGTCTTTGCAGAAATGGTTTGAATAATATCTGCAATAAAGGCATCCCGTTGGGCTCTCTTTTCCGCAATCCCCTCGGACAAATCACGATAGGCTTCCGGTTCCAGATATTTAAAGCACAAGTCTTCCAGTTCCCATTTAATACGAATCATACCAAGCCGGTGTGCCAGTGCCGCATAAATCTCCAAGGTTTCTGTCGCCTTGTATATTTGCTTTTCCACGCTTTGGTATTCCAGCGTCCGCATATTGTGCAGACGGTCGCACAGCTTAATCACAATGACACGCAAATCTTTTGCCATAGACAAAAACATCTTACGCATATTTTCTGCTTGCTGTTCTTCTTTTGAAGAATAAGGAATCTTACCCAATTTCGTAACACCGTCTACTAACTCTGCCACTTCCGGTCCAAAATCCGCTGTAATCTTATCTAAGCCATAATCTGTATCTTCTGCCGCATCATGAAGCAACCCCGCAATAATTGTGGATTCATCCATTTCCATTTCAGCCAACATTCTTGCCACTTCTAAGGGATGGATACAATAAGGCTCTCCGGATTTCCGCAGTTGATTGGCATGAGCCTTCATGGTAGTCACAATGGCCCGGTCAATGCGATTGACATCACATCGTATATGATATTGTTCTATGGTATCTTTCAGTAGCGTTACTTTTTCTTCCAGCATTACTTCATCTCCTCAAATACCAGCCGGGTACTTCCGGTCAGCGCAAAATCTATCACACGCATTTGCGGTGTCACACGGTTCCGCCAAGCGTTGTTCTCTAAATGATATAATATGTCATATTCTGCCCCGATTTCCAACAATTCCATACGGTTTCCCATATTAAAAGCAATGGCATCGATGGAAAAATGATTTTTTTCAAGCGTCAAGCGCAAATGCTTGCCATCTGCACCCATGGCTTTTGCATCACGCAGCACCATTTTTTGTGTAAGAAAAACAGGGTTTTCATTGTCATGCCCAAAGGGTTCCAGCAAAGACAAGGAATCAACGTGTTCCACCGTAATTTCTTCCGGTTCCACTTCCAAATCCGCCTGCAGGCATTGCTCAAACACACTGTCATCCATGTGCAAAATACAATTATTTAATTGTTGTGCCAGCAAAGGTAGGTTATCCATGGTCAAAGAAAGGCCTGCCGCCAGGGCATGTCCACCATATTCTGATAGCAATGGTTCACACTGGGTCAGCAATTCAAAAATATTAATACCACTCAAACTTCTGGCAGACCCTCTGGCAACCGCCACTCCATTTTCATCCGTTTCTTCCACCAACAAAATGCAAGGTTTATGATATTGCTCTGATACTTTTGCCGCCACAATACCAGCTACACCGTGATGGAATTTAGGGGAAGAAAGTACCAGTATCTTTTGTTTTAAAATCTGTGGATTTTCTTCTATTAAGCGGGTAACCTCTGCCATATCATCCATTTCCACCAGTTGCCGTTGCTTATTGGAAACATCCAAAAGATATGCCAGTTCTTTTGCATCTTCCGGTGTTTGGGACAAAATCAGATGGAGAGCCAATTCTGCATTACCCATGCGTCCTGCTGCATTGATTCTCGGGGATAACCCAAATGCAAAGGACTGTGCCGTAATTTTATATTTGCCGATACCGGAAAGTTCTATCAAGGCATGCAATCCAAGATTATTGGTATGCAGCAAATTTTCCACGCCCATAGAAACAATCTTTCTGTTTTCGTCTGTAACGCTTACTACATCTGCCACTGTACCCAAAGATACTAAATCTACATATTTATGATAAAAATCCCCTAGATTTCTGCGAATGCAGATTGCCTGAATCAGTTTATAGGTAACGCCCACGCCGGCCAGCATTTTAAAAGGATAGGTACAATCGGGGCGATGGGGATTGATGACTGCCATAGCCGCCGGCAACTGCTTCGGGCATTGGTGGTGGTCCGTTACCACAACTTTGCATCCCTGTTCCATGGCGTACGCCACTTCCTTCCAAGCAGAAATACCGCAATCTACCGTAATAATCAATTTTGTGCCTCGTTTTAAAATAACATCCACCGCGGAAATAGAAATGCCGTATCCTTCGGTTAATCTATCCGGAATATAATAATCTACTTTTCCGCCGAGCGCACGCAGAAAATCCACCAAAATAGCAGTAGAAGTAATACCGTCACAGTCATAATCGCCGTAAACCGTAATTGGCTCCTTTTGTTCCAATGCCGCCACAATCACATCTACCGCCAAATCCATATCGTTCATCAAATAAGGGTCATAGGCAGTTTGTTTCCAGTCACAGAGGAATTGTTTGGCAGCATGTGCTGTTTGAATTCCTTTTGACAGAAGTACTTTCGACAAAAGCGGATTGATATTGGCAACTGTTTCCAGTTGTTGCAACTTTGCAGTATCAATTTGCTTACAAACCCACTTTGCCAAAGCCATTTGCCCTCCTCGCAAATAAAATTGTGGTATTTTATTGTATCATGTTCCGTCGAAAAATGGAAGTAGGTAAGGCAAATGGTAAGGTAAAACCGCTCAATTTTGAGTGACCAAGCTACTTCCAAATGTACTTAACACTTGAAGCCCCATTTTTAACTACATTTTCTTTAAAAATGCTTTTTTGTAGTTAATCCTTTTCTCATGATGCATATGTAACAATCAATTTAACTACAAATCGTTAAAAAAACACCACTTTGTAGTTAAATTTAACTACATTTTGATGCGAAAATACTGTTTTGTAGTTAAAAGTTCCCTACGATGATTCCCTGGCAAAGTTTTTTAACTACAAATCCCCTGAAAAATATCCATTTGAAGTTAAGGAAGTACCACCAGCCACACC
>CAYMRI010000024.1:0-17097 GCA_964392835.1 uncultured Eubacteriales bacterium
ACCTTGCCAGGAAGTAGACTTGTACTGAATAAAGTTGGTAAAGGTAATGGTCACAACTTGTCCGCTTTGAGATACTGTAAAATCAGCATCTTCCACTAAATCTTTGGTCTCTGTGCCGCTTACCAACCGAATCGCCACATCGTCATTAAAGGTCAATCCTGCTTCAAATGTATCTGTGATATAGAAGATATAAGATGCATAACCTACCAAAGAAGGAACGGAGGATGTTACTTTGTAGTCAACGTTATCGCCAATTGCTACATTGTTAGAATCTACATCAGCACCATCTTCTACAATAGCCTTTTCGATTGTAGGATACTGGGATTTGTTGTTAATTTCTGCATCCGGCTTAACAGTATCCAAAGAGAACAGAGCAGATAAGCCATCTGCAGACAATGCATCCGTCGGAACCATCAAATAGTAACCATATTCTAAATTGGACACAACAGTTGTAGCAGCTTCGCCGGCAACTACTCTTGTAGCAGCTATGGACTGCGCAGTAATATACTGTTGTAACTCGGTTGCGAAATCAGCCAAATCATCTTCTCTGGATTCCACATAAGCAACTGCTTTTAAGTCTCTTGTATCGCCATCAAAGCCACCGATTTTTGCATCTGTGAAAAACCCATCAAATGCATCTGCAATCGTATATGCATGGCTGCCATCGCTGGACCCTTCAGTTGCCGGTGCGAAGGTTAAATCAAAAATCTTATACAATGTGTAGGTTTCTCCGACGTTTGTATTATGAATTGTCAAAGAACCAATTTGTGCATCTGCAAACACAGTTACAGAAATACTTAACAGGAATACTACGGCCAGAAAAATGCTGACCATCTTTTTTGTCATTTTCATTTTACTTTCCTCCAATTGAACTTATTTATTTTTGCAATTACGCATTTTCGTAATTGCAACGCTGCATGCCATGAGCATGCATAAAATACCACCGATAACAAATGGCATTGTCCCTCTTCCACCTGTGTTGGGCATTTCTACCTCACTCAAATTCAGCAACTCTAAATGTACTGTGAGATTTTCCTCGGTCAATGTGACCTCGATATCCTCTACCAAATGGAAGCCATCAGAACCGGATACTTGATGCACAATGTAGGTCCCCATGGGCAAATCTTTTGTACCGGTTTCTCCACCGGTGGTTGCTTCTCCAAGGTTGTTATCGTCTGCTCCGGTTGCTTCGTCGGTTACAAGCAAATCTCTCTCCCATTCGTTTGCTGCTTCATAGGAACCGGCAGATTTTAAATACACCTCAAAAACTGCTCCCGGTTCATACTCCCATTTTGCTTCCGTTCCCATTTTCTTTAAAATACTGATACTTCCGGTTACAGGATAATCCGTAACATCTAAGGTAAGATTTGTTATCTCCAAGTAGCAGGCTGCCAAGGAAGATTCCAACCAGTATTGTGTTTCGTCCAAGAGATAGCCCTTAGGAGCGGTAATTTCCTGGATATAGGTTACTTCACAAGGAATAGCCTCTGTTGTGAACTGTCCGGTTTCATCCGTCGTATATTCAGCAATTAACGTACCGTCTTCCTGATACAGACCATATACAGCACCTGCCATAGTCCAATCCCCTTGGGGTAGACCTAATTCAGTAGAGCTATCTCTTTTAGTTAATGTGACTTGGAATTTTTTTAAGATGTTTTGGAAGGTAACTATTTGTGTTGGTTGGTCATAAGCAATCGTTACTTCTTGTTGTTCAGGAATAATAAACTTTTCATCCACATCTAATTCGGTAATCGTATAAGTGCCGGGTTTTAATATAATTCCGATGGTTCCTTTTGACCCGGTTGTGACATTCATATTAACTTCTACTCCATCATCCCCCATCCCTGTAATTAGAAAGGGAATTCCTGCTATAACGCCATCTTCTGATTCTTTTGCGATGATAACCCAATTACCTTTCAACACATTATGAAAAGCAATGGAGATTGTTTCATCATTCGTTAATGTTATTGTTTGAGCGCCTAAAGCTAAATAACGATTATCTTGGATTTCTGTCACGGTATATGTACCTTGCGGGATTTCTGTTACAATCAGGCCATTTGCATCTGTGGTAAAGACTTCGGAATATTCTGCTCCGGTAAGGGTTGTTCCTGTTACCTGGAATTGAACATCTTCCACGATTCCATCTTCAGATGTTTTTACAATCTTTAAAGTTGAAACCTTCAAAACATTTGTAAAAGTCATGAATGTAGTTTCTCCGGCTGTCAGCACAACCCTCTGTGACATCGGCTCTACATAGCGGTCTGCTACATCCAATTCAGTAACTACATAGGTTCCCTGAGGTAAATCTAAAGTAATGCTGCCATCCTCGTCAGTTGTAGCTGTTCGGTCTATGACATCACCATTTGTTGTTGCTACACTTTGAATCCGAAAAGAAATGTTGGAAATTACATTATCTTCACTTTCTTTTATCAGTTGTAATGTACTGGGCTTTAAAATGTTTTCGATTTCAAAAATGGCATAATCATCAATTACATGAAACCCATACCCGTATTGTGGCGGATAATAACGATTTGGTACATTGATTTCTTGAAAATTATAGTCTCCCGGCTCTAATGCTTGAACTATCAATCCATTTTCATCTGTTGTGACTACCATATCCACAGTTTTCCCGGAATCAGTTTTTCCGGCAAGTTGAAACTGATGACCGGCAAGGATACCATCCTCCGCTTTTTTTACAATAATGACGCCTCCTTTTTTTAAATAATTTTTAACTTGTACAACCTTGGTTTCTCCCGCCGAAACAGTAATGGTTTGGTCAAACCAATCTGTATATCTGTCCGATACTTCAATTTCCGTGACACGGTAGTCTCCTGCTTCCAAAATCAATGTTGTGGAATGAATAAGGTCGGTTTGATTGTCATATGCATCCTGCAATATATCAATATCTGATTGTGTAATGATTCCATCACGGTCAAGGTCATACGCCGCAATAGCTATATCTTGGCTATAGGAACCCGTCATAGATTGTCCAACCTTATTCTTTGCAGTAGATAAATCACCTGCAGTGACACCATAAAAACCATCTGCAGCACTACCATCATAAGTACTTCCTTTAAAAACAATTTGTGCATAGTATTGGCCATTCGGGTCTCGAATCATAATACGGCCGGAGCCTGTAATAGAGCCGTTACCATATTTATTACTACCTAGAATCTCATCCCAAGTGGCACTAACACCCCCACCAATGCTATAGTCGGAACTTAATCCTAAATCACTAAAAATTTCTGCTACTGTGGCATCTTTTGAGGCCACGGCAATTCTTTTTACACTGGATTCCACAGTAGCACCTGTCAGCCAATAAGCTTTTTCTCCAAATACCACATACCCATCTTCATTGGTAAAGCCGGTAATATCTATGCCGTTCCCCTGTACCCGGAATTTCATACCTCTTACAATACCATCTTCCGAAGTCTTTAAAATCCGCAAGTAACTGGCTCTTAATTCATTTGTAAAATACAGGGTTTTTCCATTCCCATCATTCAATGTTACCATCTGTGAACTGGGTGCATAATACTTACTTGACACATTCACTTCGGATACCGTATAAGTTCCTTGTTCCAATTCCGTGGTAATTGTACCATCCGGTCCGGTTATTACACTTATATCCACACGCTTTCCGGTTGCAGTTGTTCCTGTAATTCTAAATTGCATACCGGCTACAATACCATCCTCTGATTGCTTGACAATTTTTAAGCATGTAGGTTTTAAGGTGTTGGTCACAGTCCGTATAATGGTTTTTCCCTTAGTAATATTTACGTTCAACGCTTCTGGTTGTTCATATCGTTCCGGAATATTAATTTCCGTTACAGTGTATGTTCCCGGTATCAGCGCAATATTGGAAGAACCGTTCACAACCAAATATCCATCTGCATTGGTAGTCCCGGTTATCGTTGTATCATTGCCGGCAATTTGGAATTGCAGCCCTTGTACAACCCCATCATCTGATTCTTTTTTCAACTGTAAATACCCAACTTTCAAAGCGTTATCCACATTGATTGTGATGTTGTTGTTTGCATCAAAAGCAGAGCCGGGATAAGTGAAGGTCTGTACGGAATAGGTTACATTATACTTGGATGTATTCTGCTCCACCACCCGGTATATACCTTCCCCAGGTAAACTGCCGGATGCATAACCGGTACTATCCGTGGTCAAGGTTAAACAAGCAATAGAATCGTTATCCTTGTACACATAAAACAAACGGTTTGCAATATCGTCTGCAGTCGTACCCGTCTTGTTAATAGTAATGGTCGGCTTGTCTGTCTGAAGCTTCATGTAGAACATAACCGGGTCTTGCATCCCCGTAACCATGGTCTGCTTTCCACTTTTCCCCCACACCAACAATTCTTGATTTGCAGAAATGTGCATTTCTTTTTGTGTGGTGGAAAGAACCGGAGATGTGATGGTCTTGGTGGTATAAATGGTATATTTATTTCCACTTTTCACGCACTTGATATTGCTGTCTTCAAACTCCAGGTTAAACGCATAGCCTGCAGTATCCGTCAGCGTGGTTTCGTAACGCTTGTTGGTACTGTTCCATTTAAGGGTGTAAGTGGGAGCTGTCGTCTCTTTATCGGTACTAAAACTCGGAATCGTTCTATGTTGCGCCATCATTTTTAGCACATAATTGTATGCATATTCAGCAGGTCTTCCTTTCAGCCAGCTATATATTGCATCGCCACTATTAAAGCCGTTGCCATTACATTGGGTTGGTGTTTGCCGAATTCCCTGTTGGAATTCCCAAATGACAACCTGAGTACCGAAATACCAGTCCCACTCATTCAGGCCTTGGGCAGATAATTCAGCCGGCATAGTGGCATCCGGTTGCCAGCCATAGATGGTAGCAGTCAAAATATACGCAATTGATTTTACACCATTTAACCCACTAATGCCTTTGTCACTAGCCAGCTTGTTCAACCCAGCTGCAAGTGTTCCTGTTCTATCCATTCTTAAATAACGGGAGTTGCCAATATTGGTACCGGAATACCCATCACGGCTAAAACCGGTATCCTTTTCGACGCAATATAGCCAGGATTGATTGCCGGACTCGTCAACGCCAATCAGTTCTTTACATTGAAACCCATTCGTTTTCTTCGTGGTATAAGTGCCTCCGGGCTGAAAATGGACCGCAGTAATAACGCCTTCATAATACACGCTACCATCAGAGCCTTTTAACGCGGACCCATAAATGGTTTCGATTTGCTTGCCCTGCAAAACAGTATCATTGCCTTGTACAGTGGCACCTTCTACAGTTGTTAATGTTTCTAATGGCAATGCCGTAAAGAATAATGACAATGCCACAAACATAATTAGAAATTTTTTAAACTTCATTTTCTCCTTTTTCCCTCCTTTCGAAGATTTTCTTTCTATCATTTTCTCTTTCATTCCGAACCAAAAAATTTGTCATGTTTTTTCATAACAAGCCTCCTTCCTGCAAATTTGTTTTAAAATAAAAAACAGCCCTGTTTTCATTTCACAAGACTGTTTTCTACTCCCAGTATTAAATTCTATGATGCTATATAAGATATTAGATAATTACTTCTTTTAGCAAATCATCTCGACCACCATACATAAAATACATGGCATATTCTCGTGTATATTTACCATTGTATAAGCCATTTGCATACGGGTCATTTTCGCAATAAGAAGAATCGCCGTAATCTTGAATCCAAAGTGCCAGATAAAATTCTGTACGACCGGCATCTGTCAACGTTTCAGCCAAAAAGTCAATTTCATATGTGTAGAATTCTCTAGCCGCAATCGCATCCTCTACTTCTGTATAATCTTCTGTATAATAAGAATCTCCCGGATAAGTATAGAAAGCAGGGCTGTCCCAAGAAAACGCTTCCTCCGCTAATTCTTCTGTCATGGAACCACCGGGAACAAATGCATTCGGATAAATCGTTTCGTCAACATTTGATTCTTGTAATAAAGGTGCATTTGGATTGCTAAAAGAGGTAAACCCTTTCGTCTTTGCATATTTATAAATATCCAGCATCACGGTTTCCATATCAAACGTCGGATATGCATACGCCTGCAGGATTTCCGGCAGAGTGGAGTAATCCTTAATCAAGTACGGATTGCCATTTCTCCCCATCAGCACCTTATATTCCTTGCCTTCATAAGTAATGGTCTGATAAATCTCCTGTTCCGGTGTTGCCGTCGGCTTCGGAGTTGGTGTCGGCTTATTCGTAGCAGACGGTTTTACGGTTGCACTCGGCTTTACAGTTGCGGTTGCAGATGCATGATTCCTTTCTATCGGCGCTTCGGTTGTCCCAGCAGTTGTGCCGGCGGTTGTACTTGCGTTTGGCGTCGTTCCCTCAAACGGAGTGACAGTTGCTTCCGGTGTGGAAGTTGCGCTTACATCCGCACTCGCCTTTGGCGTTTCAGTCGGAATATTATTCTCCCGCACGGTGTTGCATGCTGTCAGAGCAAATAGCATGGCTACCGACAAGTACACCACTACAACACTTTTCCACGTCTTATTCTTCTTTCTTTTCATAGTACAAATGCCCCTTTATCTTTATCCTTATCTCTATCTCTTTTCTTCAATCATTCATTATTTTCATTGCGCTAAGCCATATTAAAAAAATCAGTCTTTTTCACAACATTCAATTTTCAAAGTTCGCTTCCTGTTCATCATGCCATTTCCCAAGTAAAAAAAATAGGATCGGGAAATAATTCTCTCAGTCACGATTTTTCCCCAAAGCCCCTATAAACAAAAGAAAAACAGCCTTGTATTTCACAAGACTGTTTCAAAAAAGTTTTTAAAAAATATTTTATCCTTCCACTTTTGTCGCTTCCGGAGCATCCAGGAATACCCATTCCGGTGCCGGAGCGCTACCTTCAATCAAAATAAAGATCATAACCGCAAGCAATTCATAGGGCAACGGGCAAAAGATTCCCGGGTTTACCTGAGACATCATCAGCAGACCAAGGTAACAAACAAAGAGTACCCAGGCATCATAACGCTTACTTTTCAACACCAATTTTAAACGATTAAAGAGCTGGAATCCATAAGCCAGAACGCCGACAATACCCATACTGCCTATAATCTGCGGAATCATCATATGATACCAACCCATAGCTCCGGTTTTAGGCTTATAAATATCATAATTTCCTTTATATCCCAACCCTTGGCCAAAGATGGGCGCATCCAAAAAGTCCTCTACCGAACGAATCAGCAATCTAACTCTCTGTTCCCCAGTCTCTCCACCTTCAGTTCCTATGCCTTCTGCATCTGCAGAGCCTTCTTGCGCTTCAGGAGTTCCTACCTGTCCAATTCCGCCGATATCCACAAGTCCTCCGCCTGTACGAGAGGAAAAATAGTCAAATATCAAACCGGAAGAAGCTGCAAGGATAACGGCAAATACTACAATCGCAGAAATATATACCAAACGATATTTTCTGTCAGCAACCGATATAAAAATCAAACAGCATACATATTCAGCAGCCCCCATAAACAGCCCGCCACGGGAGCCAAGCAATACCATGGCTACATAAATCAGCAACGGCAACACCATCATCCACCGACGCTTCTTTACAAACATCAGCGGAGCCGGCATAGCTATAATCATAAATGTTGCAAAGTTGTTTCTGAATTTCCAATCAGGCACACCGCCCAATTCTATAATAGTTCCAATATCCACAAAAAAAGATTTCAACGTCAATGCCGCCGCAAAAAGTCCCATAACACACAAAACCGCAGCAAATTTTTCCCTGATATTGTATTCTTCCCGCTCGCCAAAACGGGATTTTATTACAAAATAAAGGACCACCATGCCGATTCCTAAGAAAAACACATAATACGCCACGGAAAAATAATCTGTGGCGGATATCTTTCCAAGACCACCTAACGTAACCGCAACGGCAACCGCCAGAATACCACGAAGGCTTCTCCCCGGCGTCACCTTGCGACGAAAACGAATAAAATTATATACCAATGCTCCTATGACAAAAACAGCCACGGGAATGGTTACAAAAATAAGAGGAGCTTTCATAAAAATATGATACCCATCATAGCAACGGGTAGCAAGCAATGCCGTAATAAGCATGGTTGCCAAAAAAGGCATCAAATCTTCAGATATAATCAAAACCACGCCTATGATAACAGCCAAAAACAGAATGCCACAAGCCAAAGCAAAGGTAGACGATGTGGTCACAAGGTCGATGATAAAGGCTAATACTGCGAATGCAAAAAAAAATTTTTCCGTAATGAGAAAACGCCGAAGCTTTTCCATGCACAATTCCTCCCAAAGTTATGCTTTCATCGTATCACAAAAAGATTTGTTTTTCAACCAAAGAAAAAAGGAGCACTCACAAAGGTGTAAGCGCTCCCTAAAAAACATCCCTGTTATCCGTTCAAATTTGTAACAAATGTAAAGCTATTAGAAACTGCTTCAAAGATTGCGATGCCATCTTCTACCTTTATAAATTGAATACCGTCTGCGTCCAAGGACAACGCTTCAACTGCTTTTCCATTTACTTTACAATCTTCTGCATTGGCAACCGGAATTCTGATCTCTCCGGTGGTATTTGACGGAAGCTTGCAGGTATAGGTCCAAACATCTCCTTCGTATGTAGATTCTGCCGTAATGGTACCGTATGCGGAATCGTAGGATGCTTTCACCGCCAATCTGGTATCCGGCTGCGGTGTCAATACAACACGCTTAAAGCCCGGGGTTTCAGTATCATAACCGATACCTGCCATAGAGTCGAACATCCAGGCAGCAACTGCGCCATACGCATAGTGGTTAAAGGAGTTCATGCCAACATCGCCGAATCCGTCTTTCAAGGTGTAAGAGTTCCAACGTTCCCACATGGTGGTAGCACCCTGGTCCACAGAATACAGCCAGGACGGATTGTCATGTTGCAACAGAAGGGTGTACGCAATATCGCTACGTCCGATTTTAGTTAAGGTAGGCAGAATAATGGCGGTACCCAAGAAACCTGTTTGCAGTTTGTTTCCGTTTCTTTCAATATTAGATACCAGCTGTTCAATCACCGCATTCACAGAGTTTTCATCCGGCAACAAATCTAAATAAAGGGCATACAGACAAACGGACTGTTCCCCTCTTCTGAGCGTACCGTTGCTTCTCACATATTTGGATTGGAAAAATTCTTTTTCCACTTCATACAATTCTCTGTATCTTTGTGCATCTTCCGTTTTTCCAATTGCATCTGCCATTTCTGCCATCATCAAAGCATCCCATGCATAGAATGCAACACCCAACATTTCTTGGATGGTTGCATCATTGCTTTCATAGGCAAGCCAGTCGCCCCAAATAGCTCTTGGGCCGTATTTGTCTGTGCCAGCCAAGAACCCGTCTATGTAAAGTTGCATGGATTCCCAGTTTTCTTCAATGACTGTGGTATCTCCATATAACATATACAAGTTATAAGGTACGATAATGCCGGCATCTGCCCAACCGGTTCCGCCCCAGTCCGCACCACCGTAATTTCCGGTAGGTGCCGTTCCCGGGTATGCGCCGTCAGAGCGCTGACTATCCCGCATATCCATCATGAATTTTTCCAAAAAGCTCTTGGAAAACGCCATGTAACATCCCGCTGCAGAGAACACCTGGGTATCTGCGGTCCAGCCCTGTCTTTCATCTCTTTGCGGACAGTCGGTCGGAATACTCAGATAGTTGGAATATTGGCCCCAACGAATGTTACTAATTAACTGGTTCACATCTGCGTCGGAAGTTTCCATGAAACCGGTATCCTTTTCTACGGAAGTCACAACCTGTCCATCCACGCTATGAATGGTAACAGTCTGGTCCGTAACAATTTCTATATACCGAAATCCGTAGAAAGAAAAGGAAGGATGATAACTTTCAATGCCGTTCCCACTTAAAATATACTTTGTCGTTGCGACAGAAGAACGATAATTGGCATTGTAAATACTGCCTTCCGGCCCGTCATTTCCTCTGGACATAGCACCATTTCCATCATTTAAAGTTTCGCCGTGTTCAATGGTCAAGGTCGTGCCTGCAGGACCTTCCACAGAAAATGCTTCCCAACCGGCAAAATTCTGGCCAAAGTCTATCAAAGCCGTTTCACCCGGATTCAACACAAAGCTTTCATCCCCATAAGTAGCAACAACATTGATGGTACCATACTGCGTGGCATTCGCACCGGTAGCACCGCTATATACCGTGACACTTTGTACATCTCTTTGTAAATCTTCTCTGACGGTAATGGGCGACCCACTCCATGCACAAATAGTACCTCTGAATTCTCTGTTTCGTACAGCATTGCTCCACTGACTATCATCGTAACCCGGCAACATCCAGGACAAATCCACTCTGGCATCATAAGATTCCCCGCCGTAAATATCAGCAGAAACAACCGCACTGGCTTTTGCTGTTTTCCAGGAAGTATCCGTTACAATAACTTCCTGGGATCCGTCTTCATAAGTCAAAATCAACTTTGCCAGAAATGCATTATTTTTCCCATACTTTGCCGCAGACTGATCGCTCCACCAACTAGAGGAAACCACCGCAGAAAGTACATTTTCCTCTCCACTTTTCAGCATCCAGGTAACATCATAGGTACTGTAGAATTTCCGGTCTGCCATTTCTGTAAAGCCTGGTTTCAATTCATGATACTCTACAGTGCCATCTGCCAGCTTTCTGCCAATGCGTTTCCCATTGATATATGCTTCGTAAACACCCAAACCGGAGGTATATATTTTTGCAGAAACCAAGTTCTGTTTCGGCGTAAACGCTTTTCGGAATGCCGGCAGCTGATTTCCTGTAGAATTATAATATACCTGCTCGCCCACTGTTTCTGTGGTACCCACTTTCAACATACCGTTTTCTACCGTGCAGTAATTACCGCCTGCAAAAGAAACACCCGAACCAGAAAAATCATTTTCATATACTACTGTACCGTTTTCATCTTTAATTACAATATTGTCATAGAGAGAAACTTCTTTTGCGCCGGCAGCATCACTGCTGTGACGGAATCCAATATTGGTAAGCGGTATCGTTTTGGTGTGTGTATAGGTATTGGCAAGTGTCAGATGATCCGCATCCGGCCCAAAATAGGTTTTGATAACTTTGCCGTCCACTTCAATACGCTCATGCACCGTCTTTCCAATGATTGCACTGCCGGAATAACCGATTGCATCGGTAACATCCACTGCTGATACATTGCCGGGGCCACCGGGGTATGCAGTCCAGCTACCCCCTGATTTAAAATGAGGCCGTAGCATGACTTTTCCGGTGCTATCCCAGGTATTTATCTGCCACATGACAAAGGTACCGCTGTCTTCCACACCAAAACAGAAGCCCTGATTGTCCTTTTCAATGATAAAATCAAAATCAATGGTATATTTTGTGCTGGCAGAAAGGGTCTTTTCTTCATAGCTGATCCACTGGGTATCGCGGAATGCATACTCTTCCAACAGACCCATTTCAAAAGTTGCGGTTTCAGAAACCATCTCATCCCCGTCTTTATCCCATACGGTTACATTCCAGGAATATTCTGTAGAAGATACAAGCGCTTCTCCGGCATATGCAATACCTACGGAAACACCGTCCTCTACCTTACCACTATCCCAAACCACATCGTTGCCTTTCTTTACTACAATTTGATACGCAGATTGCAACCAACCCATCTTTTCCGAGTTCACCTTCCAACTAAAGCTGGGGTTCACATCATCAATACCCACCGGATTCACCAAATCATCCGTCAGCATATCATAAATACCATTGCTGGGTACAACCCCATCATCAGGAGTATCCCCGTTATTGTTGCATCCCACCAAAGAAATGCTACCTGCTACCATTGCCGCACAAAGACAGCCACTGATAAATCGTTTCATATCTGGTCACCTCTTTTTTTAAATACATTAGATGGGTTTATTGTACTGTTTTTCTACAGGGAATACAATCTGTATCTGTTGTCAAACTATATGATTTTGTTCCCTTTTTTATCTTTTTCTAAGGACCACTTCAAACAGGCTATCCGCAAATAGCTGATGCTTTTCTTTTGTCGGATGATTAATACGGTTTGCCAAAAGCATAGTGATATCCGCTGTCCCCAAAAGCCACTATGGTAATAGGGCCGTTCTCTGCCAACTGGGCATCATTCATAAAAATTTTATCTTGCATTCGCATGATTTCCGGCCCTTAATACAACCGCATTTTTTTGGTAATCAGCTCGCCGTCAACATAAAGATAACTGTATACGCCTTCATCATAACCCACCTGAATTTTGTGGCCATCAATGATAGCACGCAATTCATGAGCAGTTTCCAGCAGCTTTTTCATTTCGTCATACACATATCCATCAATCACCAGCTCGTTTACCCGCTTCACGCGACGGTAGCAGATATGATGCCCAAAGGCATCTGCCTCCAGCAAAACCCGGAATTTCAAATCTGTATCTGCCTTTCTTAATGGTTGGGAATCCCCTGCAACACCATTAGTAGACGTATAGGTATAGGGCGGCGCCTCTTTTCCTTCTTTGGAAGCTTCTTCTGCAGGCACCGGTGCTTCCGCCGGCATCTGTTTCAACCGTATCCCTTGTCTCACGCCCACAACGAGATAATAAAATACCCATATATGAAAAATAAAATCCAAAATACCGGAAGCATCCTGTGCAAAGATATAAAAGCCAATCAGGAAAAGGGTGTCCAGACCAAACAAAACCATGGCAGCAATCAGCCAGCCATACTGTTTTTTGCTGAAAATCCAACATAGAAAATAAAGAAGCAGAATGACTGCCGTAACCGCCAGGCACACCGTCAGTACCACGGAATTTTCACTGAGAACACCGGCCATAGCGGTAACATACGGTACGGTAGCAGAAAAAAGCAACATAATGTCTTCACCGGCCACAAACAGTATTATATTCAGAAGAGACGCTCCAATCATCAATATCAAATTGCCTCTGGCAGTGTCGTATTTTTGTTGTGCAATTTGCCGTTCCGTGGTTGGCTGCAATAAATCCTTCATATCCTTCATATTATTCCCCCTTATATGTTATCAATTCTTCCATACTCTTTCTCTTCTTGTTACGCAAGGCATCGGTCTCTTTGGCATACCCCAAAGTAATTACCAATCGAACCGGCTGCTCCAACTCACAGATACTACGGATTTTGGCATCATCCAGCCACCCCAGAATACAGGTGCTCAGCCCCTGCGCGGTGGCCTCTGCAGTCAAATAAGCAACGGCGATTCCAATATCAATAGAGCGGTAATCGTTTTTCTTGAGCTTCGCCCCTACCGCTGCAGATTTTACATAGGGCATTTCAGACACCACAATCATAACCGGTGCCTGGTTTGCAAATTTGTTCATCCCCATGCCCATGCAAGCCGCCGCCACATCCTTTGCAACCTGACCACGGCATACCGTAAAGTGGTAAGGCTGTCCGTTGCAGGCAGAGGGCGCCAGGCGTGCCGCCTCTAAAATGGCATCTATTTTTTCCTGTTCCACCACTTTTGCTTCATCATAACTGCGGCAAGACTGCCGCGCATTTGCAATTTCTGAAAAATTCATACGATACTTCCTTTCTTCGTTTCTATTCAATATGCAACCTATGCCCGCAAAGCTGCCCTTCTGACATGACTGCGGTACACTTTGAAAAACGCCACTAACTGTACAACAAACGTTACACTCCACGATATGGTATAGGAAAAATACAAACATTCCGGCGTATGGTACTGTGGTATTTGAAAAATGGTGGCAATCCAAAGGATACGAATACCGCATACACCTAAAATAGAAATTATCATAGGCACCACAGAAGCCCCCAAGCCCCGCAATGCGCCGGTGGATACATCCATTAAACCACAAAGGAAATATGGCAAACAGATAAACCCCAACCGTATCATACCATAGGAAATGGCTTGTGCGGAGTCGGTAATGTAAATAGACAGCAGTTGTTCCCCAAATAGATAAACAAGAGAACCTGCACTAAGACCTACTACCGTTACGCAAGCCAAACAAATCCACAAAATATTCCGCACACGCTTATATTGCTTTGCCCCGGCATTTTGCCCAATGAAGTTTACCGCCGTTTGGTGGAATGCATTGAGACACACATACACAAACCCTTCAATATTGCCTGCAGCCGCATTGCCTGACACAACAATCTCATCGAAGGAATTAATAGATGATTGGATGAGTACATTGGAAATGGAAAACAAGGAACCTTGGATGCCTGCAGGTAAGCCAATACGAATCATTTGGACAAGCTGTGCTTTGTAAAAACGCATCTGCGACAAAGTCAGTTTGCAGGCATCTTTCCTACGTATTAAGGCAATGACCACAAGCACAGCGGAAACTGCCTGAGAGATTGCGGTAGCCAGCGCAACCCCTGCCACATTCATATTAAAAAATCTTACAAATACAAGATTCAACCCTACATTAATCACGCCGGCAATGGCAAGAAAAATCAACGGACTCTTGGTATCCCCCACTGCACGAAGAATGGAGGCACAGAAATTATACACCATTGTAAAAACAATACCGCAAAAGTAAATCTGCATATAAATCGTAGAAAGCGGCAACACATTTTCCGGCGTATTCATCAATCGCAAAAATGTTTCCGAAAAAAACACACCCACAATCGTAAGAATCACACCACTAACCATGGCCGCAGGAAGCGCAGTATGAATGGTACGGTGTACCGCTTCTTCATCTTGACTTCCAAGGGATTGGGCAACCACAACACCTGCCCCTACAGAAAGGCCGATAAACAAATTGACAATCAGATTAATCAGCGCCCCGGTAGCGCCTACTGCCCCTACAGAAACACTACCACAGTATCTTCCCACAACCACCAAATCCGCCGCATTAAAAAGCAACTGCAGAATGCTGGTGAGTATAATGGGTATGGTATATGTAATAATATTGGGAAGCAACGGCCCTTGGAGCATATTGTTACTTGTTTTTTTCATGTGCAGTGTTCCCTCTATTTTTTTACCAAAACAATCTTACTTTCACCCAATGCGGTTTTTAACCAGGAAAGAAACGCATTCCGCTGGTCTTCCCCATCAAAATTATGATATGGCAAAATATGTGCTTGTATAGGACCGATATAAAAATAAAAAGCTGTATCAGCAACATACACTTTCTCAATCGTGGAATAAGGTGTTTTTATTTCAATTCTATCCGTAATTTCCACTATTTTTTCTTCATCAAAAGCTAAAGTGCCTGTAGGGCTAAACAACATTTGATTTCCCTTTTGCTTTTTAAGTTTTTTACGAGCAGAAGACATAAAAAATTTTTCAGCAAAAATAAACCAAAAAATACAAGCAAGGGAAAGAACAATTGCTTCTATAATAATCAATTCTATGTCTGCTTCGGCAACAAAGAAAATAAAAAGAGCAAACAGCACCAAAATAGGAAGCAACATTCTCAGAGCAAAGAGTGCTTTCTTACCGGCAGGCGTATTTTTGATATGATTCTCATTAAAAGTCAAATAGTCTTCTTCCGTAACATGATATGTAAATGTAAACATCAATAAGTCCTCCTCAACTATTTTCCTTTATTGTGGCAGATTTTTATTTGTTTTTCAAGAGATGGAACTATCACAGAATCACAGCAAGTATGATAGCAATTATGGTTGGGCTCAATGCAATCAAGCCTATTGTAATCATACTATTTTTCCCCAATTCCATTTTGATTTGTGGGTTGTATTTTTGGGCGATTCGTAATCCATATAGCGGGAAATGCAGAATCTCTAATGCAAAAGCATCTTTTTCCGTTCGCTTCACCGTGACAGTAGCCAGACTATAGTTCCTATTATGCCTGGAAAACGCCTCCGGGGTATAAGTAATTTTTTCAATCTCTTTCCATGGAATAAAATCATTTTCCAAGTACAAGCCTTCTTCATTGGCTACACCCACAATTTTTCCAAAGAAAAATCTGTTCAGCAAAGATAAGAAAATAAATGGCACGAGAAAGACAGCAAAAATCAAAAGTCCGGAAGGAATGGTACTGAGCCATTCAGAAAGTACAAAAGTATTGTCCTTCAGTGCCATAATAGCAATCATGATAAAAGGCATTGGAAGAAAGGACAACATTATGTATATAAACGTATTAAAATATTGCCAGCGGATTTTTTCGCCGGCAATATTGTGCAGAGCGGGGGTGCTTTTTCCGCATGCTCTTTCGGATAAAAATTCTAAAAATTTCGGCAAATTTTCCTTTTGCGCAGCAATCGTTAAAACTTTAGGCGATGCAGTGATTCTGCATGGTGCCCCTTCGCTAAAGCTGATATCGATTACATATTGCCTGAAAATCAAGGTTTTCTTTATGCTAACAGACTTAATATCCAGCGGAATGCGAGTTGTATAAGTTACTTGCTTACCGGATAGCAAAGCAATTAACAAATATTTTTCTGTGAAGCCAAAATATCCATAATATTGCATATTCCCCTGATTTAAGATGCCATAAATGGGATGCATCAGTGTTTCCCCGGCCTCTAATAAATCTGTCAACGTTTTTACCATCATGGTTATTCTACCTCAACAATGCCATTTGCCTTAACTGTAATCTGCATTCCGTCTTTGACAAATTCGAGAAATTCGTCCCCCAGGGAATCTATTACAGGCATGGACACATTATCAACCCATACATCTGCCAAAACAGCGCCTGCTGCCGCCAGGGAATCGATATGATTTGCAAAAAGCATGCAAGCAGGATTCTTCTCCATAGCACAAGCACAGTAAAGCACAAGGCCGCCCGTGGTAGAACCAATGGTTTGCGGTAAGCAAAGTGCCTTGTTTATAAGCGGTTTGCCGTGCAATTCTTCATTGTTCTGGTCACCGCATTTTACCTCTTTGTCTCCAAACTGCAGAGCCATTTGCAGAGAAGCCAATGTATTAAATCCCTGCTTGGTCACAACAGCCTCTGCGGTTACCTCGCCCGGTGTAATTACTCTTCCTTGAAACTGTTTCATAATTCTTTCCCTCCGTCTGTAATTGCGCATAAAATCTCCGCATCTGTATAATACCTTGCACTGGTGTATGTACGAAGCTTATTTGAAGATGTAATAACAGGCATTGTTTTGCAAAGTGGATTGTTCATATACATAAGCGGACAAATGTAAGATGTGATGAC
>CAYMRI010000025.1:0-16916 GCA_964392835.1 uncultured Eubacteriales bacterium
GATTGCTGCGATTGCGGACGAAGCTGAACAGCAGGGAAAAGGCGACGGAAAAGAAATAGCGAGGATTTGTAGGCAGGAATCATGTGGTTCCTGCCTTTTTCATGTCAGGTTGCTGTGTTATCTTCCCCGCTACTACTTTTGAGGCAAAAACAGGGCAAAAGTAGTAGCATTTACGCATTTTTCACGAAAAATTGCAAAAAAGTAGTAGCGCTTTGCAATCCGACATTTTGTTAGTGTAAAATAGTTAAGGAAGAACATTTTATTTTTTATCCGGATTTTATGCATGAGGATGTGCTGATTTCCAGATTTTCGTTGCCATATAATTCTATCCGAGACCTTTCAGATGAACAAAAGAAACAAAGGCTGGAAGATAAGATGCCCTTTAATTTTAGTCATACCTTGACTGAGCAAATCGGCGGATTAATCAAAGCAGGATTTGAACTGGTGGATATATATGAAGACTGCGACGGGGGGGATTGTTTGATAAGTACATGAATTCCTATGTGGCAGTGCAGGCTGTAAAAAAATAGGGTGTAGTTATTTATTTTAGTTTCAATATATAACAGAAATAACCGGGTGGTAGCCGGTTGTTTTAAAACGAAAACGCGGATGTGTCTTTGAACAAACATCCGCATTTTCATATTATTTATTCTTCGTAATACCCAATCGGTGCATAAGAATCAAGGGATTCCAACTGTTTTCGTAATGCTAATTTTTCTGTTTGATTCATACCCTCTTCAGAAAAAGTTTCTACGACAGAAAGTTCGCCGTTTATGCGTCTTTCTAAAACCCACTCGTTATATTCATTTCCATTTTCATCTTCCCGTGCTGTCCAAGTAAGATGTTCCACATCCACAAAGGCACCATCTATAAATTGATACACTACACCTGTTCTAGATCCGGCATGATTTCGGCGAGTACTTTGTATGATTTGTTTTTCCGTATCAACTACCGGATCGGTAATCCCTTCAAAAGAAGGGCAATATTCAAATTTAGTAATCGTTCCAAAATAGCAATCATACATCTCATATCCCGCAGCACTAAAGGATCCTCTGTAAATTAAAAGATCTGTCTTTCCATCAAAATTTGCATCCGTTTCCTGTACCGGTATTAGTTTATCTTCTATATCATAAAAACGGTGGGCATCTTCCGGCCTTCCATAAAGGATATCTATTAGAAGTTCATCTTTGAAAACTGCTACAATCTTCATAAATCTATTATCACCATTTGCTTCTCCTTGCAGAACCAAAGTAGCATAATCATAGAACTCTCCTTTTTGTTCTTCATAGTTTAGCAATTCATAGTCTTTCAACAAACCCTGTTGCAACATAGTTTCAAGGTTTGGCGTTGGGGTTGCAGAAGGTGTGGGCGCTATAGTTGGTGCTATAGTTGGTGCTATGGTTGAAGTAGCGGTTGAGGTGGGAGAAACAATGGGCAACGCATCCGGTAGGTTCGAGCGTCCCACAAGGAAGATTGCCAAACAAATAAACAAAACACTAAAAGAGGTAACAATCACACCCCATATTTTTCCCTTTTTCATAAAAATCCCTCCCGCTTAAAAAAGAAACCCGCAGTTTCCCTTTCAAAGGATTCTGCGGGCATAAACACAATCAACTATGTCATCTAAAATATGCCACGCCGGCCTCAAACAGCTTCTGGTCTTTTTCGCCCGGTACATTCAGGCAAACGCTGTTGCCGCGACGTTCGGAGTGACCCATCTTACCCAACACACGGCCATCCGGACTGGTAATACCTTCAATGGCATTGACAGAACCATTGGGGTTAAATGCAATATCATACGTAGGATTGCCCTGTAAGTCCACATACTGGGTAGCCACCTGACCGTTGGCAATTAACTGCTCCAACATTTCAGGAGATGCAATAAAGCGACCTTCTCCGTGGGACACTGCAATGGAATGCATATCCCCCACATTCACATTTGCCAACCAAGGAGACTTGTTGGAAGCCACACGGGTATTTACCATGCAAGAAACGTGGCGACCAATGGTATTAAAGGTTAAGGTCGGGCAGGATTCGTCTATATCACGAATTTCACCGTAAGGTACCAAGCCCAACTTAATCAAAGCCTGGAAGCCGTTACAAATACCCAACATTAAGCCATCTCTTTGTTGCAACAACTTCATTACCGCTTCCTTTACAGCAGGATTGCGGAATGTGGTAGCAATGAACTTACCGGAACCTTCCGGTTCGTCACCGCCGGAAAAACCACCCGGAATCATAATCATCTGTGCCTGCTCAATATTTTTCACCATCTGGGCAATGGAATCTTCAATGCCCTTCGAGGACATGTTGTTGATGACCTGTACCGTAGCCTTAGCACCTGCGCGCTCAAAAGCACGGGCAGTGTCATATTCGCAGTTGGTGCCAGGGAATACCGGGATAAACACACGAGGCTTTGCAATGGCAGGGGTTTTGCGTGTCACAACAATACCACCGGTATAATCAGCCGGCTTTAATGCCTCAGAAGGTGTTCCCTTTGCCTGGGTCGGGAATACATTTTCCAGTTTTCCGAACCATGCGGTCAACATAGCTTCAATGGTAATGGTTTCCTCATTAATCTTTACCACCGGCTCTGCAATGGTTTCACCCAGCGGGTAGAAATCCATAGAATCTGCAGCATCATAATCATCGCTGACTTCCAAAATCAAAGAACCGTAGTTGGCCTTCAACAGGCTTTGCATACTCAGATTATCGTAAAAACGGAATCCAATCTTGTTACCGAAACACATTTTGCTGATGGCTTCGGTTACACCACCACTCTTCAGGGTGCTGGCTGCCAGAATTTGCCCCTTAGCTGCCATTTTAGATATCTTGGTATAGATTCTGTCTAACTGCTCAAAATCAGGCATTTCGTCCATATTACGACGCAAACGGAAATATAATACTTTGCTGCCCGGTTTCTTAAATTCCGCAGAAACGGTGTTCCGTACATCGTACGGTGCCACTGCAAAGGATACCAACGTAGGCGGTACATCCATATCTTTGAAGGTACCGGACATACTGTCTTTCCCGCCGATTGCCGGAATATTCAGCACTTCCTGCACATGGAAACCACCTAACAAAGCAGCAAAAGGCTTGCCCCAACGACTGGGGTCCTTACCCGGTTTTTCAAAATATTCCTGGAAGGTCAATCGTACCTTTCTGTAGTCACCACCCATGGCAACAATCTTGGAAAGAGATTGTACCACTGCGTAAACAGCGCCGTGGAAAGGGCTCCAGCTGGAAATATCCGGATCATAACCAAATGTCATTAAGGTACCTGTATTGGTATCACCCTTTAATACCGGAATCTTTGCTGCCATACCTTCTTGGGGGGTTAACTGATACTTACCACCAAAGGGCATCAATACCGTACCGGCACCGATGGAGCTGTCAAAACGCTCTACCAGCCCTTTTTGAGAACATACATTTAATTGTTCCAGGCACTTTAACCATAACTTGGTTGCATTGCCGTCATCTTTTGGAATGTCATGCAAATTAGACAAATTCTTGGAAGCATCCGGTGCATTTACTTTAATGGAAATGTGTTGCTTCACACCATTGGTATCCAAAAAGCTTCTTTCCAAATCCACAATGGTATTACCCTTCCAAGTCATACGCAGTCTGCCGGTATCCGTTACGGTAGCCACCACAACCGCTTCTAAGTTTTCTTCTTCTGCGTAAGCAATAAATTTTTCCGCATCTGCCGCACGCACTACCACAGCCATTCTTTCCTGAGATTCGGAAATCGCCAATTCGGTACCGTCTAAGCCTTCATATTTTTTCGGCACTTTGTCCAATTCAATGTCCAATGCTTCTGCCAATTCGCCGATAGCAACGCAGACACCGCCTGCACCAAAGTCGTTACATTTTTTAATCAAAGTGGAAACTGCTTCGTTCCGGAACAATCTCTGAATCTTACGTTCTGTAGGTGGATTCCCCTTTTGTACTTCAGAACCGCAGGTTGCCAAAGATTCTTCTGTATGTTCTTTGGAAGAACCGGTTGCTCCGCCGCAGCCGTCTCTACCGGTTCTGCCGCCCAGCAAAATAATCACATCGGAAGGCTCGGGGTTCATACGCACTACATTTTTCTTCGGTGCTGCCGCAATGACGCCACCGATTTCCATTCTCTTTGCTACAAAACCGGGGTGATATACTTCTGCTACTTGGCCGGTTGCCAAACCGATTTGATTCCCGTAAGAACTGTAACCTGCTGCTGCAGTCTGGGTAATCTTTCTTTGGGGCAGTTTTCCCGGAATGGTTTCAGAAATGGGCACTGTAGGGTCTGCCGCACCGGTTACACGCATTGCCTGGTATACATAAGAACGACCGGACAACGGGTCACGAATGGCGCCACCCAAACAGGTCGCCGCACCACCGAAAGGTTCAATTTCTGTGGGATGGTTGTGGGTTTCGTTTTTAAACATCACCAGCCAAGGCTCTGTCTTTCCGTCCACATCTACATCTACTACAATACTGCAGGCATTGATTTCATCCGATTCATCCAAATCGTTCAGCTTATGTCTGCGCTTAATCTCTTTCATTGCCACCGTAGCAATGTCCATGAGGCACATGGCTCTCGGCTTTTCTCTATATAAATCTTCCCGGATAAATTGATAGGTGTTAAAAACTTCCTTCAACTCTTTCATGCCCACGCCGTTTTCAATTTCCACGTTGTCAATTTCTGTCAAAAACGTGGTATGACGACAGTGGTCGGACCAGTAGGTATCAATTACCTTAATTTCCGTAATGGTAGGATTCCGCTTTGCCTGATTTTTAAAGTAGTCACGGCAGAACTTTAAGTCTTCTGCTGACATGGCATACCCATCTGCTTTTTGCATGGCTGCGATTTCATCGTCGGTCATGTCAATGAACCCGTCCAAAGTAGCAACCGTTTCCGGCACGGTCAATTCCATTTCCAAAGTATCCGGTTTTTCCAAAGAAGCCTCACGGCACTCTACCGGGTTAATGGAATATTTTTTGATTTTTTCCAACTCTTCTGCACTGACATGGCCTTCTAAAATAATCAGCTTTGCGGTCCGAATCAAAGGACGTTCCTTTTGGGTTAACAACTGCACACACTGTGCTGCAGAATCCGCTCTTTGGTCATACTGCCCCGGCAGGGATTCAATGAGAAAATAGCTGTCCTTTCTGTTCAAAGGCACGGTCTCCTCAAAAATTCTATCTACATTGGGCTCAGAAAAGACAATATTCTTCGCCTGGTCAAATTCCTCTTTGGTCATGTACTGTGCATCGTACCGATTGAGCAAACGCACATTGGTCAAGCCTTTCACGCCCAGGTTATTTTGAAATTCGCTCAAAAGCCCTTTGGCTTCTACATTGACCCCTTCTTTTTTCTCGACATAAATCCGTCTTACAGTCTGGTCCATTGTTCTATACCCCTTATTGATTTAATCCTGCTACCTTTGCTTCAATTTCTTCCATGGAATAACCTGCTGCTTTAAGACCTGCTACTACATCTTTTTCCACATCCGGCACATAAGATTTAATGGCTGTCATGGTGCCTTCCAATGTGTAGGTCCCCATATTTGCAGGAACCAATACGGTCTGTCCCATTTTCACCGGCAATTCGCCGCCTTCGTAAACAATCTTTCCTTCCCCTTGGCAAACAATGTACACATAGAACTTGCTGCCGTCAGCATTCTCTTCCACTTTTCCGTCTTCCAAAACATATTGTTCAATGGAAAAATATTTGTTGGCAATTTTTACGGATTTCTTTGTGTTTTGGCCAACTTCTACGGTAATCCCTTCGGGGCTCTTGCAAACATCCCCTGTATAGTTGAAGTTGATGGTTTCTAAAGATTTTTCCACATGTAGAGGACGGGTCTTACCGTCTTTACCTACACGGTTGTAGTCGTATACTCTGTAAGTAGTGTCAGAATTTTGTTGTACTTCTGCTAAAATAATGCCTTTTCCGATGGCATGTACCAAGCCGTCAGGGATATTAATGAAATCACCCGGTTTTACGGAAATATAGTTGAGGCATTCTTCCAACGTACCGTTCTTCACAGCTTCTGCAAAGGATTCTTTTGTTACGCCGTTTGCTACACCGGCAACCAAAGTTGCACCCGGTTCTGCGTGGAGAATGTACCACATTTCGTTTTTGCCCAGCTCGCCGTTTTCGTTTACAAATGCGTAGGCATCGCTTGGGTGTACCTGTACGGACAATCTGTCGTTGGCATCAATAAATTTAATGAGCAAGGGGAACTTCTTCACGTCCTTTTCCGGCAATGCGGTTCCAACCACTTCTCTGCCGAATTCCTTTATATAATCTTCCAGGGTCATGCCTGCATATTCCCCATTTGCAATGGTGCTCATGCCGTTTTTATGGCAGGACAATTCCCAGCTTTCCGCTACAATCCCTTCTGCCGGCAGCTCTTTGCCAATCTTGTCCAGATTCCGGCCGCCCCAGATGTAATCTTTATACACTTTTCCGAATGTTAATGGGTATGATTTCATGTTAATAATGCCCCTTTCTTCTCTATAAAAAATACCCATTTATTATATATGAATAGATTGTGAATTTCAAGTGGATAAAAAACTGCCGCGGCAGTTTGTCTGCGCGGCAGTTGGTTTGTTCGTCAGAATTACAATTCTCGCATTTTTTGTGAATCAGTTGGATTACACAACCCGCTTCTATTGAAAAAGGTCTTTTAGTGTCAAAAGCTGCAGTTTAGAATTCTGCGCACCAAGCGCCATTGCTTCCTCCGTATATCCGCTTTTTGAAAAATAAACATAATATCTATCTGTATAAGTTGAAAGCAAGTAATTTTTTTCCATCCACGCTTCAATATCCGCTTTGCTTGCAGCTTCATTGCGCCACTTACACTCTCCGATAATAATGCGTTTGCCGGTCTTATCTCCTAAGCAAAGGTCAAAATCAGTTTCTTCCCGTTTTACGTTGTCGTTTCCCCACCATTTGCCAAATTGGGTTGCTAAAAAAGGAAGCTTTCTTTCTTTGTTCAGTCGAATCATATATTGCAGACAAATTTGTTCAAATGCAGGTTTGCCAATGAACGCAGCAAGTGTTTCACCAAAGACCTCCTGCTCGGCTAAAATATCACCCACACCACTGTCTATCTCTGCCTGGTTACCAAAGACAAAACGGTACCAAAAGTGATAACAATTATCACTAATACGATAGATGCTTTTTCTGCTGGTCTGTGGATTTTCCCCAAATGGAGAAATACGTTCCAAAATCCGCATATCTACAAGAGTCTTGATATACTTTGCTATTTTAGTTTTTTCCTCACCGGTCTTCATTACAATATCATTGAATTTACTTGCCCCGGAGGCAATGGAAGCAATAATAGAGTTGTACACAGCCGGTTCCCGTAGCTCTTGTTGCAAGAGCATAAAGGACTCACTGTATAAATAACCGGTATTCCGAAAATAGAGGCGTTTCATGTTTTCTTCAAAAGACTGCTTGGGATGAATCTGCGCTAAATAGTGTGGGGTACCGCCAATACAAGCATAATATTTTACTTTATCTTCATTAGATATTCCTTCCAGCATCTTTGCTGCATCCAAATAATCAAATTCCGTCAAACGAATTTGCATGGTACGGCGTCCAAAAAGAGGGCTTTTACTGCCAAGCACCTCACGCTCCATAAACGAAACATGGCTACCGCAAAGAATCAAAAACAGTTTTGTATTCAAAAATTTATGGTCAATGGCGCTTTGCAAAATAGAACGAAGGCCTTTATTGGCATTGCACGCATAAGGAAATTCGTCAAAAGCAACAATAAATTGTTTTTCTTTTGCTTTTTCTGCAAGAAAAGAAAAAGCAGCATCCCAATTTTTAAAAGAAATTCCACTTTCAATCATACCAAAAAAAGACAAAACTTTTTCTGTAAACATGGAAAGATTCATGGTATCATTTACCTCTTGTGCAGTAAAGAAAATAGCCGGCTTCTCTCCAATAAAATGAGAGATTAGATAGGTCTTTCCAATTCTTCTCCTACCATATATTACTACACATTGAAACTGTTCCGAATCATATGCTTCCTGTAGTTCTATGAGTTCACTCGCTCTTCCAACAAACATATTCGCGCCTCCTATTTTGTTGTAATCAAGATTAGTATACTTTAGTTTACAACAATTATAACTTTTAACCATTTTTATGTCAACCGGAATTTTAGGGATAAAAGCGACCACTGCGGCGCAAACTATGGAAAAACCACAATCGAAAATAGCAGTTATAAATAAAGGAGTGTATTTTTCGTGAAAGCAATGATTTTAGCAGGCGGCGAAGGAACCAGATTGCGCCCGCTGACTTGTGATTTACCAAAGCCCATGGTGCCAATTGCCAATCGGCCCTGCATGGAACATATTATAAATTTACTAAAACGCCACGGCATCACTCAAATTGGTGTGACGCTGGCATATCTCCCACAAATGATTTCCGACTATTTCGGCACCGGCGAAGCATTCGGCGTCAACTTAAAATACTTTACAGAAGAAGTGCCTCTGGGGACTGCGGGATGCATCGGAAATGCCAGAGAATTCTTGCAAGACAGCGCCGACTTTCTGGTGATTTCCGGCGACGCCCTGACGGACATTGATTTGACGGCGGCCATCCGGTTTCACCGAGAGAAAAACGCAATGGCAACCCTGCTGCTGAAACAAGTGGACGTGCCCTTGGAATACGGTGTTGTAGTGACAGAGCCGGACGGGCGCATTTTGCGTTTTGTGGAAAAACCTTCCTGGAACCAGGTGGTCAGCGACCGGGTCAATACCGGTATTTATATTTTGTCCACCAAAATCCTTTCCTATATAAAAGAAGGGGAAAAACTGGACTTCGCCAAGGATATTTTTCCGCAGCTGATGAAAGAAGGACAACCTATGTACGGTTGCGTGGCGGACGGTTACTGGTGCGACATTGGGGATTTGACTGCTTATGCCCGGTCCAACGGGGATGCCCTGAATGGAACGGTGCAGATAGAACTGCCGGGTACACCTTTTTCTTCCGATGGTGACCTGCAGAAAGTACGAATGGGCAATCATTGTCAAATCGGGAAAAATATTTCCTTTACCCCACCCTGTCTTATCGGGGACCACTGCATCATCGGAGACGGCGCTCACATCGGGCAATACAGCATTTTGGGAAATCACACGGTAATCGAGGCCAACGCTTCTTTGAAAAAAAGCATTTTATGGGACTGTACCCACATTGGAAGCAGTGCAGAATTGCGAGGGGCTCTGATTTGTCAAAATACAAAAGTAGAGGCCAGAACCAGGATTTTTGAACATGCTATTGTAGGGGCCGCCTGCACTGTGGGCGCTGACAGCTATATTCGCCCACAAATAAAAGTGTGGCCGGGCAAGGAAATTGTTGCAGGGGCCCGGCTGCAGGCAGACGTGGTATGGGACGACGATATTGAGAATGCCAGTAGTCATGGATTATTTGGGCAGCGAGGGATCCGGGGCACTTACAGCGCTTCGTTGACGCCGGAAGCATTGTGCCGCCTGGGCAGTGCTTTTGCCGCAGCAATACGGCCGGGCGCAGCCTTCAGCGTAGCCCACGACGGCTCTGCCACCGCCGGCACCGCCGCGCTGTCCTTTTTAGGCGGCGCTGCGTCGGTGGGTGCCCGCTGCTACGATGCCGGGCACCAGACTTTGCCCATTTTGCGCTATTTGGTAAAAGAATACGGTCATCAAGGCGCCGCGTTTTTCCAAATAGAAGAAAAACAATTGCGCATTATTTGTTTGGATGCAAACGGCTGCGACATTTCCAGAAAGCAGGAAAAGAAAATAGAGCGACTGCATGCTACTTGCGACCTCCCTTCTGCCCCAACGGATTGCATTGCACCGGTTTCTCCCCTACAAAATGGCAGAGAGCTGTATATTGCCTTTCTGCAACGATTGCTACAAAAGGATAAAAAGCCGGGAAAATCCATTGCCATAGCCTTAGCTGGTGCTCCCTTTGTCCGTGAAGTGGCGGAGCAGATTCTGCAAGGCAGCAACATTTTTACAGACAAGACCACACCGGATTTCTCTGTCACCTTCAGCACAGATGGCGAAGGGTTTGATTTGTACGACGAGACCGGTGCTTTGGTGTCTCAGGAGCGCATTTCCCTGCTCATCTCCTTTTTGCTGTTGGAGCGCTACGGTGCCTGTCACCTGGCACTGCCTGTAGACCAACCTACCGTACACGAATGGTTGTCCAAACAGTATGGCGCAACCCTGGACCGTACCGGTGTTTCTACCCAGGATTTGATGGAGCGAATTTCCGCCGGTACCATTCGGCAACAGGCGGACGCACAACTTTCCATGCGCTATGATGCCATCTATTTTGTATTGCACCTGGCGTTATGGCTGCAACAACAAAATATCCCCCTAAGCAAGTTACTGCAAACCATACCCCATCCTGCTATGGCAGAAGAAGAATTGGATTGCGCCTTTCAGTTAAAGGGACGGGTGATGCGGAAACTGGCAGAAGAAAATGCCGACAGCATTCGCGAGTCTGCTGACGGCATTCAGATTTTTACAGAAAAAGGTTGGATTTTGATTCTCCCCGATGCCACCAGGCCTGTAGTGCGTATGACCGCAGAGGGCTATACCGAGGAATTTGCAAAAGAACTGCTACTGGATTTTGAACGCAAAATCAACGGTTATCTACAATAAGCAGTTCCCTTGGAGCATTGGTCAGGTAGCGGCAACCATCTTTGGTTAAGTATACGGAATCCTCTACCCGGACACCGCCTAAGCCTTCCATATAAATGCCCGGCTCCACAGTTACCACAACCCCTTCCGGCAACGGCTGGTCGTTGCGGGGACTCACATTGGGACTTTCGTGTATTTCAAGCCCTACGCTGTGTCCGGTACCATGACCGAAATACTGGCCGTAGCCTTTTTCTTTCATATATTCCCGGGCAATGGCATCCACTTCTGCCCCTGTCATACCGGCACGGGCAGCATCCACTGCCATTTGCCGTGCGGTATTCACGATATTGTAAATTTCCATCAATTTTTCCGTTTCCGGTCGTTTGGACGGATCTCCCACGAAAAACGTTCTGGTCATATCGGAGCAGTATCCTTCATAGATACAACCGAAATCCATGGTCACAATGTCGCCGTCCTCTATGATTTTTTCCGACGCTGTGCCGTGGGGCATGGCAGAACGGACACCGGAAGCCACAATGGTTTCAAACGAGGTGGCAGATGCGCCCAACTGCTTCATTTTATGTTCCAATTCGTTTTTCACTTCATTTTCTGTCATACCGGGTTTGATGATTTGCAGCACATGGGCAAATGCAGCATCGCCAATGGCAGCCGCTTTTTCCATGACTGCAAGTTCCCCTGCATCTTTGATTTGCCTTAAGCGTGCGATGGCACCGTCCAGGTCCACCAAGGTAATGCCTTCCAAGGCAGCGGCAACAAACTGATATTCCTTATGGCTCACATAACTTTCTTCTATGGCCAGGGTTTTTGCGCCGCTTTCGTCTGTCAATGCTTTCACCTTGTCATAAATATTTTTCCAACCGCCACCCACGGTAGCCACTTCAAAAACCCCTTTGGTTTCTTGTTGCGCTTGAATGGTATAGCGGGAGTCGGTAATCAGCACCGCTTTGTGGGCGGTAATGACAAGTTCCGCTTCGCCACCGGTGAAATCGGACAAATAACGTACGTTAATGGGGTCGTTCACATAACACGTATCCCAGTTTTTTTCCTGCATCACAGCCCGTAAGCCATCTACTCTCTTTTGTATCATCACTTGACTCCTCCCATTGCTTCCCAGATTCTTTTAAATTCTGCTGCATCTTTTGCCTGATGTCCTGCAGATTCACAAATAATCGTGGGTTCCATGTTTCTCTTAACCAGCACTTCCGCAAAAGGTTCAAAGTTTGGTCCATAAGCAATATCGGAATAATTCCAGTGCTTTACCTCACCGCCGTTGGAAAACTGAATACGACTAAAGTGGCAGTGGAGCTTTCGCATTCTTTCCTGTCCCAATGCATTTTCTATTTGTGTCATTAACTTATCAAAGTCTTCTACGGTTTGCAGACTGCCGTGGGTTCTGGCATTAATATGACCAAAATCAAAGGTGGGAATCATTCTTTCATCCACGCCACACATGGTTAACACTTCTTCCACATTACCCAGTTGGTTAATTTTTCCCATCACCTCCGGGCAAATGGTAATCTCGCCATAGCCACCTTCATCTGCTGCACGGATAATTCTGGGCCAGATTTCCATAGCCAACGCCATGGCCTGCTCTCTGGACATCTTTCCGCAGCCACCGGGATGCACTACAATGCGGGTTGCTCCCAATTGCTTTGCCGCTTCCAGGGTTTGTAAAATATACATAATAGAGTTTTCTCTCTTTTGCGGGTCTGTACTGGCCAGGTTAATAAAATAAGGTGCATGGACACTTAATGCAATGCCATATTGCCGTGCCGCTTCCCCGATGGCGTGGGCAGAAGCTGCTCCTAGACGCACCCCTTGTCCGCACTGATATTCGTAGGCATTTAAGCCTTGCTCTGCCAGCCACTTGGGCGCTTCTTCCGTTCTTTTTAAACCTGCCGCATAAAAATCTTCGCTGTTGCCTGCTGGTCCAAATCTTACCATGTCATTACCCCTCTTTCTTGTAAAAGTGCCTTTGCCTGGGCGATTTGTTCCGGTGTCAAGGGTTTTGTATTGTCAGCTATTTTCCACTTTTGAAAGGCCTCTACCCCTTGATAGAAGAGCATTCCCATGCCGTTTACCACCGTTGCCCCTTCCGTTTCCGCTTTTTGCAACCACAATGTCCGCCGAGGCACATAAATAGCATCAAAGCAAACCTGTCCTTTGCGGAAGGTGTATTCTGCCGTTAAGGGCATTTTGTCCTCCTGGGGTTTCATGCCCGCAGATGTGGTGTTGACGATTAAATCATAAGTTTGGAATTTTTCTGCAAATTGCGGGTCAGTTTGTTCCAGCACGCCGCCTTGGAATACCTCTGCCAGTGCTTGCGCCTTTTCCACTGTCCGGTTGCAAAAATCCACTTGTGCCGCTCCCTGGGTCACACATCCCATAGCCACCCCTCTGGCTGCACCGCCGGCGCCCAGAATGAGCACGCGCTTGTTCGCAAAATCAAAATTTGCTTCTTCTTTCACTGCCATCACAAAACCATCTACATCTGTATTATACCCATAAGATTTTCCATCTTTCCAAACCACGGTATTTACTGCACCGATTTTCAGGGCGTTGGGGTCAACTTCATCTAAAAGCGGAATGATGTCCGGCTTATGGGGCACGGTCACATTAATTCCTCGGAACCTTTTTTTAGCAAAGTCTTCAAAGGCCTCTTTCAATTCCGATGGTTCTACCAAAAATTTATCATAAAAATAATTCATGCCGCTGACATCACATAATGCTTGATGGAGTTGTGGTGAAATGGAATGTCCTATGGGATAGCCGATAACGCCTAATAATCCCACAGTATCGCCGCCTTTCTCTGCCATAACTTTTCTGTAACCTTTTACAATGGGTCGCTCCAACCAACGCTTCAACCGAATGAATGCCGATTCTTCGTTATGAATGGGTGTCACCCAGATACTGTAGATGTTGCTGCGGTTCCCACCCCAAATATCCGTAAAAAACTGGTCTCCGATGATGCACAAAGCTTCTTGGGGCAATCCAAGCATTTGTTCTGCCTGCCGGAATCCCCTCTTCAGGGGTTTTCCTGCCTTTTCAATGATAGGTAACCCGGTTTGTTCTGTAAAGGTAACAATCCGTTCCGCTTTGGCATTGGACAAAATAGCTGCTTTAATTTCCGCTGCTTCGAGTTCTGCCAACCAGTTTAAAACCTTTTCATCCGGCACTTTTACCGAATAAGGTACCAAGGTGTTGTCAATGTCAAGCAAAACCCCTTTCACCCCTTTGCTTTTGAGGAAATTGGGGGTGATTTCGTAAATATTGTTAAAATGTGCCTTCGGGTAAAAAATATTTTTCAAACCGTTTGCCTCCAAAACATATTTCGCTTTATTTTATCACAAATCTACGCTTGCGAAAAGAGATATAGAGGAGTAAAATAAAGAATTAAAGAGGCAAAGGAGGAGACATGTATGTCTATGGAAATTAAAATTACAAAAACCACATCTCCGAAGGCAAAACCGGATTCTGCGAACCTGGGCTTCGGAAAACATTTTACCGATCACATGTTTATTATGGACTATACGGAAGGGCAGGGCTGGCATGACCCCCGCATCGTTCCCTATGGCCCCTTATCTTTAGATCCGTCCGCTATGATTTTTCACTACGGACAAGGTATTTTTGAAGGATTGAAAGCGTACAAGACCGAGGATGGTCGCGTGCTTTTGTTCCGGCCGGACAGAAACATGGCCCGTGTCAATGTTTCCAACGAGCGTCTTTGCATCCCTCCCATCGACGAGGAATTTGCAGTAGAAGCACTACGTACTTTGGTCAACATTGAGCGTGACTGGATTCCGCAGGAAAAGGAAACTTCTCTTTACATCCGTCCGTTCATCATTGCCACCGACCCATACTTAGGGGTAAAGCCGGCTTCCAACTATTTGTTTATGATGATTCTTTCTCCTTCCGGCAACTATTACAAAGAAGGCATCAATCCGGTTACCATTTATGTAGAGAGCAACTATGTGCGTGCAGTCCGCGGCGGTATTGGTTTTGCAAAAACACCGGGAAACTACGCAGCTTCCATCAAATCCCAAATGGAGGCAAAGGAAATCGGTTATTCTCAAGTGCTTTGGCTGGATGGCGTTGAGCGCAAGTACATAGAAGAAGTTGGTACCATGAATGTATTTTTCGTGATTGATGGTGAAGTGATTACCCCGGAACTCAATGGTAGTATCTTAGCCGGCATTACCAGAGCATCTACTATTGAATTGCTCCGCAGCAAAGGCTACAAGGTAACAGAGCGTCGTTTGAGCATTCAGGAAGTCTACGATGCACAGGTAGCCGGCAAGTTGGACGAAGCCTTCGGCACCGGAACCGCAGCGGTTATCTCCCCTATCGGTGAGTTGAACTGGGAGGACAAAAAGATTTCCATTAACAACGGCGAAATCGGTCCCATTTCCCACCTGGTTTACGATACCATCACCGGTATCCAGAGCGGCAGATTGGCTGACGAGTTTGGCTGGACAGTGGAAGTAAAGTAAGTTGTGCGGGCGATGACAAATCGCCCGTTTTTTTATGTCTTTTGCAGGTGGTTAACTACAAAACCAGTAAATCGTTATCTACTTTAGATAACCAAACGCCCCATTTGTAGATAACTCTAACTCAGATCCGCAATATGCTGACGAATTTCTCCAATATTCAAATCTCCGGGCTGGCTTTCATAGGTAACAATCAAGTTTTTCTGCCACACGGAAATGCCGTCTTCTGCATACAAATGCATCTTCCAATCCCATTTGCTGCGATACTCCGGATCATGCATAAGTCCCCCATGTTCCCAGTAAACCGTTCTGTCCTCTTTGGGAATGTAAATGGTAAAATCCGGCAGAATGGGATGCGGATATCCGGTAAGCTTTAACGGTTTCTCATATTCATATGGAATCTGGTTGGCATAAAGCAAATTTGCAATAATCACTTCAGATTTAGAACGCACGCGTTCCCCTTTTATTGTACAATAGGGTTTTTGAAAATCCTTTGGAACATCTATCTTCTTCAACAACCGAAACTGCGGATACTTTTCTTCTATCCAATTGATATAGGATTGATAGATACTTATACTTTCTTTTAAAAACGCCCTTCTTTGAATCTGTTGTCGCACAGCAGGAATTTCCTGCGATGACACAATTTTGTTTTTTACACACCCTTTCTTTTCTCGAAACTGCAGATAACAATACCTATGTCCTTTTACAGTACGATATGTCAAATTTCCTCTTGGCAGTTGTAACAACTCTGCCTCCATAGCCTGTACCATTTTTTTGTACTCCAGATATCCCTGTGCAATCATTTCCAACGCATACTCCATACACCTCACCTCATTTATAGTGTAGCACAGAGGGCATGTCGAATCTCCTCGAAAGCAGGGAAAAATCTTGTCGAGTGTCAAATATTTCCCCCAGTTATCTACAAAAGTGGGATTTGGTTATCTAAAGTAGATAACGATTTACTGGTTTTGTAGATAACTACTGTCGGGCATCACAAAAAAAAGACCGGCACTTTGCAGTGCCGGCCCACATTTCATAATATTAGTTTGCAATGGTCTTTTCTGTTTCCTTATCAAAGATATGGAATCTGTTGGGGTCGAATACGATTTGGATGGTATCATCCACTTGTGCCGTAGAACGAGGATTTACTCTTGCAACAACTACGCTTTCTTCACAAGTCATATACAAGAAGGTTTCAGAACCCAATTGTTCTACAACGTCTACAGTAGCGGTGAGGAGCGCATCATCCTTAAACATATCAATATACATTTGTTCATCATGTACATCCTCTGCTCTGATACCCAAGATTAACTTCTTTTCGATATCTTCTTCCGGATCAGACAAATATCCGCCGTTTTCTACCTTGGCAGCCTTTTTCGGGGGCAATTTCACCTTCTGAGAACCAAACTTGAAGTAGATCTCGCCGTTAATCTTTTCAGCAGTACCGGTAATCATGTTCATTTGCGGGCTTCCGATAAATCCTGCAACGAACAAGTTGCACGGTTTCTCATACAATCTGGTCGGCGTATCTACCTGTTGGATAAAACCGTCTTTCATAACAACGATTCTAGTACCCATGGTCATAGCTTCCGTCTGGTCGTGGGTTACGTAGATGATGGTGGTCTGCAATCTGTGGTGCAACTTGCTGATTTCCGTTCTCATCTGTACTCTCAACTTTGCGTCCAAGTTAGACAGCGGTTCGTCCATTAAGAATACTTTTGGTTCACGTACGATAGCTCTACCGAGCGCAACTCTCTGTCTCTGACCACCGGACAAAGCCTT
>CAYMRI010000026.1:0-7746 GCA_964392835.1 uncultured Eubacteriales bacterium
GTGGTAGAAGATGTAACTGAAATTATTTTAAATATTAAAGGTCTTGCAATTAAGATGCACTCTGATGAAAGCAGAACCATTACCATTGATGCAAAAGGTCCTGGTGTGGTAACTGCCGGTGATATTATTGCAGATCAGAATATTGAAATTCTGAATCCCGATTATCATATTGCAACATTGAGCGATGATGCACATTTGGTAATGGAAATGACAGTAAACAAAGACAGAGGCTGGCAGCCTGCTGATAAGAACAAGGCGTATGCCCAGACAATTGGTGTGATTCCGGTTGACTCTATTTATTCTCCGGTAACAAAGGTGAATTACACAGTTGAAAATACCCGTGTTGGTAAGATTACCGACTATGATAAGCTGACCTTGGATGTATGGACCGATGGTACCATTACACCGGATGATGCAATCAGCTTTGGTGCAAAGATTCTGTGTGACCACTTAAGTTTGTTTGTAAATCTCACTGAAAATGTGGTTCCTTCCACCATTGTTGTTGACAAGGGTGAAAGCGATGTACCTGCAGTTTTGAATACCAATATTGAAGAGTTGGATTTGTCTGCAAGATCTTTCAACTGCTTGAAGAGAGCTGGTATTAATACTGTGGCAGATTTAACAAATAAAACTGAAGAAGAGATGATGAAGGTAAAGAACCTGGGTAAGAAATCTCTTGACGAAGTAAGATTGAAGTTAGAAGCAATGGGACTTTCCCTTGCAAACGAAAATGATTAATGTAGGAGTTTCAGGAGTAGGAGGTAAATAACAATGGCAAATCCAAGAAAATTGGGTCGCGCTACCGCTAATAGAAATGCAATGCTGAGAGGTTTGACCACTGCTTTGTTACAAAACGGCAGAATTGAAACCACAGAAGCAAGAGCAAAAGAAGTAAAAAAGATTGCGGAAAGATTGATTGCTGATGCAGTGAGAGAAGCCGACAATTATACAACCAAAGCACAGACTGTTAGTGCAGCAAAAAAAGATGCAAAGAATAAGAAGGTAACAAAGATTGCTACTTCTAAGAATGGTAAGAAGTACACTGTAATCGACAGAGAAGTTACTACGAAGATGGCAACTGTTGACAATCCTTCCAGATTGCATGCAAGAAGACAAGCAATTGCATACATCTATCAAGTGAAAGACGAAGAAGGTAACAATCTGAAAGTTGTAAACAAGTTGTATGATGAGCTTGCACAAAAGTACAAGGGCAGAAACGGTGGTTATACCAGAATGTACAAAATTGGTTGCAGAAGAGGCGATGCTGCTCCCATGGCAGTATTGGAATTGGTTTAATTTGCAACTGCAAATGATAGTTTTTAACGGAATGAAGGCTTGTCTGCTTTAGGCAAGCCTTGATTTTTTTGTAGGGAGAGTATGACAGACATTATTTCAGTAGAACAGGTAAAATATCAGTATCCTGCCACCGAGGAAGAGACCAATGCAGAAATTCGGGCCTTTGCCTTGGATAATATTTCTATGTCCGTAAAACAAGGGGAGTTTATCTGTATCCTTGGGCGAAATGGTTCGGGAAAGTCTACTTTGGCCAGAATGCTCAATGCGCTTTTGATGCCAACAGAAGGCGTATGTGTTGTTGCGGGGTTCCATAGCAGTGATGCCCAAAATCACTGGGAAATTCGCAAACAATGCGGCATGGTTTTTCAAAATCCGGACAATCAAATTATCGGCACCAGCGTAGAAGAAGATGTGGCTTTTGGATTGGAAAATATTGGTGTACCATCTAATGAAATTCGTTGTCGTATTGATGAAGCTATGAAAAAGGTGGGTATTTTTGAACGAAGAGAAAGTGCACCACATCTACTGTCCGGAGGACAAAAGCAGCGTGTTGCCATTGCCGGGATTTTGGCCATGCATCCGTCCTGTATTGTATTGGATGAGGCAACTGCTATGCTGGACCCTATCGGGAGAAAAGAAGTTTTGAAAGTTGTGCAGCAATTAAACAAAGAGTTGCAAATGACGGTGTTGCATATTACCCACCATATGGATGAAGCTGTGCTGGCAGATAGGGTTTTGGTCGTAGACGAAGGACGAGTGGTAATGGAAGGAACCCCAAAGGAAATTTTTTCTCAGGTGGAAAAAGTAAAAGCCTTGGGTCTTGATGTCCCCCAAATTACCGAACTGATGATGCAACTGCGAAATGCAGGCCTGCCATTGCCTGCAGACATTTTAACGTTAGAAGATGCTTATGCAGTGTTGGCACCTATGTTGGCACCAAAGGAGGTGGGATGATGGAACCGTTTGTGATTGAGACAAAACACCTGTCCTATATATACGGAGAAAAAACACCTTTTGAAACAGTAGCGTTGCGAAATGTTTCCGTTGGAATTCGAAAAAATAGTTTTACCTGTATCATAGGCCATACGGGATGTGGCAAATCCACGCTAATTCAGCACTTTAACGGGCTTTTGACACCGAAGGAAGGAACAATTCTGATTGATGGAAAAACGGTTGAAAAGAGCCAATTATCCGCCTTGAGACGGAAAGTGGGATTGCTCTTCCAATATCCGGAGCATCAGCTGTTTGAAAGTACAGTATATCAGGATATTGCCTTTGGCTTAAAAAAAATGGCGTTGACGGAAGAAGAAATACATTGTCGGGTGAAGGATGCCATTGCAGCAGTAGGGCTACCGGAAGAAATCATGGAACGTTCTATTTACAGTTTGTCCGGTGGCCAAAAAAGAAGAATTGCCATTGCCGGCGTTTTGGTGATGCAACCGGAAATTCTGGTATTGGATGAGCCGGCAGCCGGTCTGGACCCCAAGGGCAGAGATGAGATTCTTTCCATGATTTTGCGTCTGCAGAAAGAGAAAAATATGACAGTGGTGCTGGTTTCTCACAGTATGGAGGATGTGGCAAAACTAGCTGACTATATTATTGTTATGAATGACGGCAAAGTAGAACTGGAAGGGAACCCGGAAACTATTTTTGCCCAAGGAGAACGACTAGAATCCATTGGGTTGTCGGCACCTCAAGTGACCGGGCTTATGAAACAACTCCATGGCTTAAATCCTGCTATTGCAGAAAACTGTTTTACGGTGGAAGCTGCTGCAGAAAGTATTTTAAAAGTGTTAAGGGGGAATGGCTATGTTAAATAATATTACCATTGGACAGTACATTCCCGGAAACTCCTTTTTGCATCGCATGGACCCAAGAATGAAAATTATATTGCTCATTGCATATATGGTAATTACATTCAGCGTGTCCAGCTATTTTTCCTATTTGTTGTTGTATGTATTTACCTTTTTGGTTATCGGCTTTTCCGGTATTCCTGTACGCTATACCCTGAAAGGACTGAAGCCTATTTTATTTTTGTGTACCTTTACCACCGTCCTCAATTTGTTTACAGTTAAAACCGGAACCTTGCTGGTTTCCTGGCATTTTATACAAATTTACGGAGATGCTTTGCTGTTGTCCGGTAAAGTACTGCTGAAATTGGTGCTTTTGGTGTTGAGCGCCTCTTTGCTGACCCTTACCACTACCCCTATTTTGCTTACGGATGGATTGGAAAAATTATTAAAGCCCATCGGCGTTTTAGGGATTTCCTCTCATGAAATTGCCATGATGATGACCATTGCATTGCGGTTTATTCCTACATTAGTGGAAGAAACTGATCGTATTATGAAGGCACAGGCATCCAGAGGGGCGGATTTTGATACGGGGAATATTTTTCAAAAGGTAAAGAGCTTTCTACCTGTAATTATTCCGTTGATTACCGGCGCCTTCCGACGGGCAACAGAACTGGCGGATGCCATGGAAGCCCGCTGTTATCGTGGGGGAGAAGGCAGGACCAGATTACGGCAATTAAAAATGAAATTGTTGGACTTAAATTGTCTTCTGATTTTTGTTATAATTATGGCAGGTGCATTTTATATTTCGCATATTGCACCATTTTAGGAGGGAACAGGACTATGGAAGGATTCAAATATGAAACCCATTTGCATACCAGGGAAACCAGTAGTTGCGCAAAAGTGTCTGCAAAAGAAATACCCCATCTTTACAAAGAAGCGGGTTATGATGCCATTGTGGTGACAGACCATTATTCTCCCAGCTTCTTTGAGCCCAGAAGAGCCATTGATTGGGAACGGTGTGTAAAGCAGTATTTGGAAGGGTATTATATTGCTGCCAATGAAGGCATGAAAATTGGAATGCCTGTTTTGCTGGGTATGGAAATTACCTTTGAAGAATCCTACAATGACTATCTGGTGTACGGTATTGACGAAAGATTTTTATATCGAAATCCCCGCCTTCATAAAAAAACCTTGAAAGAATTTCGAAAAATAGCAGATAAATATGGGCTGTTTGTGGCACAGGCTCATCCCTTCCGTCCTTATATGAAGGAGGTAAAATCCAAGTTTTTGGATGGTATGGAAGTGTTTAACGGTAATCCACGGCATGATTCTCATAATGATTTGGCGTTGGCATATGCAAAGAAAAAGAAATTGAAAACTCTTTCCGGCTCTGATTTTCATCAACTGGAGGATTTGGCCAAGGGAGGCATTGTCATAGATGAATTTGTGACTTCTTCTGAGGAATTGGCAGAATATTTACGCCATTCTTCCAACCCTGTCTCCTTGATAAGGAGTGCGTTATAATGCCACTGCCTATGGTGCATCTGCTTTTGGCAGAAAAAATAGGAGAAAAGATAGGAAAAACGCCGGATGCATATTTTTTGTTGGGAAGTATTGCCCCGGATGCCATCCATATGCGTCCCGGAACCACTCGGAAAGATAAGCATAGAACTCATTTTTTTGGTGGAAAGCAGTGGGATGTGGCAGAAGTGCAGCACCATTGGAAAATGGTTATGGACAAGTTGGAAGGCTATTGTGACGCCGATTCGGAAACATGGTCTTTTGCAACCGGATATTGCATTCATACATTGCTGGATATAACCTGGATTGAGCAGGTTTTTAATGTGCTGGCCATGACGCTTCGTGCCGGTGGGATTGGATTTGAAGACATCAGAACAAAGTATTATGCGGAGACCAATGCCTGTGATGCTTTTTTGTATCAGCAATCTGCCTGGGTTCCCAAGATACGTAGCTTGCTTAAAGAGGTCCCCACCCTTGGGTTTGAACAGGTTTTGACTGCCGGGGAGATTGGTCTTTGGCGGGATGTAATTCTTGGTAAGATGGATGCCTATGAAACTGTAGTTTCAAAAGAAACCTTTTATATTACGAATGACAATATTCACAATCTAACCGATACGTTGGCTGAAAAAATAGTGATTTCTTTTGCTGAAAAGGGATACCGATTGTTATGATTTCCCAAAGGAAAAAAAGAGACTGAGGGAATTGTTTTTATATTTCCTGTAGAAAAAGTCCCGTAGAAAGGGACTTTTTCTTTTGTATTTCCCAAGGGGTAAAAAACCACCCGGAAATACGCAGGATTTTTCAAATTTCATGCTATCCTTTTAGCAGGAGGATGATGCTATGAAGAAAGAACTGTTATTTCAGTTTCCATTGGAAACAGATTGTTGTTTAAAGGATGCGTTAGAGACTTTAGATGTCGCAGATTTGCAGGGAATGCTGTTTTTGATACATCTAAATGGGGGTGCAACAGAAGATAAGACCGCACTCATACAAGCGATTATGGAAGTCTTGCCTGACGCAATCCATCGATTTGCTTTGTGCTTTGACACCGAGCGATATCAATTGTTTCAAACAATTTTAGCCCAAGGAGGGGTAGTAGATGCCGACAAGTTCAGTGTGAGAAAGATACTGGCTCTACGGGATATGGGGTTGGCATACCCCACTTTGCAGGGAGAACGACGGGTTTTGGTAGTGCCACGGGAAATTCGGGATATGTTGGCAACATTGGAGGAAGAAACATGGAAAGAAGTGGCAGAATGTAACACTCGTATTTTGCGACGTGCCGGCGGACTGCTTTGCTATTATGGATTTTTAGAAACAAAAATGTTAATTCAACTTTGCTTACAAAAAGAACCGGATGGCGATTGGGATATTATGTACTTTATGGAATTGTTATACGCAGCAATCCTATATTACGGCAATATAGAACCGGAAGAAGATGGGTTTCGGCATAAACGATTTTGGAATTATGCCTATGTGCGCAAACAGCAAAAGAGACTAAAACAAATTCCCGATTACAAGGTTTTTTCGGGAAGCGTACTAGAACGAGTAGGAAAGACAAATGGTATAGAATGGACATTACCTATGGAACGCTTAAAACAGTTTCTGGTAAAAGAGGGACATTTGACGAAATCCGTGGCCAAGCGGGAGGTAGAGTCGGCATGGTATGAGCTCAATAATGGTATCCCGTTTGCAGAGGTGTGTGAACATTTTACCACCTGGTATTTTGCTCTTTCTACTGCAGAAAGACAAGAAGCCTTAGGGTTTTATCTGTTGCAGGTGTTTTGTACCATGCCATTATGGTTGCTAAACGGATATTCCTTTGCTGAACTGGGCGAAATTGAGGAGATTGAAGAATTGCAATGTTAAGGACTTCTTTTGCTGCCGCCGTTAATGGCATGTTACAATATTATGGCGTGATTTCCGTAACGGATTTATTTGTGATATGTAATCGCTGTAATTTGTGTCAGTTGACGGAGTATAAGACGTTTTTACACAGAATACAGACGGAGCTGGAAGCAGAACAACAATTGTTTTTTTACAAAAAGCTAATTTGTCACAAGAAAATTCAAAATCCGATTATGATGCAGGATTTGCAAAAGAGTACGGTTGCAGGTGGGTATAAAGAATTCTCTTTGGAGACGTATTTATCTACGGGGTTTGCAGGAATCCCATGGAACGGCGAAATGCGTGAACTCAAACAATTCTTGAAAAATTGCAGCAGGCAATCTGATTGTTTCATTGACTTGGAACTTGTCAGGCTTTGGGTGGAATTAAATAATATGCAGGAATTGGTGCCATTGACCTCGCAATGTATAACGAATTTAGCTTTGCCATGGCAACCGGAGTCGTCTGCATACATGAAGTTGATGGAAGGCATTCGCCATGTGGGGGAAATCATGCCAAGATGGGCTTGCAAAGGGTATTCCTACACAGAAATTAGCTGCCTGGATCGCTTGGCGGAAAGGAAATAAGAAGCTCTATGTTGATTGCATTGACAGAGGAACAATACTTTGAATTGAAAGTAATCAGGAAGCACAATCGCTATGCCTATTTGCGGGTAAAGCCTAACCGGGTGATAGAAGTGTGTGCCCCAATGAAGATGCCCCATTCTTCCATTTTGGAGTTGGTACATAAGAAAAAACAATGGATCATAGAATTGAGTGATGTCTTGGGGGAAACCTATGACCAAAGCGTCTCTCAAATGCTCCCTGTAGGAGAAGGAGAAAAGGAAGCACTGAAACTGAAAGCGGAGGGCAGAGCTTTTGATGCACTGGAAAGAGTGTATCCGTTTGTGAAACCGTATGGCATTTCTATTCCGGAGATTCATATCCGCTACATGACTTCTAAGTGGGGCAGTTGTATTGTAAAGAAGGGGCGAATTTGGTTAAATGCGTATTTAATCAAATTACCGGAATTGTGCACGGATTATGTTTTGCTGCGACAACTACTACAGTTCCGGTATGCAAAACAGGATGCTGCCTTTTTTAAAGCATTGGGACAAGCCATGCCACAATGGCAAACCTATGAGGCAATTTTGAAAAATATAAAGTTGCCCCAAAAGAAGATGATTGCAAGTTCTCCCAAGTTATATTAAAATAGAATGCAATAGTTTTAATTATGAGGAGAGGTGTTT
>CAYMRI010000026.1:7756-16508 GCA_964392835.1 uncultured Eubacteriales bacterium
ATGAAAAGGCGTTAGCTTTGACCAAGGAATACGGACAAGAGCATTTGTTAACCTATGTTGCAGAGCTTCCGGAAACAGAAGCAAATCAATTTTTAGATCAAGTTTTAAGTATTGATTATGCATTGTCGGCACAGCTTTTTGCTGATGCAGGAAATGATGCGGCTGCAAATACAGAATTAAATGTAACCCCATTGCCTTGTTCTGAAATCAAGAAGATGTCTGCAGAAAAGATTGCTGCTTTAGAAGCGTTGGGAAATCAAGCAATTGCTGCAAATAAAGTTTGTGCAGTAACTGTAGCCGGTGGACAAGGAACCAGATTGGGACATAACGGACCCAAAGGAACCTATTCTATCGGTTTGCCTTCCGGAAGATCCTTGTTTCAAATTTTATGTGATAAATTAATTCGTTTGTGTAATGCAAACAAGGGCAGAATTCCATGGTACATTATGACCAGTACGGAAAATAATGCACAAACAGTGGCATTTTTTGAAGAAAATAACTACTTTGGATATCCCAAGGAAGATGTAATGTTCTTTATCCAAGGGATGCTACCTATTGTAGACAGCAAGACCGGTAAGATTTTGCTGAGAGGAAAAGGAGAAGTTGCTTTGGGCGCAGACGGCCACGGCGGTGTATTTAAAGCAATGAAAACATCCGGAGCTTTGGCAGATATGGAAAAGAGAGGAATTCAGTATGTATTCCTATGTGGTATCGATAATGTTTTGGTACAAATGGCAAGTCCTTTGTTTGTAGGTTTTGCAATTGATGAAGATACAGACTGTGCTTCTAAGGGTATTATTAAGCGTGATCCATATGAAAAAGCAGGGGTATTCTGTTACAACAATGGTAGCCCTGCGGTTATTGAGTACACTGAGTTGAATGATGAATTGCGTTTTGCAACAGACGACAAAGGCGAATATAAATATGGTGATATTAATATCTTGAATTATGTATTTAAGTTTGATGTGTTAAATCGTATTGCTAATATGGGTCTTCCGTATCACACTGCATTTAAGAAGGCTCCGTATGTGGATGCGGATGGCAATGTAGTAAAGCCGGAAAAGGAAAATGGATATAAGTTTGAAACCTTTATCTTTGATGCTTTTTCACAGTTGGCTAATATGTCTGTCTTGCGTGGCGTTAGAGAAGAAGAATTTGCGCCGGTAAAGAATAAAGAGGGCGAAGACAGTCCGGAAACTGCAAAGGCATTGTTGATGGCAGCAGGAGAAACCTGATTGATGATTTAAATAAAAACAGAGAGGAGATGCTTTTATACAGGCATCTCCTTTTTTGATTCTTAAAAACAGTTTTTATTTTCTTTTATATCTTTTTTTATTGTTTTATAAAAAGAAAAAAGAGCTTTTGTTGTTTGAAAAAAATTCATGATTGAACCCTCCCAACATCTTTCTTTGGTGTATTTCCAAATCTTCTCAAATAGGACCGGTAAAAAGAAGAATAGTCATGAAAACCACACTCTTGGCACGCTGCTGTAATGGGGACGCCGTTTTTGATTTTTGAACGGGCAGCCATTAGGCGTTTAATGGTAATGTATTCCCAAACGGAGGAACCGGTTGCCTGGCGGAACAGACGGTTTAATTGGGATGTGCTCAAAAAGAAACGATTTGCCAGAAAATCCAGTGACAGCTCATCAAACAGATGTCGGTTAATGTAGCTTACAATTTCCTCGGCAGGGCTGTGTCCGGATTTTTCCGTTTCCAGTTGTTGCTGTTGATAAGCGTGGCGAATGGTATCCAATAAAGGATATAAGTGTACCATAATTTCCAACCGGCGCTCTTCATCGGAAAGGGTGGGTGCGCACATGCTTTCCAGCAACTCTAAAGGTTGGTGCCCTTTAAAAGCACCGGGCAGATAAAGATTGTTTTGCCCCAAAGGATGGCCTGTAAAAGGTTGTAGTAGCTGACGATTGGGGTCCACGGCATCCAGAATCTCAGGGAAGAAATGCAGGGCATATCGCTCATAAGGCTTATCGGACAAAATCTTTACCTTGTGGGATTCCATTTCGCTCATAATCAAAAGATGCCCCGGTCGCAAAGCATATTCATTTCCCTCTACCAGATATTTGGCATCGCCGGAGACAAAATAGTAAATCTCATACTGCTCGTGTACGTGCATGGAAAAATCCGCATCCCGGGGATGCGAATCCACCAAGTGATGAAAATTAAGAAGATTGTCTTTGTAACTGCAAGATAAAGCCATATTCAATACCCACTTTCTGCCCTTTATTATAATGATTTTTGCGTCAATTTACAATATGGGACAGAAATATATGTGTTTAAATTGCAAAAAAAGGCGGCTGGTATCTACCGGCCGCCTTGTATTTTTCTATGAGACTTATTCCGCATAATCCCCATTATAGCTGAGCAAAATGGCATCTGCTACGCCGGGCACTGCGCCGATGTCATCTACAAAATGGGTGTCCTGTGTTTTTAACTTTAATTGGACGGTTAATTCTACACGATTACGGGTTACCGTCTTGGATTTAATTTCATAATTGTATTTGCTCAGGCGACGTTTTAAATCCAGGTCAGCACCTTTTTCATAACGGATTACCATTAAGTAGGTGTGGGAAGAAAATTTTATAAGATTTAATACGATTAATAAAATACCAATAAAGATGGAACCTACAATAGCAAAGGAAATTCTCTGCGCACCGCAGGCAATGCCGGCAGAAATGGACCAAAACAAATACACAATATCCAATGGATCCTTGACTGCAGAACGGAAACGAACCAAACTCAATGCACCAACCAAACCAAGAGACAGCACCAGGTTGGAACTGATGGTACAGATAATCAAACAGGAAATGGCGGACAGCACCACGAGTGCAATGCCAAAACTGTGATTGTATACAACGCCACGGAAAGATGTTTTGTAGATAAAAAGAATGAATAAAGCAATTAGTAATGCTGCAATCATACCTACAATTAAATTTCCAATGTTGGTGGTGGTAAAACCTTCCAATACACTTTTCTTAATAATGTCACTCATTTTGTTAACACCCCTTTAGGTTATAATTTTCTAACGCCATACGGCATAATACATATTTTGAAACTGCCTGCATGGAGGCATTGACACACAGCCTGTCCCGCACAATATCCGGAAGGACCTGGTTGTATTTCACTTCCATAATAATACTTTTGTGGTACATGGAGGGAAGAAAAACATGGTTTTCTTCGTCAAATACATCCAAGGAACCGCCTACGGTGGAAAGGTGTTTGTCAAAGGTAACCCGCACTTGGCTGACCGGATAAATAAATGCATCTCTTTCATAATCCACGATAACAGAAGGCTTTAATAAATTGGTTTTCATCCGGGCATAAAATAATTTTTTCAAAGGATACCGGGACTGCGCTAAATAGCTTGTCTTTCCGTTTAAAATGGCATAATATTCTTCCAAGGACAACGGTGCACTTTCTTTATTAATGTAGCTGCCCATTTTTCCTTTACGCTCTAACTTAATCACACTGTTGGATTTGTCGTAAATGCGAATGCGAAACTTTTCCCGTTCCTCTACACCGGCATTTTTTTCATATAAAGAAGAATCGTACACGTCATCAAAATACAAGCTGCGGATATGATAGCCGTCAGGAGATTTTGCGTTTTCATCTTGCTGTAAAATAGGCGCTAAACGAGAGCGGAGAATATAATATTCGTGAGGAGAAATCAAATATTTATATTCATGTCGGTAGTGCTTCTGTGAAGACATATCTGAACTTCTCCTTTCTCAAAAATACGGGTTCCCGCACATGCACTTAGTATACTATAGGTAGGGAAAAAAGGCAATGGCGGTTATAGTGTTGACAATTATTCCATATGCTGTATACTATTAATAGTTAGTTAAAACTAACTATTGTTTTTAACAAACGGTTAGCTTTGGCTAACTCTAAAAAGGATACGGGCTAGGAGGTATCGCTATGTCAGAAGAAATGTTGGTGCGTCATTGTTCTCCCACGCTGGCAGGAATGAAAACAGGAAATATGTTTACTTGCACTTTTGCCGATGTCATTGAAATGCGGGACAGTATTCGCCGTTGGAATCGTCTGTTAGGGAAAAAAGGACTGCGTATTCTGCCCTTGCGGTTTCGAAATAATAGGGCCCTTGTTTATGTGTATCGTCCGGAAAAACTTACGCGTGATTTAAAAAATAGTATGGCGTGCCGGTTGTTACAGGAAAAGGGCTACGGCACGGAAACACCGGCTCGTTGCATTTCCTATTTGCGGAAGAAGTTGGATGACAGTGAGGATTTTCCTCATGAAATCGGATTGTTTCTGGGGTATCCGCCGGAGGATGTATGCGGCTTTATTGAGAATAAGGATGGTTGTAAATGCGTTGGCTGCTGGAAAGTGTATGGTGATGTAGAAAAGGCACAAAAAGTTTTTGCAAAATACAAGAAGTGTACCAATGTCTATTGCGCACAACTTGCCAAGGGAAGGTCTATCGAACGGCTGACAGTTGCCGGTTGAAAGGATTTACGTAGGCCTTTTTTTATGCTACAATACTACCAAAGTTTTCTAGAAATGAACGGAGGTTACATAATATGTACAGAGTGGGCATTGATTTAGGCGGTACCAATATTGCAATCGGTATTGTAGATGAAACAGGAAAGATGATTTATAAAAACAGCACACCGACCTTAACCAACGAAAGAACTTCTGAGGAGTTGGTGGAAGTAATGGCGAAATTTGCCATTCAAGTGGTGGAAGAAGCAGGCCTTACTATGGATGATATTAAATCTGTGGGTATCGGTAGCCCGGGGACGCCGGATGCGAAAAACGGCATTTTGCTCTATGCCAACAATTTGAGAATGTTTAATGTGCCCATGCGTGCCATTATGCAAAGATATATTGATAAGCCAATTTATATTGGAAACGATGCAAACTGTGCTGCTTTAGGAGAAGTGGTTGCAGGGGGTGCAAAGGATACCGAATGTGCCATTATGATTACACTGGGAACCGGTGTTGGCGGCGGCATTGTTATTAATAATAAGATTTATGATGGCTTTAACAATGCAGGCGGTGAGTTGGGACACTTCGTTATGGTAGTGGACGGCGAATACTGCACCTGTGGTAGAAATGGATGCTTTGAAGCCTATGCATCTGCAACTGCATTGATTAATCAAACAGTAAAAGCTGCAAAAGAACACCCGGAATCCATGATTCATTCTTTGGTAAACGGTGATTTGTCCAAGGTGACAGGAAAAACTGCATTTGATGCTATGCATGCAGGGGATGCAACCGGAAAAGCAGTTATCGATAACTACATTCGCTATTTGGGAGAAGGTGTTGTCAGCTTGATTAATATTTTTCAACCGGAAGTGTTCTTGATTGGCGGCGGTATCTGTGCACAAAAAGAAGCATTGTTTGGCCCGCTGAATGAAATGGCAAAGAAATATGCTTACAGCAAAGATGAATCCAAGTTGACAAAGATCATGCCGGCAGTTTTAGGCAACGATGCAGGTATCATCGGCGCAGCTATGTTGGATGCGTAAAAAACTATGAAAAATATTCGATTGGATGTGGAATACGAAGGAACCGCATATGCCGGCTGGCAAAGACAGCCTCAGGTGCGCACGGTACAAGGTGAACTGGAGCGTGCTTTGCTGGATTTGACCGGAGAAACCGTAGAAGTGTTTGGCTGCAGTCGTACGGATGCAGGCGTACATGCCCTAAACCATGTTTCCAATTTTAAAACGGTCTCTGCCATTCCGGCAGACCGTTTTTGTTATGCTTTAAATGCGCGCTTGCCGAAAGACATTGTGGTAAAGGCTTCTTGTGAGGTGGATGAAGACTTTCATGCTCGTTTTTCCTGTGAAGGCAAGCGATATTTGTATCAAGTTTACAGTTGTGATACACAGTCTGCTTTGTTGGGTGGGCAGTCTTGGTTTACACCCATGAATTTGGATGTCAAGGCAATGGACTTGGCAGCACGCCGATTTGTGGGGGAATACGATTTTAAGGCGTTTCAAGCGGTGGGAAGCTCTGCTTTGACCACTGTGCGCCGTATGACGGATGCTTGTGTGTATGAGCGAGAGATTCCGGAGCGGGGAAGGCTGATTTGTTTTGAAATTGCGGGAACCGGTTTTTTATATAATATGGTAAGAATTATGACCGGTACTTTGCTGGATGTGGGAAAGGGCAAGAAGACAGCAGAGGATATTCCTTTGATTATTGCGAACTGTGATCGAACGTTGGCTGGTCCTACAGCGCCGCCCCAAGGATTGTTTTTAAAAGAGGTTTATTATTGAGTTTTTTATGACCCGGGACAATGGCAGTATTTCATTAACTGCAAATTGGTGTTTTTTAGGGAATTTGTAGTTAAAAGTTCTATCGGTTAACTACACATAGGCATTTTTACAGCAAAAAGCAGTTAACATTAACTACAAATTAGGATTTTTTAAGTTGTCGGCAGTTAAATTGTCCGGTAGGTAAGCGTTATGGAAAAAGGATTAATTACAAAACGGCATTTTTGAAGAAAATGTAGTTAAACAATGATATAATAATAAGCAAAGTTGAAAGAAAGGGACATAGCCGTTGGATTCCGCAGTTGCAAAATTTCATATTCAAGTTTATGATATGGTGCCCTCTACCAATACGCTGCTAAAAGAACAGGCTGCACTGGGAGCGCCCCATGGTACTGTGATTATTGCCAGACACCAAACGGCCGGCAGAGGGCGCTTGGGAAGAAGTTTTTACTCCCCTGCGGATACAGGCCTTTACATGAGTATCTTATTGCGGCCGCAGATGCAAATGGAAGACGCACTTTTCCTCACTACAGCAACAGCAGTGGCGGTGGCAAAGGCCATTGAAAAGGTAACCGGGGAGCTGACTGCGATTAAATGGGTCAATGACATTTTTTGCAACGGGAAGAAAGTGTGCGGTATTTTAACAGAGGCAGTGCCTGATTTCACAACCGGGAAACTGGAATATGCTGTGATTGGAATCGGGGTAAATCTTATGCCCCCCAAGGAAGGCTTTCCGGAGGCGCTAAAAAACATTGCAACTTCTATATTGACCGAAGATGCAAAAGGGGATAGCATAAACAAACTGGCAACGGAACTCTTAACCCAATTAGCCGATTATTTGGAACAACCACAGGCTGATGCTTTTTTGGAAGAATACCGGAAAAGATGCTTTCTGATTGGCAGGGAAGTGACGATTTTACCTGATAACGAAAAAGCCCTGGTATTGGGCATTGATGATAAAGTGGGCCTGGTGGTACGGCGAAAGGACGGCACACAAACCACCTTGCGTACCGGTGAAGTCAGCGTTACTTTGCAGGAGGACAGCCAATGAAAGAGGAAGCATTATACCAACCGGTAAAGCGTTTTTTAGAGGAACAAGGGTATGCGGTTCACGGCGAAGTGCGGTACTGCGATGTGACGGCTGTCAAGGGGGATGACTTGATTGTTGTAGAGCTGAAGAAAAACTTAAGTGTAGAACTTCTCACCCAGGGAGTTTTACGGCAAAAGCTAACCCCTTATGTCTATGTGGCAGTACCCAAATGGAAAAAATTAAAAAAAGGGGATTCCTTAAAGGATATTTTATATTTATTGCGACGGTTGGAGCTGGGATTGCTCCTTGTGGATGTGGATAAGAATATGGTGGAAGTGGCGGTAGAGCCCAAACCCTTTGATTTGGAAAAGAGCCGCAAGCGCATGCAACGAAAACGAGACGCCCTGTTGCAGGAATGCAACGGCAGGACGTTGGATTGTAATGTAGGGGGCAGTCGGGGGAAAAAACTGGTAACTGCTTATCGAGAACAGGCCATTTTGGTGGCTTGTATTTTAAAAATATATGGCCCCCAGTCTCCAAAAGAAATTCGTGCCCATGGTGGAGATCAGAAAAAAACCTACGGTATTCTTCGGGACAATTATTATCATTGGTTCGAAAAAGGAGAGGATGGGAAATATTTTCTGACGGAAGCAGGCTTTGATGATATTGATGTTTACAGCCCGCTGTCAGGACCTCTGCTGGAACAATTGCTGGCCCGGGAAGCAGCAGAACAGACAAATTCAGAAGATAAAAAGTGACCCCATTGTATCATTTCCATAGTGACAGAAAGAATTGTTTGACAGCAGGAAAAATTTGTTGTACAATGAGTCCGTCAAGAACAAACGTTCGTGAAAATTGCGAACGATTAACATAAGAAAAGGGGAAAACACAATGAACGATAAGAAATCTTTAGAAAAGAAACAGGCATTAGAAGCGGCTATGGCCAGTATCGACAAACAATTCGGAAAAGGCGCTATTATGAAAATGGGCGAAAAGACCCAGATGAATATTGAGGTCATTCCTACCGGTTCTTTGGGACTGGACATTGCATTGGGCGTTGGTGGCGTGCCAAGAGGCCGTATTGTTGAAATATACGGACCGGAATCTTCCGGTAAGACTACGCTGGCATTACATATTCTGGCAGAAGCGCAGAAAATGGGTGGCAATGTGGCGTTTATTGATGCAGAGCATGCGCTGGATCCTGTGTATGCCAAGAAACTTGGTGTAGATGTAGATGAGTTGATTGTGTCTCAACCAGATACAGGGGAACAAGCTTTGGAAATTACAGAAGCACTGGTTCGTAGTGGTGCCATTGATGCGATTATTGTAGACTCTGTAGCAGCCCTGGTCCCCAAAGCAGAAATAGATGGGGATTTGGGTGATTCTCATGTGGGATTGCAGTCAAGACTGATGTCTCAGGCCCTTCGAAAATTGACAGCTATTATCAGTAATTCCAATAC
>CAYMRI010000027.1:0-16178 GCA_964392835.1 uncultured Eubacteriales bacterium
AAGGCAGGGTACGGCACCAATCACGGAGATCCGGACCATTGGTTGAAAAAATTCGGCAAGACCATGGATGATTTCCGTGACGAGGTAAAGGCGTTATTGGAGGAGGACAAGGCAACTGTCACAGCAACGCAGGCGGCAGAGGCCACAACCACTACATTGCCCTACCTGGTAAGAGTAACAGCAGACGCCTTAAACATCCGCAAAGGGCCCGGCACCAACTATAAAATTGGGGGCACCATCCGAGACAAAGGCACCTATACCATTGTGGAAGAAAGTGCGGGCAAAGGCGCAACCAAGTGGGGGAAACTGAAAAGCGGCGCCGGCTGGATTTCCCTGGACTACACAACGAAGAAATAAGGAGGAAACAATCATGAAAGAAACATTACGACGGGCCGCCAGAACGTTTTTGCAGGCGGCGGTAGGCTACCTTGCCACCAATTTTGTCTATGTCATTTCCAGCGAAACAGCGGATATTGACTATTTCAAACAAGCATTGCTAGGGGTATGCGTTTCTGCTGTGGCCGCAGGATTGGCGGCAGTGATGAATCTGCCGAAAGCTACCAACCAGCAGGAAAATACACAAGGAGAGGAGGATGCAGGATGACACAAGTAGAAAGAGAATTCCTTTTGGAATTATGCAAATGGAAGCATGCAGAGGAAGCGGTTTTAATCCGATGCTTGGAGTTGGGAGCAGATACTCCTGCGGTGTTGGGACAGCTATTCTACAACAGAATGGCAGGTGTGGCATATACCGTATTAAAGCAATCCGGTCTGCTATCCAAAACCCATCGGGAATTTCGCACTGCGCTGAAAAATGCCTGGTTACAGAATAAAGCGAAGAATGAAAGCTATTTTCAGTGCTTGCAAATGTTGAATGAGGTGCTTCAAAACTGCAAAAGCAAGTACGCCATGTTAAAAGGCGCCTATCTGTGTAAATGGTATCCACAAGGGTGTCGCACCTCTAACGATGTGGATTTGTTGGTGGATGGAAAAGATGTGACTGCCATTGGTGAAGCACTGGAGGCCGCAGGGTTCCGGCAGGGCTCTATTCGCAACGAACAGTTTGTGCCGGCCACAAGGCAGGAAATCATTTTCTCTCGCATGACGCGAGGAGAAACAGTGCCCTACATTAAGGAAGTAAACTTACCGTTTTTCAAATACCTGGAGGTGGATGTGAATTTTTCTCCGGACTATAAGCAGAGCAAAGACCCGGTGGTGGGCAAATGGATTACGGCGGCAGAAGAAATGACCGTAGGAGATTTGACGGTTACTACTCTGCAGCCTTGTGATTTTTTCATTCACCTATGCCAGCACCTGTATAAAGAAGCCACTACCTATCCATGGGTGGAAATGAAACGGGATATGACCTTATATAAGTTCTGTGATATTTACGGACTGGTGCAGGATTGGACGGCAGAAGATTGGATGAGGCTGACTCAACGGGCAAAGGAAAGCAGAATGGAAGTACCTTGCTATTACGCTTTGTTGATGACAAAAGAACTGTTTGCTATGGAAGGAGAAGGGCTGGAAACCTGCCTTGTGCAGCTTGCACCAGAGGATGCACGGATCCTGCACAGAGTCATTCACCCCAAAGAAAAGAAAAACTACTACTATGCCGTGGAGGATGTGAAAGAACGTTTCTTCGCCGCAGACAGAACAACACTATTAAAGGAGGGAGAGAACAATGCAAACATTACATATGCGGCCCAATAATACCCAGGGCACATTGATTACCTTTTGCGGATTGGACGGTTGCGGTAAAAGCACCATGATTGCAAAGCTCTCTAAATGGCTTGAGAAGGAGGGAAAAACGTTATTTCTCACCAAGCAACCTACGGATTTTGTACGGCAGTCTCAGATTTTTCGCACCTATATGGACCAGCCGGACCATGATGCCTATGACTACAGAAGTTTATCTTTGTTGGCGGCCAGCGACAGGGTACAGCACTGCAGCAAAGTGATTCTGCCACAGTTGCGAGACGGAGATGTTGTGATTAGCGATAGATACCTTTATTCCTGTGTGGCAAATTTGTGGGCCAGAGGGTATACCGCGGATCGGTGGATTTATGAAATTGCACAATCTGTGGTACAGCCGGATTTGGCGTTTTTCCTGGATGTACCGGTGGAAACGGCAGTTTGGAGAGTGCGGCAGAGAGCCGCAGAGAAAGACAGGTTCATTGATATGGATTTGCAATATGCATTGCGCCAAGCCTATCAAACCCTGTCCAGAGAGAAAAACGGGGTGTTGTTATCTTCCCTGGAACCGGAAGAAGAAACCTTTGAGAAAGTAAAACACTATGTAAAGAAAGTAATGGAGGGACAAAAATGAACAGAACAGAAACAGTAATGGATATTTTAAAAACATTAAGTGATGAGGAAACCATTCAGTTGACAGATTCTTTGGCGGCAGATTTGCACCTGGACAGTCTGGCCATGGTCATGCTGTTGGTGTGCTTGGAAGATACCTTGCAAATCCAACTGAAAGAATCGGACATGAACCCTTATGATTTGCAGACGGTAGAAGATGTAGTAAAGCTGGCACAGCGATATGAAGGAGGATAGCCATGAAAACAAAATTGATTTTAGAAACCCGAACCCCTTTATTTAGTACCTACCACCATCAAATGATTCCGGGTGTGGCTTTGCAGGAAACGCCCACAGGAGAGAACTGGTATTTTAACGAATGTATGATGCTGCAGTGCGGCAGAAGATTTTTAAAAGGATTTACCACACCGGAAGTTGGGGTGTGTCGGACGGAAATGCAATACATAGAACCGGTGGAGCAGATTGTCTTTGATCTTCGTTTTTTGAAGGAGGATTTACATAAGTTAATAAAGCGCATGTTACAGGCGGGATATTATGTGGCCTTTGAAAATTTTGATGATTACTATATCCCGGGGAAAAGTTTTTTTGCACAAAAGCATTGGAACCACGATGGGTTGATTTGTGGGTACAGCGACGAGTTGGAGTCCTATTATGTTATGGCCTATGACACCAATTGGGTATGTAGGACCTTTCAAACACCACAGCGTTGTTTAGAACGGGCCATGCAGTTTTCAAAAGAGGCAGAAGGGCCCAGCCGTCTAGTTGCGGTAAAAGCAAAAGACCGAGAACTGCCACTGCAGCCGGAAAGAGTGAAAAATGGTTTAAAGGAGTATTTGAACGGCACTTTGAAACTGTATTCCCCGGAAGACGACGGCCTGGCATTTGGGGTGTGCGTAAACTGGTATGTGTGCCAGTATTTAGACAAATTACGGTTGGGGGATATTCCTTATGAAAGAATGGACAAGCGGGTATTTCGGATGCTTTGGGAATACCGCAGATGTATGCAAAAACGGTTGGAAAAGGTAGATGAGATATTACATACCACCTTTGGGAAAGACTACGCCCCCTTAGAAAAAGAGAGCAACCTGATGCGGATGCTATATGCCAAGTATGCGCTGAAACGGGATGACAGTCTTTTGTTGTCGTTGAAAAAAAGGCTGGAGGCTTTGCAACAAGAGGAGCAAAAAATTCTGGAGCAGGTTATTTTGCGACTGGAGAAGGAGGGGTTCTGATGTTGTGGGAATTTATCAAACACAACATGCTGTCCCATCCGGGCAGTGAGATTGCAGAAGAAACTGCCGCTATGACCTATGAAGAAGCGGTTGTCTTTGCAGAGAATTTTTCTAAGAAATTGCAAGGTCCATGTTATGCGGTTTTGTGTCAGTCAGAACTAATGGCATCTTTGGCGCTCCTAAGTTGTTTTGCAGCGGGGGTTACCGCAGTACCTTTATCCTATCGATATGGGGAACAACACTTGCGGCGTATTTTGGAGACTATGCATCCACCTTTTGTGATTACGGATATGGGAGGGACATTGACGGTTGTAGATGTGGATACCGGGGAGTATGGACAAGGTTGGATGCCTGATCCGTCTCCGGCGGTCATCCTGTGTACTTCCGGTACCACCGGCAAGCCCAAAGGGGTTATGTTAAGTGAGAAAAATCTTTTGACTAATGTGAAAGATATCCAGTCGTATTTTTCCGTAGAAAAGAAAGACCGCATTCTCATTGCCCGCCCCTTATACCATTGTGCGGTGTTGACGGGAGAGTGGTTGCTGGCACTGTCAAAGGGGATGGATATCCGTTTTTACTCCCGCCCTTGCAATCCGGCAGAGCTGCTTGCCACCATCCGTGCCCATGATATTACGGCGATGGGCGGCACCCCTACGTTGTTGCAGTTGTTGGCAAGATTTGGAGAACGAGAAGCCGAGCCATTCCCTTTGCAGCATGTCGTTGTCAGCGGAGAGCCTCTGGGGCGACAGGCAGGGACTCGTATCAGAAAGGGGTTTCCGAATGCAACCATTTATCATGTATATGGGTTGACAGAAGCCTCTCCCCGGGTGGCCTATTTACCGCCGGAGCTGTTTGATACCCAGTCAGATTGGGTCGGAAAGCCATTGCCGTCTGTACAGGTGGCAATTTTAGATGGGGAACTTTGTGTGAAAGGGGACAACGTCATGTTGGGCTATTACAACGACAGGGCACTGACCCAAAAGGTGTTACGAGATGGCTGGTTGCATACGGGGGATATGGCGGTAATGAACGAAGAGGGTCTGATCCAAATTAAAGGAAGAAAGGACAACATGATTATTCGGGCAGGGATGAATCTCTATCCACAGGAATTGGAAAATGCTTTATTGGCAGATGAAAGAGTAGAAGAGGTGCTGGTATATGGCATCCAAGATGAATTATGGGGTCAACGGATTGGCTTACAGGTAAAGGGAAAGTTTCATTCCCAGGCGGCAGTTTGCAGATTATGTGCAAAGGTACTGCCACCTTATGCCCAACCATCCAAAGTGGAATTGGTGGACAGCCTGCCGAAAAACGGCTCCGGAAAATTAATACGAGGAGGAATTAACAATGAAAGAATTTGAGTACAAGAGATTATTGACAAAAGAAACCTATGAGGCGATTTGCCGCTGGTGCAAGCAGCTTTATCAGGGAAGGAAAAACATGCAAATTAACTATTACTATGATACGCCGGATGGTACCTGCCATGGCAGTAACATTACGGTGCGAGTACGGCAGAAAGGGACAGAATTAAAGGGCACGGTAAAATACCACAACATTGTAAACGCCCCTTATGCAAGTAATGAACAGCTTTTCCGGGTACATAGCCTGCCTATGTCCATGGAGTTTGGCGGAAGATGGCTTACCCTCATGGGACAACTGGTCACAGAGCGCATCCGTATTCCTGTAGCGGAAGGGGTGGAGTTGATGCTGGACCGGAACTACTATCTGGGAAAGGTGGATTACGAACTGGAGCTGGAGTTTTTACCGGAAGCACAATACAGAGCAGATGCATTTTTGCAATGGTTGGAGCAACAGTTCACATTGCAGCAGGGCGGAAAACACAAATCTGCCAGATTCTTTGACACCTTATTTCAGGAAAAAGGAAGAGAGGTGCCGTACAAATGTCAGTGTTAGAGATGATTCGTACGTTGAGAGGCGGACAGGATTTTATGGTGGATACCAAGAATCGAAATCGGTACTGTGTGCGGGTCAAGGAACCTTATGGAGGAACAGCCTATTGCTTCAGCACTCCTATTTATGAGCTACAAAGCCGGAAGTTAGTGAATTTGCAGTTTACACCTACTCTTGAGGGAGAGGTTTTTCAAGGTAGTCACGGTTGTATCACGGTCAAAGGGAATCAAGTGGTGTTGAAAAATGACAATGGTGAGGTTCGCATGACATTGCCACGCAATATGCAGTTACGACCTACATTGAATGGTGTTGCGGTAACGGCTGCTACTTCTGTGAAAAAGCCTTTTGTAAAGGTAAAACTCCGTGTGGACAAGCCTTTTTTGCAGGTCCGTGCCAATGAAAAATATTTTGCTTTCATGCAGGAGGAGTTTCGTCCCTTTGCCAGCCTTTCTGCCTTATGTTTGTCAAAGGTAACATATGAAAAATTAGAAGATGGGCTTTACGAGGTGACTGTTTTTGGTAAAGCGGCTGCCCCGGTGTGTTTTGAAATCAATCTCTACGAGCCCAAGTTGTTTCAGGACACCACGGTGGAAAGTAGGCATCCGGAGGAAAACAACGCCTTTGGCAGTATGGCTTTCTTAGGTCGGACAGAAGAATTTGGGGAACAATGGCTCTATACCAGACCGGATTTTTCCAAAATTTCAGAGTTCTATCGTGTGCCTGTACAGCAGGTGTTGCTCCATTTGCCTCGGTATGGTTTGGAGGAGATTGGCTTATCCGTGTTTGTTCCACAAGCCAGGTTTTGTAGTTTTGGCTCTAACTGGAACAACAAAATTCCTTCTGTTTCGTCGGAGGCCTCTTTGGTTGCGGGAAAGGAGTACTACACCATTGATATTACGCCATTGGTGGTGGATGGGCCGGAGCGGTCGTTGCGACATGTGGAGGGGCTTATCCTAAAGCCATCTACGGCCGGCGGAGGTTTTGCCGCCGTCGCCACCGGAGACAACTATGATAGGCCCCAGATATTGGAAATTCGGTATTGAAAAATGCATTTCCGCCACTTCAAGGGTATCTCGCCCTTTGTGGCGGTGGTGTACCGGGTATCTTTTGAAAAATGGCGAAAGCACCCCTGTATGTCGGGATTTATGGTGGCAGAAGAGGGGGTATCTCTTGTGGCAATGTCAATTTACCAAAGATACGGGAGGAAAAAACACCATAAATCCCAAGATGCCGACTAAATTGCACCATAAGTCGCGAGATACCCCCGAAGTGGCGATTTTTCAAAAAAGAAAATGAAAGGAGGTGAGAAAATGAGACAAGAATTGGAGAAAGCACTGTGTTTTGACAACAATACGGCCACTTACTTAAATGAGGATGGTACCAAAACGGTATATGTTTCCTCTGTGCCAATTGAACCTGAGCAACTGCAGGTGCGGCAAAAAGGGGATGTTTATCAAAGTACGGGAAGTCGCATATCGGTTACCCTGCCTATGCAGTTGTCAAAGGAAAAAGGAATTGCAATTGGAGAGCATTTGGAAGTATTTCCCATGCAATCGTTAGATACACCTGCACGACACATGGATAGAGCCAATACCTTTGGGATAGTAGCCCCGTGTGTGGTATATGAAAACTTTTTTGGTGCGTTGCCCCTTTACTGCTATCCAAACAGCTTTGGTATCAATATGGAAATTGTCATTCCCAAGCGGACGGGAAACCACATTTTTTCCTTGCAGCTAAAGCAGCCGGAGGGGTATTTTTCAGAAATAGAGCCGGACTACATAGACTTCCGAAATGAAGTGGATTTGCAGTCCATGGTGTATACCCCCATTGCGGTGGATGCCAAGGGTGCTTGGAGCTATCAGAACCGAATTGTGTTGTCCACAGGCGAAGATGGAAAAATCATTGTCCACTTTGTCATTGACAAGGCGTTTCTGGCTGACCCCAACACCCAATACCCGGTGACCTTAAACCAGTCTGTTTATGCTTATCAGCATAAGCAACCGGACACCGCCATTTATTCCCGGGCAGGCCAATATGCAAGACACTACTTAAGTCCTTATCTGCTGCTCGGTGAAAAAACACCAAAAGGAGAGGGTATGGCACTTTTACGGTTTGAGGTGCTGGATGACTTGAACGCTTCTGCAGAGGATGTGCTAAAAGCAGAGTATTGTTTTACCAACTTGGCAGAGGTGGAGAAAAATGTCATTGTTGGAGCTTATGCTATTACCAACGATTGGTGCAGTGTAAACACCAAGTGGAAAAGCAAGCCCAATTATGACCAGCTCCCGGTAGGCACCGTGATGGTCCGAAAAAAAGGTGTTTATGGCCTGGACATCACACGCCTATTACGGGAAATGTTACAGAATCGAGGGAAATATGAACCTTTGTATTCTGTGAGAAACAGTTTTCTGATTAAAAGTAACGGCAAAGAGGAAAAAGAAAGCCTGTTACTGGCATCAGGAGATGCGGGTTTTTGCCCGCCTTATCTAAAAGTGATTTTGAAAAAATAAAAAATAGAAAAAATGAAAGGAGATTTAAAAATCATGAAACAGATAATTTTATCAAATGAAGAAGAAGCAAATGAAGAATTGATGTGGCAACCAACAACGGCAACTGCCACAACCATGGCGGCAACAAGAGCTGCCGATTGTGATTGCGCTGTCACAGGGGTTAGCCTGTCGACGACAACATTAACATTAGAAGTAAACGAAAGTGAAACATTGGTTGCAACGGTAGCACCAGACGATGCAACGGACAACAGTGTACGCTGGTCTTCCAGTAAGGAAAGCGTTGCAACCGTCAGTGCCAGTGGTTTGGTGTGTGCAAAAAAAGCGGGAACAGCGACCATTACGGTGGAAACAAATGACGGAGGGTTTACCGCAAGTTGTGAGGTAACGGTAAAGCCGGTGACTGTAGATGTAACAGGGGTAAGTATTTCTAATACGTCTTTATCCTTAGAGGTAAACGGTTCCTATACATTAGTTGCTACAGTATCACCGTCAAATGCGTCAAACCCAAAGGTGACATGGACTTCCGATAATGAAGCGGTTGCTACGGTAAGCAGCGGCGGCCTTGTGTGTGCAAAGAAGGCAGGAACGGCAACTATTACAGCGGAAACAGAGGATGGGGGATATGCAAAAAAATGCAAAGTCATGGTAAATGAAGAAACAGTTTCGGTAAGTTGTATTACTTTGGCACAAACATCAATATCAATGGAAGAAAATGAATCTTATTTACTCATCGCAACTGTCAGCCCGTCCAATGCGACAAACACAAAAGTAACCTGGGAATCTAGTGATGAAACGGTTGCTACAATAAATACAAGCGGATTGATATGTGCAAAGGCACCCGGAAGTACAAAGATAACCGCAACAACAGAAGATGGTTGTTTTTCAAAAACTTGCTGGGTAACAGTAGCAGAAAAAGGAACACTTAATAAAGTTGCAGTGACTGATGTTACAGTAAAAAAAGACGGAGAAACCGAGGAGGAAGAAGATTACCACCTTCTGAAGATGGGAGAAAGCTTTAGCCTGACGGCAACTGTTTTGCCGGAAAATGCAACGGATAAAGACGTTATTTGGGAATCTAGTGATGAGACAGTGGTTACAGTAAGCCGAAATGGGGTCTTGTATCCAAAGAGGGAAGGAAAATCATGGATTAGAGCAAGGACAGTAGATGGTAATAAAAGTGCTTCTTACTGGGTAATGGTAGTTCCGGATGTATTCGTGGAAGGTATTCAAATTAATAAGGTTTGTAAAGAAGGGAATATTACACAATTAGAGGCTGTTTTGACTCCGGTAAATGCAACCGGAGAAGTTGAATGGAGTTCTAGTAACACGGAAATTGCATATGTTGATTACAATGGAGTAGTAACCAGATTTCAGTCAGGGGAGGTAACAATCACTGCAAAAGCAAGAACGACCGTAAAAGACGTGGCAAGTTTTCAAGCGGAACTTTCAGGAAATTTTGTAGAAGACAAGTGGAGTCTTGTTTTAGGGCTGTTAGGATTAACTGTATTTGTTTCTCATCCGGTTATCGGTATATTTGGGATGCTACTTGGGCTGACAAGCTGCTCGAACCCAGAGGAAGAGGATGCAATTCCGACGGCTACCTTATCAACCAACGAGGCATATGAAGAAACGGAACCCCCGGAAGAAACACCGGATTCGAAGGAATCGCCAGAAGGGAAGGATGAGGACGATATTTCTCCAAAATATGTTCGAATTGTAGGAAATGGTGTCTGTGCAAGAAGTAGCCCAACAACAGCCGATGACACTAATAAAATTTTGCTTTTGGAGAGTGACACTTATTTAAAATATTTAGGTAAGGTTTCTGACGAAGATGGTATACCTTGGTATGAAGTGCAGTTGTTTGACGGAGTGGAAGGCTTTGTGTGCTCAAAGTATTACGATACTACTAAAGGGGAATGGATAATACTAGCCTGCGTAGAGGAAGAAGTTTCTGCTAATACGGTTGTTGATGCACAAGGAAATGTTCTTTATTATCATTGTGCACGTCCTAAAAACTTCAAAGAATACCGAATGATGGTGAACGCACTGTACATATATGATTATTTAATTGTACAGAGTAGTGAAAAAGAATTTAAAGGTTTGGAAAATAAGATAACCTTCCCTAAATGGACACCCAACGCTATTTATGGATTGCTTGGAAATCTTGCGGTAGAAAGCAGAATGAATCCGGATAACGGAGGGGATGCAACAACCGGAGGATATGGATTAACCCAATGGACACCTCGGGATGATCCGGATAATCCGGATAAATATATTCCTTGGGCAAGGGAAAACTATGCGGATGCAGATGCTACCTTGTGGAACATGGACTGGCAACTAGATCGGATTCGATATGAAGTGTATAGGGATAGCGTAGATCCCAATGGGGGACAATGGCATTCCGATGAATATGGAGCAGGGATGACATTTACACAATATATACAATCAAACAACGATGCTGCGGATTTGGGCGAAGCATTTTTGCGCGGATATGAAAAACCTGAAGTTATTATAAATGGCCCCGATACCGAAAGAGAAAAATCCATTGCTACAAGGCGTCGTTTGGCTGAAAATTGGAAAGAGTTTTTTGAAAGCAATAAACAAACACTTTATGTACATGAAGTAGAGTAAACAAATAATGTTCCACGAGGGGCTGACATAAAAATAAAGGCCTTGAGAAGGAAATAATTCTCGAGGCCTCTTGTTATTGTAAAAAAACTTGATATTTTTCATCTAAGGAATCTATCCAACCAATTAAATAGGCATTAAGAACACTTAAATCTTTCCACTCGCCTTTCGTAAAAGCTTCGTTCCCGAGCATAATATCATGAGGAAAATATTTTTCTGCCAGTATCAGCCGTTCTTTGTCTAAATCATATAAATCTATTGCACCAAATAAGTGTAGAAGTTCATGAATGTAAGTGGGAGAACCATCACGGGTAAATGGCACACCATCAGGAATCTCATCGCCTGAATATCTGTAAATGATTGCCGCTTCATTCAGTTCAACATCTTTTTTGCTCTGTACCGCAAATGCTCTCCCTACTTTATTTACATGCAGAATAAAAGCCATATTATCAGCATTATACTTTTCCACAAGTGAATCTACATTGTAAAGTGAATAAATCTCGGATATTAATTCGTTATAATCCCATCCTTCGTAGTATCTTGGGATTATATAATCTACATTGTAATCTATGACAGTGTCTTCTTCGTTATAAATAAAAGTCAATGTTTGGTTATGTTTTTCCGCCTGGTGAGAAAGATAATAAAGCGCTCCTTCTAGGCAAAGAAGGGACTCTTGCTTTGCATTTTCTGTAAAGTATGATTCTTTATCTGATAAATAAATACGAATAAATAAACAAGTCCCTTGCAGTGTTTTAGACGAACCAACGTTCATGGTCTTATATGGTGCCCATGGGGTTTGTGTTGCCGTAGGAGTTGATGTTTCTTGTTGTGTTGGAGCAGGTGTAGAGGCTGCCTTTGTGTTATCGCAAGAAAACAGACAAAGTATTATTGAAAATACTAATAATAATGTAACTGCTTTTTTTGCCATAATGCCCCTCCTTAAAATCCTACAAGATATATTCATTAGATTAATTTTGTTATTGTAAAAAAACTTGATATTTTTCATTCAGTTCCTCTGTCCATCCAATTAGATAAGCGGTGAGTGGGCCGATAGAGGTAGAATCATCTGAAAAATCGACATCCCCCACCAGCATACAATCATTAGGGAAATATTGTTTTGCTAAAGCAAGTCTTTTGTCGTCTAAAGTATATAAATCTATTGCACCAAATAAGTGCAGAAGTTCATGAATGTAAGTGGGAGAATCTCCACGGGTGAATTGCACACCGTCAGGAATTTCATTGCCTGAATATCTGTAAATGATTGCCGCTTCATTCAGCTCAACATCTTTTTTGCTTTGTACTGCGAATGCTCTTCCTACTTTATTTATATGCAGAATGAAAGCTACATTATCAGCATTATATTTTTCGACAAGTGCATCTACATTATAAAGCGAATAAATCTCGGATATTAATTCGTTATAGTTCCATCCTTCATAGTTTCTTGGGATTATGTAATCTATATTGTAATCTATGACAGTATCGGGTTCGTTATAAATAAAAGTCAATGCTTGGTTGTATTTTTCTGCCTGGTGAGAAAGATAATAGATTGCTCCTCTTAGGAAATAAAAGGAATCTTGCTTTGCATTTTCTGTAAAGTGTGATTCTTTGTCTGATAAATAAACACGAATAAATAAACAAGTCCCTTGCAGTGTTTTAGACGAACCAACGTTCATGGTCTTATATGGTGCCCATGGGGTTTGTGTTGCCGTAGGCATAGGTGTATTTGTAGGGGTTTCTTGTTGCGATGGAGAAAGGGTGGCGGCTGGTTCGGCATTGTCACAAGAAATGAAATAAAGCATTAATGAAAGAGCCAATAATAACGCAACTGCCTTTTTTGACATAACACCCTCCGAATTCTTGTAAGATATATTCATTATACCAGAATACATGACAAATTCAAGGAATGCAGGGCGGAAATATGAACCTTTGTATTCTGTGAGAAACAGTTTTCTGATCAAAAGTAACGGCAAAGAGGAAAAAGAAAGCCTGTTACTGGCATCAGGAGATGCGGGTTTTTGCCCGCCTTATCTAAAAGTGATTTTGAAAAAATAAAAAATAGAAAAAATGAAAGGAGATTTAAAAATCATGAAACAGATAATTTTATCAAATGAAGAAGAAGCAAATGAAGAATTGATGTGGCAACCTACAACGGCGGCTGCCACAACCATGGCGGCAAGAGCCGCAACATGTTGCGCTGTAACAGGGGTTACATTGTCCAAATCTACTTTGGAATTAAAAGTAAATGAGACACATACGCTAAAACCGTAAAACCGTCCAATGCGACAGACAGCAGTGTACGTTGGTCTTCTAACAAGGAGAGTGTAGCCACAGTACGAAGAAGCGGATTAATCTGTGCTAAGAAAGCAGGAACTACCATTATTACTGCAAGCTGTGGAGAATATAGTGCAACTTGTATTGTTACTGTGATAGAAGGAGGAGTCCCCGTAACGGGAGTTGAACTTTCCCAAACAGCACTTTCCATGGAGGTAGACAGCGCTTATTTGTTACAGGCAGAAATTTTCCCATCCAATGCGACCAATAGCGCAGTTACATGGTGTTCCTGTAGTTCAGATGTGGCAACTGTCAGTGAAAAGGGCTTAATTCAAGCAAAAACCACCGGCAGTGTTAAAATTACGGCTACCACGGAGGATGGTAATTTTTCAGAAACCTGTTTGGTAACAATCGTGCCAAAAGGAACTTTGGAACAAGTGGATGTGGAAAGCATTTCCATCACGTCCCAAGAAGAAACCTATCATCTTGTAAAAATGGGTGAAACCCTTTGCTTAAATGCCACGGTAATGCCCACATCTGCCACCAATCAGGAAGTTGTATGGCTTTCTGAAGATGTATCTGTTGCGACTGTAGACACAAATGGTACTATCCATCCAAGAAGTGAGGGCGAGGTAAGAATTACTGCCACATCTGTAGCCGGTGGAAAAACTGCGGAATATTGGGTGAAAACGGTTCCATCTACCTTTATAGAAGATGTTGTAATTGATTTGGCTTATAAAGACGGGAATGTCTACCAATTTACAGCAACCACAATACCGGAAACAGCCACAGGGAAACTGGTGTGGACTAGTAGTAATTCGGAGATTATGTCAATAGATGATAATGGACTCGCAATTAGAAAAAAAGATGGCTTGGTCACAATTACAGTAAGAGCAGAAACCAATGCAGAGAATGTGGCAGACTTTGTAAAAGAAAAAGCTTGGTATGAAAATATTGATTGGTGGACAGTTGCACTGGGAATAGTAGCTTTTCTTATTGGAGATTTTCTGACAAGCACCCTTGTGCTTGCGCAGCTTATTTTTCATTTCTTTATAAAAGATGATGAAAATGAAGAGGACGTTACAGGTGAAATCCCGGAAGATTCTATTGAAAATGATGATGAGTATATAGAAGAACCAACACCGGGGCCAACGGAAACACCGGAGAAGCCAGAAGATAAATATGTTTCACTTGCTCAACTAAACAGCTTGGGATGGAATAAAATTCACTGCGGTTATGTTGTAATAGAGACAGGAGAGGATAGCCCAATGGACGATATGAATTCCCCAATTACAGCTAAACGCAGGGATATGGTGCAAAGCGATGTTGATAAAATTAATGATCTTCTTGATAAATACGAAATTAACACAAAAGAGAGAATATGTGCTTTTTTGGCAACATGTTCTATTGAATCAAAGAACGGATCACAATTTGTTGAACAAGCAGAAACAGAAACAGAACCTCTTGAAGGTCCTCCTACAAGGACAAACTTGAATGCTTGGTTTGATTTTTACAGATCAAAGTATGGCGCGAAATATCGCGGAGGTGGTGCTATACAACTTACAGGCCAGTGGAATTACAATGCATTTAAACAATGGATGGAAAGGGAGTTTGGAAAATCTGATTCATATATTATGGATAAAGGCACAGAGTATGTTGCTATGACCTATCCATGGGAATCTGCTGTGGCTTTCTGGGACTTTAACACACTCAATGAAAAAGCAGATACTGATAATATGGATGAGATAACAAAAGATGTTAACCCGCGTCTTTTTGAAGATGAAGAAGAATATGCAGGAGCTATTCAAAGGCGAAGGGATAGATATGAGGAGTACAAATCCAAGTTGTATCCATAATCCAAAGTTATATGGAATCTGCCTGAATTTGGCGGATTCCATATTAATAAAATAAATTTTAATCGAATTTGTATTTTTCAAGAAAGATTTCATACTTTTGCTCTAGAGAATTCGTCCAACCAAGGAGATAAGCGGTAGGAGGACTTATAATAGAGTCCCTTTTATCATAATAATTTGTTAACATGACCTCGTTGGGGAAATATTCTTCTATCAAGGAAAGTCTTTCGTCAACAAGGGTATAAAAATCAATGGCACCAAATAAATGGAGAATTTCATGCGTGTAATGCCTTTCTGTTGAGAGGTCGGTGAACAAAACCACAAATTCTGCAGAAAAACTTGCTGGAGAGTAGTAGTGACTTATATGCGCATAACTTCTGGCAACCTTACGAATATTTAATAAAAAAGCGATATTGTCAGCCTTGTATTTCTGAGCAATGGCATTTATATCGTATGCAGAACAAATGTTTGTAATAATGTCAACATCCCAATTCTCGTGCCCGGGAAATAAATCAGTAGGAAGACGGGTGGTGCGATCTATCGTATAATCTACAGTGTAATCTATAGATAAGTCTTCTAGATTATATATAAAAGAGAACTCCTTGTTATATAAGGATATTTCTTCTTTTAGTTTATTTTCCACGGTTTCCAACAAAGCCATATGTTGTTGTTTTTCTTCAAGCGTAAAGGAAGATTCTCCATCAGATAGAAAAACATTGATAAAGACACAATTTCCTAATAATTTTTGCGCAGAACCGGCATTCATGGTTTTGTATGGTGCCCATGGGTCTGGTGTTGCTGTAGGAGTAGGTGTTTCTTGTTGCGTTGGAGAAGGAGTAGAGGCTGGCTTTGTGTTATCGCAAGAAAACAGACAAAGTATTATTGAAAATACCAATAATAACGCAACTGCTTTTTTTGTCATAACACCCTCCTCCTTAGATATCTCCCCGATTAGATATTTTTCTTGATAATATATTTATTATACCAAAACACATGACGAATTCAAGGAAATACCTCCAAGGGTTGTTTCAGCAAATTACCATGACAAAAGAAGTGATGCTTCGTTAACTTCAAATTGATATTTTTTAAGGAATTTGTAGTTAAAAATCTTTGCCAGGGAATCATCCCATAGAGTTTTTAACTACAAAGCAGTGTTTTCACAGAAAAATGTAGTTAAAGTTAACTACGGATTGGTGTTTTTCAAACTGTTTGTAGTTAAATGGATTGTTACATGTGCATTATGGGAAAAGGATTAACTGCAAAAATGGCATTTTTGAAGAAAATGCAGTTAAAAAATTGGGTTGCCAAGTTCAATTATATTTGCCATCAGCCTGAACAGGTATATCCGGCTTTTTATTGTTTCTTTTACTTCTTCGTAGCTACAGTTAATACAAAGCTGAAATATTTTGACACCGGAGTTGTCAACTAAAAACTCCACAACAACTTGA